>DFDG01000127.1 GCA_002367815.1 Opitutaceae bacterium UBA3033 | reverse complement strand
GCATTCAGCATTCAGCATTCAGCTCTCAGTTCTCAGGTTTCTAAATTCCCCCCAGTCCCTCCTGACGAAAGATAAAGATTAAGATAACGAGAAAGATACCCCACGCTTGCCGCTTTCCCGCCCCATGCCTTCCGCAGCCCCAATCGCCCCTCTGCCATCTTCGATCTCCGAATTATCTTCCTGCGGCCATGCCCTCGATATGTCGGAAGACGCTTTCGGTTTTGTCCGTAGCTCCGCCGATTGTCTCGACCAACCCCGCGAACTGGCCCGTCGCTTGGAAGAAGACGGCTACCTTTATATTCCGGGGTTTTTTGACCGTGATCTCATCATGTCCGCCCGCACCTCGGTGTGTGAACGGCTCGCCGCCGAGGGCCTGCTCGATCCCGCCCATCCTACTTTCGAAGGCGTCGCGCATCCCGACAAAACCAGCAACTACAATCGCGAACCCGCGCGCAACAACCCTGCGATCGAACGCGTGGTCTACGGGCCCGAACTGCTTGGCTTTTATCAAAATCTCTTTGGCGAGCCCGTGCGCCACTTCACCTACACCTGGTTTCGTGCGCTGAGTCGCGGCCAAGGTTCCACCCCGCACTGCGATCTCGTTTACATGGGTCGCGGCACCCACCAGCTCCTGACCTGCTGGATTCCCTATGGTGACACTCCGCTCGATATGGGCGGCGTCATGCTGCTCGAAGGTTCACACAATAAATCCGATCGCATCAAAAAATACCTCGAAGTGGATGTGGACGAGTATTGCGAAAACAAGCCCGAGGAAGTGGAGAGCGTGATCACCAAGGGCGGTTGGAGCCACCCCGGTTACCTCAGCAAAAATCCCGTATCTCTCCGCGAAAATCTTGGCGGCCGTTGGTTGACGGCACCGGAATGGAAAGCCGGCGACTTCATCACCTTTGGCATGACGATGGTGCACGCCGGTATGGACAATCAGACCAACCGCCTGCGCCTCTCGTCCGACACGCGTTACCAACGGGCCAGCCAACCCATCGACGAACGCTGGATCGGCGACGACCCCATCGCCAACACCCTGGCGGGCAAACGCGGACGGGTCTGTTAGCGCGCTTTAGCGCGCGCAGAGGTAACGCGAAAGCGATAGGCTTTAAGCAAAAAACTCCAAGCTGCTGCGCCTGATGGTAGGGCCCGCGATCTCCGAGCGGGCCTCACAGCTCCGATCTCCGATATTTCATCCACAAAGGTAGGAACGTCCAGCCCGAGCGTCCGATTTCAACCAGATCCAAACTTCAACGCAAAGACGGAAAGCCACTCCGACCTTCATCTTTAGCGGCTATGCGCCATCGTGTTTAATAATAGTGGACGTCCACTTCGCGACTTGGCGTCTTTGCGTTTCATCAGCTTTCAGGTTTCAACATCGTCCGCTCTCAGCTTTCGCCCCTCAGTTCCATCAGCTTACCGTTTACCGCTCCAATCCCTCTTTCTCCCTGCTCTCCGAACTCAGGCTAAAGGCAGGGACGTCCGGCTCGGACGTCCAATTGTGCGACCGGTCGCACAATTCAAACCACCCCGCCAATCGGTGCCATGTGGCACCAAATTGACTCATCATTAGGTAGGGTCGCGCGACCCACCCATCAGGACTACCGCCCTTCGTCAGGTTTCAGATCTCAAGTTTCAGGCTCCACCCTCCCCTACGTCGTCATGAATGCGAGCACGGTGGGTTTAACCAGGGTTTCGTAATCGGCATAAGCCATCTTGATGATCTCCGTGTGGGTGCCGGCATTGAAGGCGATCTCCTTTTCTTCCGTCAGGCTTTCCGCCACATAAACCGGCAGACCGTAGAGATTGCCAAACGGCGGCATGGCGCCGACCTCGCAATCCGGAAACTCATCGCGAAATTCCGTCTCGGTCGCAAAGCGCGCTTCGGGTGACGCCAACAATTCACGCAGATCGTGCAACACGATCCGGCGGCTCGATGGCAACACCACCATCGCAAGTTGGCCACCGAGCCACATCATTACCGTCTTGGCAAAATCGCGTCCGGCTACATGAGCCGACTCCGCTACTTCCCGGGCCGTGACCGCCGGTGAATGCCGGATCGTCACGTATTTTACACCCCGGCTGTCGAGAAACTCTCTGACCATATGGGCTGGCATATATCCTCCTTGGTTGAGGTTAAGGTTGAACTGGCATCAGCGCATCGCACCTACCCGGTAGTGACACCGGCCAAGCCCGGTACGTCGATAACGACACTGTATCTGCGCTCCCTAAAAAGTAAACCCTGCATCCAAAAAATTCATCCCACTCCCAGCTTTTCGAAGTGCATTCGATACACTCAGCCAAGCCGGGGAATTCATCAGCAATACCCAGATTGAAATAATCGCCGCTGACCGTCAGCTGGCTGAAATTGCGGCTCGGTATCGCGCCGCCGACACCCTGGCTCTCGCCGACGCGTTTGCCGCAGCCTTGGCCAGGACACGCAAGGCCGACCTCGTCACCGCCGATCTGGAATTCAAGGCCGTCGAAACCGAAATCAAAGTCCTCTGGTTGAAGAATCCGCACTAGTGCAACCAATCCGACAGCTATCGCACGCCGACACCAAGGCTTTGGCGATGGCCGGATAGTGAACTGCCCCACCCCCAATTGTGGCCACGTGTCCACAATTCAGCCTGTCCGAATCTCGCCACGTGGTAAGAATTCAGTTCCCTCCACCAATTTGGGCCACGTGGCCCAAATGCGACTGATTGTTCGGTAGGGACAGGCGGAGGGGATCGAAGCTTCACGGCAAGCCGGACTTCGTATATCCCCATTTGACAGGCTCAGGGCTCATGCGCGCCAAACCAGTAGCGGTGTTTGTGGACTTTTGCTTCTGGCACGGCTGCCCCAAGCACATGATTAGCTTTCGCCTAGCCAACGGCCCGACAAGCTTGGCCAAAAACCCGGGCGGCGTTTTGGCGAAAGAAGATGAGGCGCAACTTCGAACGCGACCGGGAGGTCAACCGCCTGCTCCGTGCCAAGGGCTGGAAAGTAATTCGTGTATGGGAGCACGATCTGAGACGGAAGGATGAACCTAAACTCGTCCGGCGTCTGATCCGGCCTCTAGGGAAACGCTGATTAAAGGC
>DFDG01000108.1:447-4966 GCA_002367815.1 Opitutaceae bacterium UBA3033 | reverse complement strand
TCACGGGTGGACAGGCGCACCGCGGTAGAGCCCGATCTCCGAGCGGGCCGCGCGTCTGACCATCCGATTAAGGCTGAACTCGGACACGCTCAGCTTGGCCGTCGAGTGACTATTTTCTTCAACCCCTTTTTAGCCGGAGGATGGATTCAGTGGTCGGGTATTTTCCCACCTTCCTAGCCTGCCAGCCATAGCCTTGGCGAAGGAGGGTTTTTCCCTCTCGGCTTAGCTCGGGGCCTGAGCGGTTCGGCCTTGCTCACCGCCCTGAGCCGGTCGTGGGGCTTGTCGAACAGGCCACATTAAACTCCTTCTGTTTCACGGCTCATGTGCCGCAAAAGGTTTGGGTGACGCGTTCCTCGGCCGTCGGCGGTTTCTCCAAATCACTGTATTCAGCACGTTCTACATAGGGATCGGCCAAGGCATCGACCAAGCGATGGAACGGGGCGAAGTCGCCTTGATAACCGTGTTGGATCGCTGCTTCGACATGGTGGTTGCGTGGAATCAATATGGGATTGGCCGAGCGCATCGCGGAAAGACTCTCGGCGGGAGCAGACACGCTGCGCCAATCGGCTAACCAAGATTTGGCACGCGCAGGCTCTTTAAATAAATCGATCAATGCGGCCGCATCTTCCCCGGCGGCGACGCGGGTGAGGTGCCGGAAGAATAGGGTGAAGTCCACCTCTTGTTCGGCGAGCGCGCTGAGCGTTGATTTGATAAAAGCCGCGCCCTGGTTTTCCAATTCAGGCAACCCCAGTTTCGCGCGAAAACCGGTCAGATAGCTCGTCTCAAAACGAGCCGGGAAAATTGCCAGGGCCGACTCGGCAAGTTTGATCGCTTCATCGGCGGAACCATCGAGAATAGGTAAGAGCGTTTCTGCAAATCGCGTGAGGTTCCATTGGCAGATGGAGGGTTGGTTGCCCCACGCATAACGCGCTTGGCGATCGATCGCACTAAACACGCATTGTGGATGAAAATCATCCATGAATGCACAGGGGCCAAAATCAATCGTCTCTCCGGAGATCGCTACATTGTCGGTATTCATCACGCCATGGATGAAGCCGAGGTGCAGCCAGGCAGCGATCAGGTCGGCTTGCGCCGTGATGACCGATTGTAACAACGCGAGATAAGGATTCTTGGCTTTGGCCGCTGCGGGATAGTGGCGATCAATCGCCATTTCGGCCAACAGACGCACCCCATCGATATCCTCGCGGGCGGCAAAATATTGAAACGTGCCCACGCGAATGTGACTGGCCGCCACCCGGGTAAAGACCGCGCCGGCGAGCGGGGTCTCGCGTTGCACGGTTTCGCCGGTGCTTACGGCAGCAAGAGCGCGCGCTGTGGGCACGCCCAATGCGGCCATCGCCTCGCTGACAATGTATTCGCGCAGCACCGGACCAAGGGCGGCTTTGCCATCACCATTGCGCGAGAAGGCGGTGCGCCCTGAACCCTTGAGCTGAATGTCGCGTCTATTGCCATCGCGATCCACCACCTCGCCCAACAGGATCGCGCGACCATCACCGAGCTGAGGCACGAAGTTGGCGAATTGGTGACCGGCGTAGGCCTGGGCGATGGGTTCCGCCCCCTCGGGCAACCCATTACCCGAGAGCATGTCCAACCCCTCGACTGAAGTCAGCCAGGCCGGGTCGATCGAGAGCTGCTGGGCGAGTTGCTGGTTAACCCGGATCAGCTTTGCCTCGGGCACACTCGCTGGTCTTTGCTGGGCAAAAAAACGTGCCGGTAAACGAGCATAGGTGTTGTCGAAGGGGATCTGCATGCTCGGGTAGACATAGCACGTTATTCGATATTTGCGAATTTACCTGCGTCTGCAGGCCAGCGCTACCGAAGGGAGTCACACTCCGTTAAACGGAACGAACTGTCTGGTGATTTCCCCAGTCGGCGCGCCATCGCACACCCAATAACCTTTTACATTCGTGCCGTCGCGATTGTGGCGGACTCGCGAAACGCACGTATTGGTCACAAGTTCAACCCCGCCCCGAAAATTTGAAGTCCGCCCATGAAAGTGCCCGGAAAATATTCCGCGCAAATTCAACCCCGTAAGTCGCTGTAATAATTGATCCGCATTGAGCGGACAAAACTCCACTTCGCTGGCCAAAGGGAAATGAGTCGCCAACACTGTGGGTGCGCGTTGGTCCAGGGTCGGAACTTTCTCTTCGAGCCAGGCCAAGGTTTCCGGCGAAATCATGACGTCATCATACTTCATTCCCTCTGTGGTATCGACGACGACGAATTGCCAACCGTTTTTTGTGAAAGTGTAGTTACGCCGACCGGGAAACACTTCAGCAAACCATCCATCGACCGGCGACAACTCGAGATCGTGATTACCCGGGGTCACATAAAAGGGCAGGCCGGATAATTTTGCGAGAAGGTCAATGGTCACGAGGCTTTCGCGTTGGCCGGCATCGGCAAAGTCACCGAGCCCGAAACAGAAATTGGCTCTTTCGGTTTTCGCTACCTGCCGAAACAGTGCCTCCATCCACGGATCACACGCCGCATCCGCATGATGCAAATCGTTGATCACCACAAAACGAATAGGTCCGACAGATGTGGGTGGCATCTCGCTATCGCATCGCCCTACTCTCTTGGGGGCAAGTTCAAGCACCATACCTGAGTCAGGATCTTGGGCTCACGATGGCAAAAAATCGAAGTCCATAAACCCGGCCTCTACGATCTGGAGGTCGACACGGCGCGGCAACGTTCGGAAACCGGAGCCGCCATGATCCGGCAACATTTCGACCACGGACCGCCACGCTCCGCATGCCAGCAACTCTCGATGTAGCTCCATCAAACGCGACTGGTAGTATGTGGGTTTATTCTCTAGCAAGTGCGTCGTGCATCAGCCCCCTCTCTTGTCACCGCCTCCCCCATTGCCGAGAAAATCCAATTGGATAGAACGCAACTGGAAGTGGACCGTGCCGTCGCTGGTTTTGGTCTCATTGCTGGTAATGGCCCTGTTCTTCGGGGGGATTGCCAAGATCATAAAATCCAGTGGCGCCTATACCGGTGCGGTCGCCATCGCCCAAAATTATCCTTTGGTAATTTCTATATTGGGAGAGCCTGTGAGCGAAGGTTTTTTAGTAACCGGAAATATCAATGCATCCGGGCCGACCGGGCAGGCCAGATTGTCTGCACCAATAAGTGGCCCCAAGGGTGACGCGACCCTCCATATCGTGGCCGATAAGGAAGCCGGACAATGGCAATTCGATCGTCTGGTGCTCGAAGTTGAAGCAACCGGAAAATTCTTCGAAATCACCAGTCACCACGATCAGGATGTTCAAGCTGCAAAATGAGTTATTAATCGGAGCCTCAAATACTCATTCGCTTGTCCTCCGCGGATTTTTTATAACCACCCCATGCCCACCATCCTTGATCAATTCAGCCTCTCGGGAAAAACGGCCCTGGTCACAGGCGGCGCGCGCGGGATCGGGCGCGTCTGTGCCGTCGCGCTCGCAGAAGCTGGAGCCAATGTCGCGGTGCTCGATCTACCCGGTTCGGAGGTCTCCATCGTTACCGATGCGGTTCGTGCCATGGGACGACGCGCCCTTCCGCTTGAAGGTGATGTCACCGACAGCTCTCAGGTTGATCAGTTGATCGCAAAAGTGGTGAGCGAGTTCGGCGGGCTCGACATCGTATTCAACAATGCGGGGATCTGCGTGAACCGGCCAGCCGAGGAAATGAGCGACGAGGAGTGGTTGAGCGTAGTCAACGTGGACCTCAACGCAGTCTTCTATGTGGCCCGCGCGGCAGGTCGCGCCATGATCGCACGAGGGAAAGGCGGACGAATCATCAACACGGCATCGATGTCGGCGCAAATCGTTAACCGCCCTCAAAACCAATGCGCCTACAACGCCGCCAAGGCCGGTGTAGTGCAATTGACCAAGTCGCTCGCCTGCGAATGGGCGCCGCACAACATCAACGTCAACTCGATCAGCCCCGGTTACACCTCCACCGCCATGACGATGAAGGTGTCTGAAATGCACGAAGGCTGGATCTCTGATACGCCGGCGCAGCGCATGGCCACCCCGGAGGAAATCGCCCCGGCAGTAATCTTTCTCGCTTCCCCCGGAGCCAGCTTTGTGACCGGTCACGACCTCGTGATCGACGGCGGTTTCACGTGCTGGTGATCAGGATTAGTTATAGTGTAGCCTGATCGATCGCCGATAAATCCAATTCACCCGCGTAACCGAACGGCGCGGCCAAAACGGTGCCGATGGCGATACGCCCCTCATGCACATTGAGACGTGGCCAACCCGCGGTGGATTTGATGAACAAGTCGGGATGATACGTGAGCATTTGGTCCTGCAACGTTTGGGGAAATTGCGCCAGCCCGGCAAAGTAGTGGTGTCCGTTGCGCTCCACGCTGGTGATACCCAAGCACGCTTGGGCCGCGAGATCCTGCAGCACCGCCACCGGCGCGACATTGGACAGATCCTCGCCGCTCATCATGGCGGGTAAACCCTGCTCGCGTCGTTGCGCCAACAGGCACGCATTGGCCACCCCCTTG
>DFDG01000108.1:0-252 GCA_002367815.1 Opitutaceae bacterium UBA3033 | reverse complement strand
CACGCATTGGCCACCCCCTTGAAAACCCCTTTGCAATTCTTGTGGCTCGTGCCGGCGTAGCCCAACGACAACGCCGTGGGCAAGCTCGAGAGTTCCGCGTCCGATTCATCAATGATGATCGGGGGCCGATCGGGCCACGCCGCGGCGAGTTCGCCAATCGCCGGAGAGAGCGCGACACTGCGATGCCACGGCTGTTCGATGAAGAGCAACTTCGACCAGAAATCGGCATTGCCCACTTTCGCATGCAGATTG
>DFDG01000119.1:8470-8630 GCA_002367815.1 Opitutaceae bacterium UBA3033 | reverse complement strand
ATGCCAATCGCGACCAACCCTCCGGTTACCAAGGCCAACCAACTTGTTACCTGACTGAGTAGACGAAAGGCCCCGATTTGATCGTTCTCATGCAATTCATCCTGCAATGTAGGCACAAATGCCGCCGTCAACGATCCTTCCCCCAGCAAACGGCGAAAAA
>DFDG01000119.1:7923-8181 GCA_002367815.1 Opitutaceae bacterium UBA3033 | reverse complement strand
ATTGGGCAGAGCAAAGGCCATGATAAAGGCCGAGTTCAGCGCCGAGGTGCCAAATATCGCCGCACTCAATTGATCCCGGACCAATCCCAGCACGCGTGAGACCACCGTGAGTCCCGCAACTACGCCGATATTTTTCAGATTTTTAGACACGCGCGCAGTACACTGGGGCGACGGAGCACCGGCAAAGTGCAAGCCGATTTACGGCATGGCCAACTTTAGCTCTGAACCCTCGATCGTCACGTTGGCGAGTTTGCCCCA
>DFDG01000119.1:7437-7662 GCA_002367815.1 Opitutaceae bacterium UBA3033 | reverse complement strand
GCCTCAATCAACTCGGCAGGAATCGGTGCATTAGCCAGAATCAGGTCCAAAATCTTTCCCCCGATAACGGGCAATCGGACAATCGGACAGGAACCGACATAGAATTTTGTAGGGGCGTAGGCAAATTTATCACCACTGCGTTCAAACGTGCCTTGTGCCACTACCTGAACCTTGGTCGCAATCCCGTAGTAATTTAATTCAACCGGGGCTCCAATCTGCAGCATG
>DFDG01000119.1:0-7242 GCA_002367815.1 Opitutaceae bacterium UBA3033 | reverse complement strand
CCGGGGCTCCAATCTGCAGCATGCTATCTTGAATGCGGAAGTTCAACGTGCCCGGGTTGATCATCTTAACCGCAGGTTTTTCTTCAGTCTTATTAGCGATGGCTACTTTGGCCGCATCGGTGGTCAATGTCTTCACCGCCGTGTTCAGTTCATCCTCGGTTAATGTAATACTCTTCCCCGCAATCAGCATCTTACGGTCACTCTCCCATTGGCGTCCTTTGGTAGCGTTCGCACTTCCTTCAATATGATAGACCATACCTGACACTGGTTCCTTGGGCATCTCACGCACGGTCTCCACCGGTTTGGACGTCAACCAGACAGCACACAATGCTAGGCCAATCAAGACGCTGAGTAATGCGCCAATGGTTACTTCGGTCCAGCTGGGCCCATAGAGGGCGCGGTCAATTTTTTTGCTCATGGGGTTGGATTATTTTTCCGCCGTTTTGGTTTCGGTCTTAGTTGTGGTTTTGGACGTTTCGGTGGCCGACGATTTTTCGCTGCCCGCACTTGGACTATCCGGAGTGCCGGTTTTCTTTTTGTAATCGGTGATATAAAAGCCCGTGCCTTTAAAGATCAATCCTGCGCCACCACCCATCAAGCGATTGAGGGCCAGTTTCTTGCATTTTGGGCATTTCTTTAAGCGGGAGTCGTTCATCGATTGAAAAACCTCCATTTCATGGCCGCATTTTTGGCAAACGTAGTCGTAAGTAGGCATAAACTTTCAAACGCCATTTTACTTATCACTGCCTCGCTGGCGAGTTCGTTCTCATCACGATTAAAACACTTCCCACGCCAAAAAACATTTGCCACTTATTTACCCAATATCCTGGGGATTCAAACGCAGCAAGGATTGCACCCAACGTGAATATCAACCACTTGCTAGGCAGTATGAGTTTTCCGGAACAGTTTTCAGACTATGTAGGCACAATCGAAGCAGGCCTTGAGACCTATCTTCCTCCCGCGACGGAACATCCCACCCGTTTGCACGAAGCCATGCGCTATGCGGTCCAAGGAGGAGGTAAACGTCTGCGACCGGTACTCCTACTGGCTGCGGCAGATTTGTTTCCATCCGGATCCAATACGGCGCTCGCTGCCGCCATGGCACTGGAATACGTGCACACCTATTCCCTGGTGCATGATGATTTGCCCTGCATGGACAACGACGATCTTCGTCGGGGACGCGCCACCACCCATAAAGCCTATGATGAAGCCACCGCGCTGCTCACCGGTGATGCGCTTTTGACCCATAGCTTCGTGATATTGACCCTCCATTATTCTGATCAGCCAACCCTCGCACACCATCTATGCAGCGAACTGGCCAACGCTGCCAGCAGCCGAAGGCTGATCGGAGGGCAGATGGCAGACCTTTTGGCCGAAAAGAGCAATCAAGCCACCCTAGCCGAACTCGACCTTATTCATCTGAATAAAACCGCCGCGCTGCTTGAATGCGCGTTGGTTATGGGTGGTCATATCGGCGGGGCCAGCAGCGAGGAACTTGCCCTGCTCCGACGCGCCGGTCGCCACCTTGGCCTAACCTTTCAGATCGTGGACGACATTCTGGATGCCACTGCCGGTACAGCTACCTTGGGTAAGACCGCTGGCAAAGATGCCAAGGTTAACAAAACCACCTACCTCAAGCTCCACGGTATGGAAGAGGCCAAACACATCGCTCAGAAGCACACCCAGCAAGCGGTCACCGCCATCGCGTCACTCCCCGGCAACACTGAATTTCTTATCACGCTGATCCGTGAAATGGCCAAGCGAGAGAAGTGAGCCGCAGGCTGCGGTCACAGTTCTATCTATTACTTCGCCTCGGCAGCGGCTTGGACCAGCTCCACAAAGCTACGACTCTCGAGACTGGCACCACCAATCAACCCGCCATCGATGTCTTTCTGGTTGAGTAGTTCAGCAGCATTGGACGGTTTCATGGAACCGCCGTATAAAATGCGGACCTTTTGCGCCATGGTTTCACCAAAAGTCTTCGTCAGCAAACCGCGGATATAAGCATGCACTTCCTGAGCTTGATCCGATGTCGCCACTTTTCCGGTGCCGATGGCCCAGACTGGTTCGTAGGCAATGATCACACTGGGTAGTTGCTCTTTGCCCACCCCTTCGAGTCCCGCCTCGAGTTGAGTTTGCACGACTTTGAGCGTGCTGCCCGCTTCACGCTCAGCCGGGCTTTCACCCAGGCAAAGAATTGGGCGCAATTGGTTCTTCAATGCAGTCAGCACCTTCTGATTGATGAATCCATCAGTCTCACCAAACAGAGCCCGGCGTTCACTGTGCCCCAGAATTACGTGAGTGACAAAGAGGTCGCGCAACATCGGGGCGGAAATTTCCCCGGTGAATGCACCGTTTACTTCGAAATGCATGTTCTGGGCACCCAGTTTGAGGTTTGAACCCTCCAATTTGCGACCCACCCGCTCCAAGGCGGTAAATGGCGGGCAGACGAGCACATCAACCTCGGTCTGGCGGCCAATGGCAGCCGCGATTTCTGCTACCAAGACTTCAGCATCAGCCGGTGTCTTGTTCATCTTCCAGTTACCAGCGATAAATTTTTTGCGTAAGATCATGGGATATATTTTTGGCGACCAGAATCAGATCACAGAATATCTTTAGGAATAGATTATTCTGCGACTTCGCGAAGCTGTAGCCAACCTTCTTTTAGTTTTGAATAAAAACAACTCCCGGGAGGGCTTTGCCTTCGAGAAATTCCAGACTTGCCCCACCGCCGGTGGAGCAATGAGTGACTTTGTCGGCAACGCCGAACTTCTTGGCCGCCGTAGCGGTATCACCTCCACCAACAATCGTGATCGCTCCAGCCAAGGTCGCCTCGGCCACTGCGGCCGCCATCGCTTTGGTGGCGCCGGCAAATTTATCGAATTCAAACACGCCAGCGGGGCCGTTCCAAATGATCGTTTTGGCGCCTAGAATTGCCTCACGGAAGAGCGTGATGGATTTCGGACCGGCATCAAGACCCTGCCAACCGACCGGAATACCCGAGTCGTCATCAGCCGGTTGAGTTTGTGCCTCGGCATCAAATTTATCGGCACACACGTAATCGACCGGGAAGATCAGCTTCACGCCCTTGGCCTCTGCCTGTCTGGCCAGTTCGGCCACAATCTTGGCTCCTTCGGCATCAAAAAGACTGTCCCCAATCTCCATGCCGTTGATGACTTTCTTGAAAGTGTAGGCCATGCCACCGCCGATGATGATTCGGTCGGCCTTTTCCAATAAATTTTTAATCAAAGGGATTTTGTCGGCAATTTTTGCTCCACCCAGTATAGCCAGCAACGGTCGTTGGGGTTCATCCAGGACGGCGGCAAACGCTTTCAATTCTGCTTCCATCAAAAATCCCGCCGCTTTCTGCGGTAATGTCACACCGACCATCGATGAATGAGCCCGGTGGGCCGTGCCGAAGGCATCATTCACAAAAACATCGCCCAATTTGCTGAGGCCGGCACGGAACGCGACAACTGCAGCCTGATCGGCTTTCGTCGATGTGCCATCAGCGTTCTTTGCCTTACCCTCCTCCTCGATATGAAAGCGCAAGTTTTCAACCAACAGGACTTGCCCGGGCACCAAAGCCGAGGCCGCAGCTTCTGCCCGTGGTCCCACACAAT
The DNA here is from genome assembly GCA_002367815.1 of Opitutaceae bacterium UBA3033. Classification (GTDB taxonomy): domain Bacteria; phylum Verrucomicrobiota; class Verrucomicrobiia; order Opitutales; family Opitutaceae; genus Cephaloticoccus. Next base: position 3,619 of record DFDG01000119.1, on the reverse strand, counting down.
CGGCCACAAATTGGACTTCCCGCTTCAAGAGTTTTTGCAATTCCTCCGCGACGGGGCGCAGCGAATATTTCGCCACCACCGCTCCATTGGGTCGCCCCAAGTGGCTCATCAATACCACCGATGCCCCTTGCTCAAGGGCATGTTTGATCGTCGGCAAAGCCGCAGCAATGCGTTGATTGTTGGTGATTGCGCCTGTCGTTTTGTCTTGTGGAACATTGAAGTCCACGCGGATGAGCACGCGCTTGCCGGCGAGGTCGAGATCGCGAATGGATTTGAATTTGGCCATGGTAAACAAATTGACCACGGATTCGCGAAGCTATCGAGAATTGGAAACTTCTCCGTCTCTTCGAGGCACCGTGGCCAATATTAAGAATTAATCCTCAAAGCCCTGCGGCGATTTTTTTCGTCAAATCGACCACCCGGTTGGAGTAGCCCCACTCGTTGTCATACCAGCTGACGAGTTTGAAGAATCGACTGTTGAGCTCGATACCGCTGCCGGCGTCGAAGATCGAAGAGGATTTGCTGTGGATGAAATCAGAAGAAACAACTTCATCGGCAGTGTATTCGAGAATACCTTTGAGGTAGGTCTCGCTGGCCCGCTTCATCGCCGCGCAAATTTCAGCATAGGAAGTTTCCTTCGTTGTGCGCACGGTGAGATCCACCACCGAAACAGTGGGGGTCGGCACCCGGAATGACATACCGGTAAGCTTGCCCTTAACTTCAGGACAAACGAGCGCAGTTGCCTTGGCGGCACCGGTGCTGGCTGGAATAATGTTCTGCGCTGCAGCGCGGCCACCTTTCCAATCCTTCTTGGATGGACCATCAACGGTTTTCTGGGTGGCAGTATAGGAATGGACCGTGGTCATAAGGCCTTCCTCAATGCCAAATCCTTCCTTGAGTAGCACTGATACGATCGGAGCAAGACAGTTGGTCGTGCAGGAAGCGTTGGAAATGATGCTGTGTTTGGTCAGGTCTAGTTTGTCGTCATTTACACCCATCACCACGGTGATATCCTCACCCTTGGCTGGAGCCGAAATGAGCACCTTTTTGGCGCCCGCATCAATGTGGCCCTTGGCCTTGGCGGCATCGGTGAATAGACCCGTGGACTCGATGACGATTTCCACGCCGAGTGCCTTCCAGGGCAAAGCGGCAGGCCCGGCTCTCTCGCCAAGCACCTTGATCTTGTGGCCATTGACCACCAGCACGTCATCCTCTTCCAGTTCGGGCGAAGATTTCTCGCTGCTGACCGTGCCATTGAAACGACCCTGGGTGGTGTCGTATTTTAATAGATATGCGAGATTGTCGGCTGGAACCAGGTCGTTGACCGCGACAACGTCGAAAGTTGTGCCGAGCAAGCCTTGCTCCACCAAAGCGCGAAATACAAGGCGGCCAATGCGGCCAAAACCATTAATACCTACTTTTACTGACATGGGAGACTCCGTTTTTATGGGTTGTTTTCTGAATTATATTAGTTCCGCGCGGGCGCGGAATGGAAAGAATAGGTAATACGCGTCGGTAGTGGCAAGGGTTTAGAAGAAAAGTCGTGTCATGTCTCGCCGACCCAAAGACCGCAACCAATCGCAGGTAAAAATAACTCGGATTCTACGGGCTGTTGCATGCCATGGCCGCTAAAAAACCGCTCGTGATCAGCAATATGGCGCCAAACTGCGGCGTCTGGTATAATATCGCCCAATGGGATCGTGATCTCGCCGTGAGTTGGATTGACCGCAAAAAGCAAACGCTGCCGCCCTTGCGATCCATCGAAATTAAAAATAACGGCACAAGCTGTCGATCCTGGTGCAGCAATTACTTTGAAAAATCCCTCACTGGGCCGCTGCCATTGGCGCAATAATCGTCCGGTTTCACTCAGTCGGAAAGCAATCCATTCGGCAAAATATGAATGGGTGCCCGGAAACCGGAATAACCGCCGATAATCGAGGGCATTAATGTCGCCACGTTGATAGGTGTTATTCACCCCACCCTTGGAACGAAGAAAATCTTGCCCCGCCGCGATCATGGGGATGCCAACGGAAGCCATCAGAATCGCGGCCATCAATTGTGTTCGGCCGCGATCATTGGCGGTGGGTGCCTGTCCATTGTTGTGAGGATTCTCCGTGATCACATCAATCCATGTCCTGTCGTCGTGTGATTCGGAATAATTGACCGTCTGCGCCGGCCATTTTGCCCAATACCATGGCGATCCTTTGATATAATATTCAAACGTCTCCACCGTGCTCCCTCCGAGAACATAATCCCGCAAAAAGTCGCGATAACCATCGTTCCATGATGACCAACCGGTATCACGCAAACTACCGGCGATATGCCCACGATAGCTCCATGGTTCCGCGATCAAAATCACATCTCGCTTCACTTGCTTCAATGCGACCTCAATGTCGCGCAGCACGTCTGAACCCAGCAATTCCGCGAGATCAAAACGGAAACCATCCACTCCATATATTTCAATCAGGTGGATGCAGGCATCGATAATAATCCGTTTGGCCATCGCCGCGTGGGCCCTCAGGTCGTTGCCACATCCACTCCAATTCGAGAGCTGACCTTTGGCGTCCTGTTCAAAATAGTAGAGCTTGTCGATGAACAGCAAATGCGCCGGTTCGCCGATGTGATTGAATACCACATCCAGCACCACCGCCATTCCCCGCCGGTGAAACGCCGCGACCAAAGCCTGCAATTCCTCGATCCCTGAGGCTTGTTCCGGGGCCAGCGCATAAGCACTGGCCGGGGCAAACCAATTGGTGGTCATATAGCCCCAATGGTATTCTTCTCGAGTCCGGTTATCGAATTCCTGCACGGGTTGCAGTTCGACGCAGTTCACCCCGAGGTGGTGCAGATAAAAATCGGGACTCTCCACCCATTTGCGCAATCCGGTGAATCCCATGCGTTCCTCCGCGGTCGCTTCAACCGGCGCATTGGCCGCAAGATCGCGCACATGCGCCTCTGCCATGATTAAATCCTGCCACTGCGGCGTCACAAAATTGCGGTCGGGTGCGCCTATCTTTACCCGATCGATTACGATACCCGGTCCGGTGTGATTGACCGCCGCTAGAGCATAAGGATCGAGGACTTTGAAATCCGGATCAAACTGACCGGAAGCATCACGAACGCCATCAAGTTGATACCAATAATACCAGCCGTGCCGGTTACCCTTCAGGTTAGTTTCCCAGACGTAGGGTTCCGTAGTATTGGGTTCCATAACAATCACCTCGGGGGTAACTTGCTCGCCCAGCTTTTCACAAACAAACAGACGCACTTCACTCGCCCGCGGGGCGAATAATCTGAACCCCGTGTTACCACGGTGAACCGTAGCGCCCATCGGCAGTTCTGTTGCCAAGGATAAAAAGAAATCCCCGGGCTGCAGCACCACCCCATCAATTTCATCCGCCGCGGGGGCAATCCGCCACGCCTTGGAAAGATCCAGGGGGCGTTTCAGTTTGAATTTGAAGAATTGGCGACCGGTCCGCTCCGGATCGAGCAGGTAATTCATATTTCCCGCTTCGCCGAGAACCGCGTTAGGCGAACTATCCGGCACATTCAGCCATTGGTGCTCAGCCGTCACGAATTTGAACCGCAGGTGAGGTTTAGCCCAAAACTGCTCCGCCGG
>DFDG01000010.1:10694-19073 GCA_002367815.1 Opitutaceae bacterium UBA3033 | reverse complement strand
GGGTCCGGGGATGAAAGTGCTGGCCGACCTCATGCGAAAAACCGACCACGTGCATTTAAAGGGACCCGGCACCGATCTACAATTTTCGATCAAAGGCATCGGGGCGAGTGAGTGTGGTGGTTTGCGTAACATACCCGATGGCGAAGTGTTTTCCTGCCCGGTGAAAACTTCCGTCAACGGCGTGCTCCAATACAACGTCCCCACGGTTTATTTGGGCGCATCATTCGACAATATTCGTCTGGTGTTCAAAAACGGCAAAGTGGTCGAGGCCACGTCAACCAACACCAAACGCTTGAATGAGATTCTCGATAGTGATGCCGGTGCGCGCTACATCGGAGAATTTGCCATCGGATTTAATCCGCACATCCTTAGCCCCATGCGGGACATTCTTTTTGATGAAAAGATTGCCGGTTCATTCCATTTCACCCCGGGCCAATCCTATGCCGAATGCAGCAATGGAAACAATTCACAGGTGCATTGGGACATGGTCTGCATACAGCGCCCGGAATATGGCGGTGGCGAAATTTGGTTCGACGGCAAGTTGATCCGTAAAGACGGCATGTTTGTGCCGAAGGTATTGCACAAATTGAATCCGGAATATCTGCTCGGGAAAAAGAAGTGATCAGGGATTTCATTCAAGCCCTCCCGAAGACCGAGACTCATCTTCACGTCGAAGGGGCAATTCCCTACGCCTTGTTGCGGGCATGGCGCCCGGATCAGTATCCCGTGACGGCACCATTTCATGCGGAAAAATACCGCTTCCCTGACTTCACCACGTTTGAACAAGTCCTACTGGATCAAGCCCTGCCATGGTTTGTATCAGCTGAACGCTATTACGAGGCCATGAAGGCCATTTTCGCCACTCATGTGACGCAGAACGTCCAATACGTGGAGACGAGTTTTCACCTGCCGGTCACTCAATTCATCAACGTTCCTGGACCTGAAATTGTCGCCGCGATCCGAGCAGCAGTTCCGGCCGGTCTGGAAGTGCGGATTTTTGCGGGCATGTTAAGGACAGACTATGACGGTCCTTTGCGTTCTGTGATTGATGATTTGGCAAACTGGGATGGCTTGGCTGGCGTCGACCTTCATGGTCACGAAAGTTTCCCGACCGAACCTTGGACGACTGAAGTGTGGTCCCGAATTCGGGTGGCCGGTAAGATTACCAAATGTCATGCGGGAGAATTCGACGGTGCGCCCAGAGTGCGTGAAGCGATTGAGCAACTTGGAGTCGACCGGGTGCAACATGGAGTGCGGGCAATAGAGGACGCGACCGTGCTCCAACTCGCCCGTGAACGTAATGTGACTTTTGATGTGTGTCCGATCAGCAACATCAAACTGGCCGTCTATCCCGACTATTCATCCCATCCTCTCAGAAAAATAATGGAGGCCGGGGTGCGATGCACGATCAGCACGGACGATCCTCTGGTGTTCAACAATAGCCTGACAGATGAATATATCGTATTGGCTGAAAAGATGGGATTTAACAAGGCCGAGTTGGGTCAATTGGCGGCCAATGGATGGGATGTCGCCGATGTTCCTCAGAAGATCAGAGAGTTCAATAAGCAGACGATATCCAATCTCGTTAAATAATCCGCTTATGATTTTTACTTCATACACCGTGCCACCAGATGTCAGTCGGGTTCGCGCTGACAAAATGCTTGCTCTGGCATTCCCAGAGCACAGTCGAGTCGCATTGCAACGTGCGTTTGATGTCGGGCTCGTCCTGATTGGTGATAATACGATCAAACGCGGCCACTCGGTGAATTCGGGTGACGTGCTCCGTTTTACTCTGCCTGAGGTCAAAAGCACGGACCTGACGCCGGCAGATATTCCTTTGGATGTCATTTGGGAAGACAAGCACATGATCGCTTTGAACAAGGCCTCCGGTATGGTGGTGCATCCAGGGGCAGCGACGGGCGGTGATACATTGGTCCACGCGCTGTTATCACATTGCGCCGGTAGTTTGAGCGGCGTGGGTGGAGTGGAACGCCCGGGTATTGTGCACCGTTTGGATCGGGAAACGTCAGGAATAATATTGGTAGCGAAAAATGATGTAGCCCATCGCGGCCTATCAGAGCAGTTTGCCACTCGTTCCATGCAAAAAGAATATTTGGCGCTGGTCACCGGCAGACCTGGGTTGCTGAGCGGCATTATCGACAAACCTATTGGCCGAAATCAGACCCAGCGTCATAAAATGTCCGTGGCGGACAACGTCATACGGGCGAGGAGCGCACGGACGGATTGGGAGATTGTTGAAAGTTTTGGCGACATTGCCACCCAAGTAAGGTGTGCGATCCACACCGGTCGCACGCATCAAATCAGAGTGCATATGAAATCACTGGGACATATTATTCTCGGCGATATCATCTATGGTTGGAAACCTGATCCTCGTTTCCCAAACCAACCAGGCCGGGTCATGTTACACGCGGAGCACTTGGTTTTTAGTCATCCTGTCAGTGGCAAGAAAATCGATCTGCGCGCGCCGATACCCAAGGATATGAGAAATATCATCACGGATTTGCAAAAGCTGGCCAAAGTAAAACCGATCAAAATCAAACCTCGGGTCAACCCCAGTCCTGCCCATGTCCACGAAGCCTGATGCGCAGAGCATGAATGATTTGCGTCGGGTTGCGGCAGAATTGACGCTCGATTGGGCGAGGTTGATTGCGCCCCATTATGGTCCTTCGGGTAGCTTGGATCTTGATTTGCTAGATTGGCCGAATGCGGAGGGACCTTCCTATTACAATCAATTTTCTTTCCACACACTTTTGCAGCTTTCACAGGGGATAGTCCCGGGGGCGACCCCTTCGGAGCGGGACCAATTTCGTGCCTTGGCCCTGCACAATATCGAATACTGCCTCGGTATGACCGATGCGGAATTTCACACGCCACATTATTCCCGAGGACGAGACTGGGGACGACACATTGGCGAGTGGTTGAATTATTACCTTTTATGCGCGTTAGAAATAATGGAGCAAGACGGCATCGGAAGTGCCGACATACGTGATAAAATGCGCGTAGCAATAGCAGGGGCCACCGATGCTCTCTATCAGCGGTTTCTCGCTAAATTCGCGATTACTCCGAGTGAATTTGTCGGCAATCATGACACCTGGCATGCGCTGTTGTTTTATCGCGCCGGCTGCTATTTCAAACGCCGTGAGTGGCAGGAATATGGTCAGGATTTCATGTCTCGTTGCGTGCTGCCTTTTCAGTCCACCGATGGCTATTGGCCGGAAGCACATGGGATCGTGGTCGGTTATTCGTTGGTGACCGCTCTGGCAGTTTCAGTCTATTCGGAATTATCGGGTGATCAGGCTGCGTTGGCCGCCATCGGAAAAGTGATCGGATTCACCGATTATTTTACTTTTCCCGATGGATCCAACGCCGTGGTGGTCGATGTGAGGATGCGTTACCATCGTCGACCAATGGCATTTATGCCTCCCGGATTTTTGCGTAATCCGAATGGAGTTGTCTTGGCCATGCGTAACATCCGTGCGCTGCGTGAATGTCTGATGGAATCAGGAATAATGGATAACGGTGCCCAAGCATTTGCGTTCTTCGGATCATTTACGGAAGTATTGTATGCAACGCGGCCGAATACCGTAACGGTGAGTGATTTTTCGCCTAAAAACATTCCAGCTGTCCGGATTAATCGGGATGGTTGGGTAGGCTACGTTGGCTGGCAATTAGCGCCGGAATGGGGGAGCAACCGTTTTGTGCTCGATAGTCAGAACTTTCTCGAACTCTGGCATGCCAAGGCGGGTTACTTGGCCGGCACAGGTAACAGCAAGTCCATGCCACGTTTTTCAACTGTGCGTCGCACATCCCATGGGCGGGCCTATGTGCCGGATCGTGCGCTGGGTAGACGCATTAACGAACATGAAGCTGTGGCCGAATTTGATTATGGCTCTGACACTGTGGCTGTAAGGATGACAATAACCGATGGCAGCTGTGAGATTGCTGCTAGGATTATCAGACATGAGACCGGTGCCACCTATGAATTTGCCCTCTTGCTGGCCGTGGAACCCGATGAGGTCATTGATCATAGCTCGACGGAGTCCACGATTTGCCCAGAGAGATTATTGAACATTAAGGACGAGTTTCAATGGCGTGGCATACACTGGCAATTACCAGCGGCAGCAAATTTTGAATACCCGATCGTGCCCCACAATTCCTACACCCAGAACGGCATGCCCAAACCAAGTGATTATGTGGCTCGAATCTCCTTCAAATTAGAGCCCCACGAGCAATCCATTCTAATATCCTGAGCTCTTAAATATCAGCCAATGCTGCCGCGGCCATACCATATCTGAGATTATAAAAAGAATGGTGAAACACATCGACTGCAGCGTACTCGGTTACCCCCAACAGAGTCGCTATGGCCGCTGGAAAAACATCGGATCGGGTTTTGGAGAGACCGGGATTATTTATCCCTACCGAAAGTGTGTGACCAATAAATGTTCCGAATAGTTCGTGTAATTCCTTGCGCGAAACCTGAGATGAAGTGCCTGCAATGGAGGCGCCTAATTGGGCTGCATTGATACTTCGGATGCTGATCACACTGCCACCAGTTGCGATTGTATGGGAACCAGAAATTTGCCGCCCAAGACCTGCATCCTGTAGTGCTCTTAAGGTGTATGCCGTAATGGTATTTCGCGTGTGCTCACTGATCGGGGTGTGGGCGTCGGGTAAGAATTTTTCTGTCAACCTGACGCAGCCAAGCGGTAGACTGATTGCCTGCTCGATTTGTCGATTACGAAAGGTCAGACATTCGAGACTGCCACCGCCCAGATCAAACAACGTAAAATCTTTCAGAGTGGCCAAAGCAGGATCGCACAATAACCCCCGACCAATTCCGTTGGCCTCTTCAGCACCCGTCAATATGCGAACGGTGTGACCGGTATTTTCTTTCACCAAAATACAGAATTCAGATCCATTGATCGCATCCCTTACCGCACTGGTTGCTACCAATTGGGTTTGATGAGGAGAGAATGCTTTCGTTGATGCTATCAGTGCTTGGATGGCTTTCAATCCAGCCACCATATTTTCTTTTTGCAGCATCGGCTTATCCGCATTGATTCCCGAGCTGATGCGAACTTCCATGGCCTTTTCATATAATGCCACGACTTGATTTCGGTGGTCGCGAGTGGCGACCAAAACCTTAATAGAATTACTTCCAATATCAACGACTGCAACATTGGCCATGGGTTTACCTCTCACGATTTCAAAGTTGAAATGAAGCTGGCGCGATGAGCAGGACGAATTCTCCTTTGAAGCTAATTTTGCTAAGCTGGGCATTAATTTCGACAACCGGTCCGACCAAGAATGCCTCATGAAGCTTCGTCACTTCCTTGGCCACACAAACCACTCTATCTGGTCCCAATTCACGATGAATCTCCTCAATCGCCTTTGCGATGCGGTGGCAACTTTCATAAAGCACAAGAGTGTAATCGAAATCGCGATATTTGATAAAAAACGCAATGCGGGCAGAACTTTTGGGAGGCAGAAACCCGGCAAATAAAAATCCGTTGGTAGGCAAACCACTGGCACTCAACACCACGGTTAAGGCACAGGGTCCGGGCAATGGAATCACAGGGATATTCGATTTTCTACAGGCACGAACCAGGCGAAATCCGGGATCACTGAGGCCTGGCGTGCCGGCATCGCTCACGACAGCGACTGATTTGCCTGCAGCGATTTGTTGGATCAAATACTCTGCAGCCTGAATCTCATTGTGGTCATGATAAGCCGTTAGTGTTTTGTGCGAAAGCTCCAATCGACTTAAAAGAGACCCTGTGGTTCTCGTATCCTCACAAGCAATAATGTCCACTTGAGGCAAAATTGCTTTTGCCCGTTCCGTGATATCAGACAAATTGCCAATAGGTGTGGCCACGACATACAGGTGCCCCGGGATGGCTTGAAGCGAACTGTTTTTTTTTGGCTCTGACATTTTATTAAACAAAAAATCCGGCGTAAGCCGGATCTTGAGGAATGTTTGCTGGACTCAGTTGCCCGGATTGGTGAGTCCGGGAATTTGTCCCTCAAAGCTGGCTGGACGCGCCCATGGAATTGAAGTGTCACGGCCGGTTCGCGAGGTGCAGCCCAGCATGAAGGTGGCAAGGAGGAGGAGCAGGAGGGCGATGATGCGGTTTTTGGTATGTTTCATAATGTTTACTTGGCTAATACAGCAGAATCACCCTTATGCAAGGCGCCACGCAAGGAATCAGGTTGGATTTGTGCAATAGAATGATTTTGGCGCACATCAGTAATAAGTGCGCTCGCCAGGGTTTTGGTTCCACGTTGAATGGTCATGATTTGGGATGGTAATGCTCCGTGGCTGGCACCGTAGTTTATTACTACGAATGCACTGGAGGGTCCTACACTGACAACGATGGAACTGCGACTTCGGTTTGTCGTGAGAACTAAACCATCGGGTTTGGGCAATGCGACTGGCAGTGAATTCAACTTTTCATTGGCCGCAGCCAGTTTGCCTTTCAGCTCCTCGATGGTCCATTGAAAAGCAGCTACAGATTCAGGTGAAGCTCGATCCTCTTTTGCTCTGGCAATAGCGGCATGCAAACTCGCGATATCACTTATCAACTGGTTTGACCGATAATCATCTTCGTGCAATCTGGTGCGCAGTTTGGCCAGTTCCCGATCCAGTTGTACCTTGTCGGCCTCAGCTCTGGTAAGCCGGGTTTTTGCTCTACCCAAATCTGAATCCATTTTGACCAACGCTTGCTTTAGGTTGAGGTTGTCAGCCTTGGACTTTATTAGATCGACTTGCTGTTGATCGATCAATGAATGCGACGATTTCAAATCGCCGTGCAGGACATCTAATTGTTTGGCCGCACGATAATAGAAAACACCTATCACGGCGGCCACCAATAGGGCCAGAGATAGGAAAAATCTAAGCAGCATCTTTACGGTCAGGTTACACCGTGTAGGTCGATTCAAACCATGGCGTTTTAACGTTCTTACGCACGGTGCCATTGGCGGAAAGGTGTTCCAGGATCTTGAATGCGAGTTCAGCGCTACCCCCAACCATACCAGCAAGTTCATCCGCCGTATGAGCACATCCCACAGCTCCTTGCAAGGCAGTCGTCAATTGGCGTTGGAGTTCGATAACACCTGACGCGGCTTTTTTGCCCGCTTCCACTCCCGGTTGATGATAGGCATTGACGCCAATCAATGACGCATAAAGACCCACCACCCGTTCATAGAGCGCAATGAGCATGCCCAAAGTGCGGGGCGAAACCTCGTCTATCGTTATCGTGATGGATGCCCGATCTTTTTCGCTCAGCGCGTCCCGCGTCCCTAAATAGAAGCCCTGAAGATAGTCGCCGGTTGTGATGCCGTCATCTACATTCATGGATGGACCCTCCCGATCCTTGAGCACCTCGATGAAAGTGACGAAAAAGTTACTCACGCCTTCACGTAATTGCTGCACATAGGCATGTTGATCGGTGGAACCTTTGTTGCCGTAGACGGCCAATCCTTGATTGACCACCTTGCCCTGCAAATCGCGTTCCTTGCCGAGAGACTCCATAACAAGCTGTTGAAGATAGCGGGAAAAGAGCAGCAACCGATCCTTATAGGGGAGCACTACCATATCCTTTGCTCCTCGACCATCCGTGGCAAAGTGCCACATCAAGGCGAGTAATGCGGCGGGATTCTCTCTGGTTGAGGTCGTGCGTGTAACCGCATCCATGGCGGCCGCTCCTTCAAGCATGGCATCGATATCGAGACCTTGGAGGGCAGCGGGTAATAGACCGACTGCGCAGAGCTCCGAAGTGCGGCCACCGACCCAATCCCACATGGGGAAATTCGCCAACCAGTTTTCCTGTTTTGAAATTAGGTCCAACTTTGATCCTTCACCGGTGACAGCTACAAACTGCTTGGAATAATCGATTCCGGCCGTTTTGAAAGCGGCGGCAGCTTCGAGCATGCCATTGCGCGTTTCCAACGTCCCACCTGATTTGGACACTACGATAACCAGTGTGGTATCCAATTTCCCCGTCAAGCCAGCGAGCACATAGTCCATGCCGTCGGGATCGGTGTTATCAAAAAATGAAACGCTCAATTTGTCTGCCCCGGGTTGACCCAAAGCATGATTAACCAGTTGTGGACCCAAGGCAGATCCACCTATGCCAATAACCAAAAGCTGGGTGAACATTTTGCCGTTTGCAGACCTGATCTCTTTACTGTGAATCTGCTGAGTGAATTTCTTGATCGCGCTTAATGTATCACTAATCGCGTCGCTCAATTCATTCGATGGAGCAAGTTCAGGTGAACGCAGCCAATAATGACCGACCATGCGGTTTTCGTCCGGATTCGCGATGGCACCATTTTCAAGTGCGGCCATATCGCTGAAAG
>DFDG01000010.1:456-10570 GCA_002367815.1 Opitutaceae bacterium UBA3033 | reverse complement strand
CCATATCGCTGAAAGCCTGCTGCATGGGAGCCTCCATTTTTTGGAGGAAATCCTCGGTAAAGGGGATGCGACTGATGTCGATACCTAGACCCAATCCAGGACTTTGGTAGTAGTATTTCTTGAATCGAGCCCAGGACATGACTGGCGGGATTAGAGATTCTTGTCTGTCACTGCTCCCTCAGAAGCACTTGTGACCAGTTTGGCATATTTGGCCAGAACGCCTCTGGTGACAGTGGGTTTTGTTGGCCGCCAAGCCTTGAGCCTGGTTTTCAACTCCGCTGCGGAGATACCCAAGGTGAGATGATTTTTAACCGCATCAATCGTGATGATATCGCCGTTTTTAACCACGCTCAATGGGCCACCAACTGCAGCTTCGGGAGTGATGTGACCAACAACGAATCCATGTGAACCGCCGGAAAAACGCCCATCTGTGATCAACGCGACCACTTTGCCGAGCCCAAGACCCATGACGGCGCTGGTAGGCGAAAGCATTTCTCGCATACCAGGTCCCCCAACGGGTCCTTCATTGCGAATTACGATAACATGGCCTGCTTTGACTTTACCGGACATGATAGCTTTTTGGGCCGCTTCTTCGCTGTTGAATACAATGGCTCTGCCTTGGAATTTCAGACCTTCCTTGCCGGTTATTTTTGCAACGGCTCCGGTCGGCGCGAGATTTCCGTAAAGGACCCGCAAGTGACTATCTGCCTTGATGGGATCATTGAAGCTCCGCACGACATCCTGATCCTTGGGGTAGGGTTTTACGTTCTTCAGATTCTGGGCAATGGTCTTTCCTGTAACGGTCATGCATTCGCCGTGCAATAGACCTTGATCCAGTAACATTTTCATAAGCGGCGGCAGACCACCAATGCGACTGAGGTGAGCCATGCCGTATTTGCCGGAGGGCTTCAGATCAGCAAGTACCGGCACTTTCTTGCCAATGCGATTAAAGTCATCGATCGAGAGTTTCACTCCGATGGAATGGGCCATGGCCAACAAATGCAGCACCGCATTGGTAGAGCCACCGAGTGCGATAGACACCGTGATTGCGTTTTCAAACGCCTTCCGGGTCATGATATCACTGGGTTTTATATCTGCCTTGAGTAGGGCCATCGCGGCAGCTCCCGCCCGTTGGCAATCCTCTCTCTTTTCGTGGCTGATCGCGATTTGGGCTGAACTATTCGGTAAACTCATCCCCAAAGCCTCAATCGCTGAAGCCATCGTGTTGGCCGTATACATACCGCCGCATGAGCCAGGTCCCGGCAAAGCGCAGTTTTCGATGAGCTTCAGGCCCTTGTCATCAAGTTTGTTCGCGGCATGCTGTCCGATTGCCTCATAAACGGAGACAGCGTCGCATTCTAGCTTTGAAACCGGGTGGATGCCGGGGAGAATCGTGCCACCGTATACAAATACTCCGGGTCGATTGAGTCTGGCCAACGCCATGATACAGCCTGGCATGTTCTTATCGCACCCACCGACTGTGATCACCGCGTCAAATCCTTCGGCCCCGGCAACGGTTTCTATCGAGTCAGCAATCACCTCACGAGAAACCAGTGAAAAACGCATGCCTGGTGTGCCCATGCTAATACCGTCGGACACTGTAATAGTGCCAAAGATAATTGCCTTTCCTCCTGCCGCGTTGGCCCCGGCTTCAGCTTCCCTCGCCAATTCATCAAGGTGCATATTACACGGAGTTACCATGCTCCATAACGAGGCTACCCCGATGATTGGCTTCTTGAAGTCAGCCTCGGAGAATCCGACTGGTCGTAAAAAAGCGCGAGCTCCGGCTCGACTGGGCCCATCGGTGATAACAGATGAGTATTTGCGTAGGGATTTCTTAGATGATTTGGCGGACATAAAGTAGGAGAACGAATAAAACCAGATGCCATGGGGTGCGGCAAGTCGCATGTCACCAATATGACAAAAGCCTTACCCTTGGATCCTAGTGTTTTAGTGATTGCTTGAACTATGGGGCAACGCATTCACTAATTGTTACTTTATCGCATGACTTTTAATCTTAAAAAGGTGCTCAGAGCGCTGCTCTTTTCGTCAAGTCTACCTCTCTCCATAAAGGATATTCAGGTGGCATTTGCCCGTTTCCACGAAAAGGAATCCAGTTTACCAGCTACAAACGCAGAGCTCAAGGATGAGGCGACTGATTCCACCCCAGATAAAGTTGCTGATGAAGTTGATGAAGTGGTGTTAAATACATCCGAGGATCAAGAGCTTTATGGTGAAGTTCCTACTTTAGTAACCGCTACCCAGATTCGCGATGCTATGGATGAGATTTCCGCGGAATTACGTGAGGCCGATGACAGTCTATTGCTAATTGAGGGTTCCAATGGTTATCGAATGGTGACCCATCCTAGATTTGCCCGTTGGGTCAGGATATTACGCAACGATCCTCCACCACTAAAATTAAGCCGATCATCCCTGGAAACCCTTTCGGTTGTGGCTTACCGGCAGCCAACCACGCGCGCAGAAATTGAAGCAATTCGTGGGGTATCGGCTGATGCCGGCATTAGTAAACTTTTGGAAAGAGAGCTTATTTACATTGTGGGGCGAGCGGATTTACCGGGGCGTCCAATCCAATATGGCACTACGGATCAATTCCTGGAATTCTCGGGCATCAAATCACTGAATGAGTTGCCGGCCTCCGACGTGCTGTCAAATCGTCAGATTGATGAATGGTTGCAGACCGCAATGAACCCGATTGTTCCGCCGGCCGATGCAGAGATGGGTCTGCCATTGGAAGAAGGGGAGGGGGCTTCTCCAAATCTGGAGCCAGTCAGTGTTGAACACTATGTATCAACACCTGATATGGAACTGGCCAGCGATGAGGTAACGGAAGATAACAAAGTTAATTAAATGGATCTGAACCCAATCCGCGAAAAAATAGATCAAATCGATCATCGGTTGGTTGAACTCATCAACCAACGACTGGGACTGGCGGCTGAAATTGGAAAAATAAAGCGCAGCACCGGAGGAGAAATTTATGTGCCCGAACGTGAGGATGCCGTCATTCGTAAAGTCACAGCGGACAATCAGGGCCCAATCAAAAACGAGGCCTTGCAAGCAATTTATCGGGAATTGATGTCAGCGGCCATCGCTTTGGAGAAACCACTGATGATTGCCTACCTGGGGCCCGAAGCGAGCAACACCCATGCTGCCGCGATGAAGAAATTTGGCGCAAGTGTGGATTATCACGCCATGACCAGTGTCAGTGATATATTCACTGCGGTTGAAAAGGGTGAGTCGGATTATGCAGTTATCCCCATCGAAAATTCGACGGAAGGGTCGGTCCGTGAAGCGTTGGACAGTTTCGTCGAAAGTGACCTGAAAATTGTCGCGCAGATTTATTTGGAAGTAACACACGCTCTGATCACCAACTCATCTTTGGAAAAAATCACCAAGGTGTATTCCAAGGATCAGGCACTGGCCCAATGTCGTCATTGGCTACAACGTCACTTACCTCTTGCGCAGTTAATTGAAGCCTCCAGCACGTCGCGCGCCGTGCAGATTGCCCGTGATGAGGAGGGCACGGCTGCGATTGCCGGTGAACTGGCCGCGCAGCACTACGGTGTGCCGGTGCTGGTGAAAAATATTCAAGACAAGGCCGATAATACGACCCGTTTTTTTGTAATCGGTCGCAAACCGGCAGGTCCGGTCGGAGGAGGTAAGGATATCAGTAGTTTCCTGATTTCTCTCGGCGATGAAGCTGCTTCACACTCCGGCGCATTGCTCAAGATGTTGATGCCAATGGCCGAACGAGGAGTGAATTTGAGCAAAATCGAATCTAGGCCGAGCAAGAAACGTCCATGGGATTACTACTTCTTCATTGATGTTACGGGGCATTATGATGATCCCGCGATGAAAGAAGCGCTGACTGATCTCAAGCGGTTTTGTCCCTTGGTGAAATGGCTTGGGAGTTATCCCGCCGTGAACTGATGTCCGAATTGTTGAGAATCGGTTTGATTGGCGCCGGGACGAACACGCGGCAGCGTCACATTCCGGGGTTTCGTGCGATAGAAAATGTCGAAATTGTCACAGTTGCAAATCGTTCACCGGAGTCATCGCAGCAAGTAGCCGATCAATTCGCCATACCACACATTTCTCAGAATTGGCAGGAAGTCGTGAATGATCCCACGGTGGATGCTATTTGCATTGGCACATGGCCCTATCTGCATGCGGAAATAACCTGTGCAGCATTGGCGGCAGGTAAGCATGTCCTAACCGAAGCGCGAATGGCCCGCGATCTGACAGAGGCAAAACGTATGCTGTCTGCATCCCAAGCAAGACCAGAATTGGTGGCGCAGGTTGTGCCTTCACCAATGACCTTGAAGGTGGATGCCACGATAGGAAGAAAGATCGCTAAAGGCCAACTCGGTAGCGTGAGAGAGATTTGCGTGACGCACACCACGTCTGCCTATGTTG
The DNA here is from genome assembly GCA_002367815.1 of Opitutaceae bacterium UBA3033. Classification (GTDB taxonomy): domain Bacteria; phylum Verrucomicrobiota; class Verrucomicrobiia; order Opitutales; family Opitutaceae; genus Cephaloticoccus. The sequence continues at coordinate 6,136 of DFDG01000010.1, read as the reverse complement.
ATGCGTCGGCCCCTTTGACATGGCGTCAGGATATCGAACTAAGTGGCCATAATACCCTGAGCATGGGCATCTATTACGAAGCTGTTTTGCGTTGGATGGATGAGGACGTGAAAATAGATCACGTGGCAGCGGCCATTAATACACCTCAACGCAATCGCTCGGACGGAAGCATCGCGAATGTTGAAATACCCGACAGCATTACAGTGCTGGGTAGTTATCCAAGTGGCACCAGATTGGTCATGCACCTCAGCGGCGTGGAGTCTGGGCCCTCACGCAACGAGGTTCGCATCAACGGTTATTTGGGCGGCCTGCGACTGGATGTGGGAAAAGTTGAGCTATATTGGTGTCCGGCAGGTGGGACCGAAGTTCCCGTCGATATTCCCGTTGTTGAGCAGAGCGATTGGCGGGTGGAAGCGGATTTTGTCGACTCTATCCGAAGCGGTGCGTCGGTCCGACTTACGGATTTTCCCACTGGGGTCAGAACGATGAAATTTACCGATGAAGTTTGGCATGCCTGGTCAACCTCCCGATAGGCTCCGATGCATCAACCGACCAAATCGTCGCAGCTCGTTGAAACTTGCTCAGTCGGACTGAAAATCAGAGAGCGGTCTCGATAAGCAAAATAGTAGATCAAACCACAGACGGAGTGCACCCAGTAGCATGAAGAGGGTGAAATACATGAGGCAGCGATGCTTCACCTCCAGACCTGCAGTCAACCGGATCCGGTTGGGATTGCAGTTGTTCAGGCTCGATCGTGGCCGACTCTAATGCAGAAACTATTGGCTTCGAAGCAGTGTTCGTTTGCTTGGCTGAAGCGTCAATAATCTCCTTAACCAACCAGTCCAGCTGCACCCGGATGAGGGCCCATTGCTGCTGAAGTTTTTTAATCCGATCAGGTGACACCAGGAAGCCACTTGTTTGGGTGCAAACATTAAAAAACGCAGCCTAAATTGGGCTGCGTTGAAAGTTGGGGCAATTGTCCGGTTATACTACCGAGACGCTGCGTTTGGATTTGTCGAACTCAACGACGCCATCCTTAAGGGCAAAGATGGTCCAATCACGGCCGACGCCAACATTGAGACCCGGGTGGATCTTAGTGCCGCGTTGACGGATGATGATATTGCCGGCAATCACTGCTTCGCCGCCAAAACACTTGACCCCAAGTCGCTTGGAATGGCTGTTTCGGCCGTTGCTTGATGTTCCCTGACCTTTTTTATGCGCCATGACGAATAATCTCCTTAGATCTTGATAGACTCGATTTTGATGACCGAAAGTTCTTGGCGATGGCCGCGTTTACGCTCCATGCCTTTGCGCTTCTTCTTCTTGAAAACGATCACTTTCTTGCCGCGTTTGTTTTCCAGCACTTTGGCCGAAACGGAAGCACCCTCCAATAGAGGAGCGCCAACCTTGAAATTTTCACCTTCTCCAGCCGCCAGCACATCGTTAATTTCAACGATAGCACCAGCTTCCGTGTTTGGATAACGGTTTACGATCAGAATGTCGCCCTCGGAAACATTGAACTGCTGGCCTTGGGTTTTGATAGTCGCTTTCATAAATAAAACCACAGATAGAGCAGTTCAGAGTTGGCGAAAGCAAGGATTTATTTCGGCTTTTCAGTGAGAGTATCTTTGGCCGCCGAGCTTTCGCTGGTCTCGGGCTCGATTCCAATCTGCTTCCCAATCCGAGATTGAGCGTAAATCATGAAGATTTCGGGGCTTATTATCGAGTGGATGAGCAATTCGAGACCGGACTGCGCAATTTCAATAGATCCAATACGAACCAATCGCCATGATCATATCTGCTAGGAAGTGAACGAGACCTTTATATATAACGGGGTCCGATAGCCCGGAGCCTGCTCGACTTGGTTTGACTCTAGGGACCGTGCCTGTGCACGATTAAGACGAAGGTCGGTCAGGTGGGGCGCCGAATCGCGTGTAAGCACGCTCCTGCATTAAGACGAAGAAATGGGCGAACATCTAGGGTTGGCGTTTAGATTGGTTAAATGCCCCGGAACTCGCTTCGGGACCTTCATTTCCAAGAAGTCGGTCAGTTTGCGTCGGCTCAGTTGCCGAATGTTCACATGGAATTTCGGCTGAACAACAGCCTCTTAATCTCAAGGTAAGTCAAAATCGGCCACTCCCGGATGGGCCGCATTAGCGGCTGCGTAGGGCAGGCCGAATTTTACAGCATCAACTAGCGAATCGTTACGGATTACGAGGGCATGTAGCATGCTCGCAAAAAGCACGTCGCCGGAGCCAGTAGGGGAAACCTCTTCGATTTTCGGCGGCACAAAATCAATGGGTTCATTGTCTTTTGCCATTACCCAAATAGAATCAGGGCCGTTTGATATCACCCAACTTTTTACCGCAAATTTGTCACGCATCAATCGCAGGCGTGCCTCCACCGGTTGCGATCGTTCAATTTCCGGAAAGAGAAGATCAAATTCTTGCTGATTGATTTTAATCAAATCGATGGAATGTTGGCACATCTCCAACAAGGGTGGACCATAAACATCAGCAAAAAACCGGCCGCGCTTCACCCATCGAATAATCGCGCTTCTTAGTGGCTCAAAGTGATTTTCTTCCCAACCAGGAAAACTGCCACACAGAGCCAACACTTGCCCGTCTGGTTGAGTATCAAGGTAATCGGCGCAGGCCTGCACGGCTGTGTCATCGGGTGTGACATTGGGACCAAGAAATGTGGTTTCTGCTTGGTTATCACTCCAAATAACCGTTCCGGTGCGTGATGGTTGTTCGGTGGTGAAAACCTGATATGCAAGTCCTCGTGCTTTGAACCACGCTTCGCACTCTGCCCCGGAAGCTCCACCGGCAAATATCAGCGCGATATTTTTGGTAGCCAGTCGGGAGAGCATATTGGAAACATTTACTCCTTTGCCTCTGGTGTGAAATATTTCACGCCGCGCCCGTTGGGTGCGGCCAATTGTCCATGAATCAAACTCGATTGTGCGCTCGGCGAGTAAATTGCCGGTAAGGGTATAAATGCAGGGGGATTCACTCATTCCGATGTGACGCGCTTAAGTTTTGTGCCAGTCCGATAAAACACTCGGTTGACCAAAAACGACAGACCAAAAAGCGAAGCCACGGTGCGCACATTGCGCATGGCTCCGACTACATCAGTAATCCGTGAGGCTTGAGCCTCTCGAATACGCCTGAGGACCAAACAACTTAATAAGCTGAAAACAGGCGCGAAAATGAAAGCGCTGTGGTAAACCAGCAATGGATCATAGCCTCGGGATTTTGCGTGACTGATCAGATACCCTCCCAATGGAGGTCCCATAGCCGCCGCCAAACTGGAAAGAGAAACGAACAGTGCGATGCCCATTGTCCGGGCCTTTGGCGGAGTGAGTTTCAACAGCAAATTGAAGACCCCAATACCATAGCCAGCACTGAAAAGACCACCCGTAAGCGAGACCACATAGAGCAAACAAATATTGCCGGGATTTACGAATACCCAGATGAGGTTGAATAGTTGCCACAAGGCGAGGGCGACTACCATAACCGGAATATTGCCAAATTTATCCACCAGTCGGCCCCAAGCGGGAAAAGATGCGGCTGCACCAAGAGGCCCGAAGAGCAGGATCCAATTGGCCTTGGCCACGGTAATATGGAGCTGCTCATACATGAAGACCGGAAAGAATGGCCCGAAGAGATTGATCGTGAAACCCATCATCGCGGAGAAACCAATGAATTTCATCAAAGTGGGATCGGCTCGGACATAACCCACCTGTTCCTGCCATGGCAATTGGGGGGCCACTGGATGGCGACCGGAGCCGATGGTCATACGTTGTTGGGCCAATACTGAAAATATTCGAAATATAATGGCGGCCCCAAAGAGGGCCACATAAGCCAACAAGGAACCTTCCATCAAAGCCAGCAATCCGGAGACGGACAGCAGGAACGCTATCATCGATACATAGAGCAACCGATTGCGGACCCCGAAATATTTTCCCCGCAAGCGCCCGGGCACGACCTCCTGCATCCAGCCGTTCCACGCGACGCCGTTGATGGCGCTGGAAAGTGAGATGATGGAGAAACCGCCGGCGAATACCCAAAAGGTAAGTGAAGTATCCGCCCGGGGCAGGAATGGCAGAGCCACAGTCAACATTATCCAACCGATGCAATGCAACCAGGCACTGATGATGCAGAGTCTCCGTGCATCCAGCTTTTGCGCCAGCAGTGGGGTGATAAGAACCTGCAAAAAATTGAACCAGAATGGCAGTGAAACGATCAGTCCGTAATTACGTGCGGAGAGATTGAAAATTCCGGTCAACAATGCCGCCAGGACAATGTTGCCGGGTTGGCTCAATAGCGTGAGTGGCATGGCATTAATGCCATCCCACAAGCACATGCGGAGATTGCGCCTCAGTCGGCTATGTCTTCTTCCGCTAGTTGGAATATCGTTCACAGTGAAGGAGCCTAAAACAGGGGATGCTTAAAAAGTCATCTACGAAGTGATATTAATTTTATGCACATGTCATAATGAACTTGTTCTGTGATAATCGCCTTTGGTGGATATAATCCAACCTAAGTGAAATTACTGGCTATGTCTAACCCTTAACCCAAGGCAGCACCAATGGCAGATTTAACCTCACTGATACGGATGTCTTCCAAAGATTGCCCCCGTTTAATGATTTGAAATTCAGGCACAGGTGGCGCCCATATCATTGGATCGCTAGGTCCAAATAGTAGTATGCCACTGGCGCAGCAACAGGCAGCCAAATGACTGATGCCTGAATCATGGCCAAGGAACAGGCGGCAAGTAGCCAATCGGTCCGCCAATTCACTCAAAGGTAAATTAGCCCAAGAATCACCACACCCGACCAAGACATCGTGAGGTTCAGCTTCCCCTTGGATAATGTGGAGTTTGTAGTGAAATTCTCTTTTCAACCATTGCGTCAATTCACGCCAATTCTCCTGTGGCCAATTTTTATGCGGCGACCCACTACCGGGATGAATCGCAATGACATCACTTGGAGGTCGGGATGTCCTCAGCTTTGTTAGATTCGCGCCCGGGAGAATGTTCAGTGGCGTGAGAGCATTAAGAAAATGAACTGCGGCCGGGCCTTTGGTTGGCCGTGATTCCACCGCGAGGAAAGTCTGGTTAGCTATCAGGGGGAAATGTCTCGAAATTTCGCCGTCAGCATCCGGCCACATATTAATTACCAAATCATAATTACACAGCATGGCGCGAATTTCCTCAGGCCAATCCTTGAGATACATCCTATGCCATGATCCGGTATGCTGCGAAGTGACCTCATCGATAATACCAGCATCAACCGCCAGCGCACCTGCCACTGCATTACCGACCAACTCAATTCGCGCCTTGGGCCATTTGTTACGCAAAGCCTGTAAAGCCGGCAGTGTTACCAGCAGATCCCCCAACGCGCCGCCTCTAAGAACCAGTATCCGTTGCATCGTTGATGGTGCCTGTTGGTATTGGGTCGGTGGACAATGAAACCGATTTCGTTGCCGGTGGCTTGTATTTCATCAGGGTGGCAACCCCGGCGCCGAACTTGAATTCAACTTCGAAACGGATCGGTAGTTGGCGTTCGTCCTGTGAAATCCAAACACGGACCGTGGAGCCACGTTTGAACATTCCCTTAGGCTCGGTTTTTTCCATTCGTGGAACCAATACTAGAGTTTCAAATTTCCCCATGGGT
>DFDG01000010.1:0-230 GCA_002367815.1 Opitutaceae bacterium UBA3033 | reverse complement strand
GTTTCAAATTTCCCCATGGGTGTGTTGAGGGTCTCGTAACGCTCGGCATAAATTGTCAGTTCGTAAAAATCGTCTCCGAATACGACCAAAGCATTCTTTTTTTCTCCAGGTTTCAGATTCCAAGTGCGGGTGTGCACCAGGCTGGTGATAAGGTCCATTGGGTTTCCCTCAGGCACGAACAATTCTTGGGATCTCTCTGGCTCAATGATGTTATCAGATCGGAAGAGCGT
>DFDG01000084.1:6714-6997 GCA_002367815.1 Opitutaceae bacterium UBA3033 | reverse complement strand
CTGTGCAAGCGGGGCAAGCCAAGCCAAAAGGTTTTCACTAATAGCCACCAACCGACGTTGGGCACTTTTGGATTTCTCAGCCGAGACGTGAATCAACTTTTCAGCTAAGTCTACTTCCGACCAATCAAGCCGCTCTATCTCAGCCGAGCGCAGGCCAGCAAAGGCCCCTATAGCCATGCATGGAATGAAATCAAGAGGAGCGTTTTCCAATAACAAGCGCATTTGCTCTGTGGTGAATATTCCAGGAGCACCACGCACCACCTTCGCTTTTGCAGTCTTTGCG
>DFDG01000084.1:5832-6551 GCA_002367815.1 Opitutaceae bacterium UBA3033 | reverse complement strand
TCTTTGCGGTGGGGTTCTCCCTCGCATAAGCACGTAACACGGCAAACTCAAACAGCGTGCGTAGGACAGTGCGAAAATTGTTTCGGGTTTGAGCAGCCACATCCAAGTTACGCAACCAGTCGTCTATCTCACTAGAGGTCACCTCCGCGACCAGCTTTGCCCCGCAATCATCCTCAAATCTGCGTAGACGATCCTTAAGGTCCTTTAGATATCTCTTGGATACACCGTCCTGTTCCTTGGACACCATAAACTCAGCAATGAGCACCTCCACAGTGCATGTTCGTTGAACAGCCGCCAAGTGCTCAAGGAAGTGCGCTGTAGCCTCAGAGATTGTCTTCCCATAGGGCTTAAGACGCTTGGCGCAGGCAACAGCCTCGATACGCAATTGCTCCGGCATGTGGATGGCACTCTCCCCTTCCTTCCTTAACCGAGCTATTGTTTTTCGTAGCCATGCATCAGCCTCGCGACGGGTAGGAAAAAATTTCCGCGTCCGCTTGCCATTGATGCGCAAACCTTCCACAACGAACTTCGACGTGTCGGAGCCGTGATATCTTACGACTTTCGGGGTTGCCTTTCTCATACCCCGACATTCGCAAATGTTCTCGTATCTGTCAATGAAATGGCAATAAACCTAAAAGTGAGGTGCATTAAGTTTCATAAGTCATTGTAGGAGAGGTGGCAGAGTGGTCTATCGCGATGGTCTTGAAAACCATTGAGCC
>DFDG01000084.1:1599-5679 GCA_002367815.1 Opitutaceae bacterium UBA3033 | reverse complement strand
GAGAGAAGGGATATGGGCTAAGCCGCAGGCTTTGGGGCTTAGCCCTGAGCGAAGCGAATCAATCCCTCCCTCTCCGCCATGCTTCGCTCTGTCGTGCTTCGCATGGCACGGCCAAAGTGCCGATCCTGTCTACATGCGCACCGACATTTGAGATACGCGACAGGAAGCATGCCCTTCGTAGCTTTAGCGGAGTAGGGCCAATAATTTATGGCATCAATAGATGCTTCGCCATGCCTTTCGTCTAAGTAGAATTTTAAGCCAAGACGGCTGGCAGGCCGACTCTGCATCATTCCTCAGATTGATTGGAGAAATTTTCGTGCTTCAACAAACCCCCGCTGTTCGCCTGCGAGGGTGCCGTTGTAATCCACATCCTCCAGTTCGATGGAAACATAGCCTCGGTATTTTACGGCGACCAGTTCCGCGAGGAGCTCGCTCCAGGGTGCCCTACCTTTGCCCGGTATTGTATAGCGCCAACTAAATCCGCCCCAGGGAAAATTCGCGGCAAATACACCGTCCTGCTCGTGGCCGATTTCGTAAAGTCGATCATCATCAATCAAGGTATCCTTGCCATGCATGTGCACCACTTGCGGCGCGAACTCTTTGATAAAACGCAGCGGATCGATCCCCATGCGGATCAAATGCGAGGGATCATAGTTAATCCCAAAATGAGACGAATTCATCTCTTTCAAAAACGCCCGGTAGGATTCCGGATTGCAGCAATGCGCATTACATCCAGGCCAGCCTTCGATCGCGAGGTGGAGACCGGTTTCAGCCAGCACGTCGCGCAACTGCCCGTAGGTTTCAACCATGTAGCCAAACGTTTCGCGGCGGGATAATTTCACATCCTCGGCGAGCATAACCACAAAGATAATTCTGGCTCCAGCCGCGGCGGCATCGCGGATAAATTTCTTCGCCGCGACCACCGTGGTCCTGCGCGTGATGGCATCGGCCGAGAGCATCCCCGTCCACTCACTGCCAAACAGATCAATCGTGCCGACCGGCAGACTGGCGCTTGGCCAAGTATCCAAGTTTGCGAGTTGATTGGCAGGAATATCCACGCAACCAAATCCTTGTAATATCGCCCACCGGGCAGTCTCCAATACCGGCCGCTCAGCCAAGGGGCCAGTGAGACGAATCCCAATGGGAAAATTACCGGTGAGCGTTTTGGCTGCAGTCATGGTGATGAATAATGAAGTTAAGGAAATTATGCCGGCGCTTGAGGGCATGTCCACCCGTGCTTGTAGAAAACTTTCTGCGGTTAGGAAACGGACGCGCTGCCCAGTTCGATGATCCGTTCACGATTCGATCGCGAGCGTATTTCCCGGGGTGATAGTTTAAAGTGCCGGCGAAACAACTTCGACAATTGATATTCATCTCCCAGTCCCACCACCGGAGCGATGGCTTTCATGGGCAGACCTGAGGCCAACATCATGGTGCGGGCCTGATTCAAACGCATCTGTTGCAAATCCTGCATGGGCGTGCGACCACTCAGTCGTTTGAATTTTCGCACAAAGGCAAATTTACTCATCCGCGCCTCACGAGCAAGATCGGCCAAGTAAATCGTTTGGGCAAGATGATGCTGCATGTGATCGCGCAGTTCGGCCAACCAGGGATCAACTGGGGATGCACCAAGTCGGCGAATCTCACAAAGCACCGCGCCAAACAAAGCGGTCTGTCTTTCCGGAGTGACTCCTGCCCGGTGATCTCTGACCAGCCATGAGGCCATTTGGCGCACCCGCCCATCCACATCCCGCATGCGCAAGGTAAAGTTCTCCAAGGCCCTATCCCCCGCATTGAAAACCAGAAAAATTGTATTCACCGGACGCTGAGGATCCGTGGTCTCTTGGTGCACGTGGCCGGCACGATAAAAGAGCAGATCACCCGGCTCGGCCTGCAAGGTTTTCTCCGCGGTTTCCAGCAACATCTTACCGCTCAGAACCACGATCAACTCATGCACCTGATGACTATGCGGTGGCATATGCCAACCTGTAACCGGTCGAACTTCCCCCACACCCAGAAATTCAGGATCAGGTTCATTCATGAGCAATATTTGACAAGTGTTAGCAATGGCAGCCATTCACGCGAGAACTGATTAGTGGTAGTTTGATGACTCTTATGACCCCAAAGAAAATTCGTCTCGCTTTTGCCGGTGTGGGAGGGATGGGCCAGGCCGCCCATCTCCGTAATTACGCTTCGCTGCGCGATGACTGCGAAGTCGTCGCCCTGGCAGAATTGCGGCCCAAGCTCGCGCAGGCGGTCTCGCACAAATTTGGCATCCCCAAAGTCTATGGCACCATTGCCGAGATGCTGGCCAACGAAAAGGTTGACGGTATTGTCGCCTCCCAACCCTTCACCCGGCATGGTATTTTGGTGCCGGAACTGGCCAAAGCGGGCGTGCCCATTTTTACGGAAAAACCGATAGCCGCTTCAGTCGCGGTTGGTGAGCGCATCGTCGAGTCCGTAGCCAAAAGCGGTACCTGGCACATGGTGGGTTATCACAAGCGTAGTGACCCAGCGACGGAATATGCCAAACGGACAATCGACGAACTAAAGCAATCCGGTGAACTGGGTAAATTGACCTACGTGCGCGTTTCCATGCCGCCGGGTGATTGGGTGGCCGCAGGTTGGACCGATAACCTCAACACGGACGACCCGATGCCCGCGTTGGAATTGGATCCCAAGCCACAAGATATGGATGATGCTACGATCAAGGACTACGAAGCCTTCGTTAACTATTACATCCATCAGGTAAATCTCCTGCGTTTCCTGGTCGGTGAATCCTACACCGTCACCTATGCGGATCCGGCCAAAGTTCTCCTGGTGGCGCATACTGCAAGTGGAGTGCCATGCATCATCGAAATGGCGGCTTATTCCACGACGCTGGACTGGCAGGAAACCGCCCTGGTGGGTTTTGAACGGGGATACGTGAAACTTTCCCTACCCGCTCCCCTCGCCCACAACCGTTCCGGCAGTGTGGAAATATTAAAGGATCCAGGCAAAGGCGTGGTGCCAGTGACTCTGCATCCCCAGATGCCATGGGTGCATGCCATGCGCAACCAGGCCTTGAACTTTATCAAGGCCGTGCGGGGCGATGCTCCTGCCCCCTGTCTCGCCCCGGAAGCCTTGGAAGATATCCGGATCGCCCGTGAATACATCCGTCTACTAAAAGGAGTTTAACCCCATGGCTTTGTCATTTCGAAAATCTGTCCTCTCGGCCGAACGCTACGAATCCGCCGGCGTGTTCGACGTCAACGGTGACGGCATTCCTGATATCGTGAGCGGTGGCTATTGGTATGAAGGCCCTGATTTCAAGCGTCAGCACAAGATCGGCGGCGTCACCGCGCACGACGAATACTATGATGATTTTTCCACCATCGCCATGGACATCAACGGTGACGGTCGACTCGACTTTGTCACCGGTGGATGGTGGGGCGAAACCCTGCGCTGGCGCGAAAACACCGGGGTCGCAGATCAGGACTGGCCGATGCACGACATCGCCAAAACCGGCAGTATCGAGTCGACCCGCGCCTGGGACGTGGATGGCGATGGTGATCTTGAGATTGTGCCCAACACGCCGGGCAAACCGTTGGTGGTGTATAAACTCATCCGCGACGCGAATGGCAAAGGCACGGGAAAATTCACCACGCACAAACTGAAATTCTCCGGCCGGGAAAATGACCATCAGGGCCATGGCTTGGGATTTGGCGACATCACGGGCAACGGTCGCGGTGATTTTGTGCTGACCAATGGATGGTTGGAAGCCCCCGAGAATCCCTACGAGGGCGAATGGATCTGGCATCCCGATTTCAATCTCGGTCGCGCTCCCAGTGTGCCCATTCTCGTGGTCGATCTCAATGGTGATGGCAAAAACGAACTCATCCTCGGCGAAGGTCACGGTTATGGCCTCACTTGGTGGGAACACAATCTCGATGCCACCGGCAAACGGATTTGGACTAGCCATGCGATCGATCCCTACAGCAGTCAGTATCATGACTTGCAATGGTTGGATATCGACGGCGATGGCCAATGTGAATTGATCACCGGTAAACGTTTTCGCGCCCATCCCCAAGGGGACGGTGG
>DFDG01000084.1:0-1256 GCA_002367815.1 Opitutaceae bacterium UBA3033 | reverse complement strand
GGTCCCATCGGCACCGGCAAGGGGCTGGGCATCCACTTTGCCGTGGCTGATCTTACCGGCGATGGGACATTGGATGTCGTGGCTCCGGGCAAGGACGGACTCGCAATCTATTATAACCAGGGAATCACATGAAAATCGGGATGAATCTTCTGCTTTGGACCGCCAATGTAACCGAAGCCCACGACCCACTGCTAATGGACTTGAAAAAAACCGGCTACGAAGGGGTGGAGATTCCTGTCTTCGAGGGCACATCCGAGGCCTACAAATCCTTGGGGGTTAAACTGAGTGATATCGGACTGGGCTCAACCGCCGTGACCGTGATGACGCCGGAAGCCAGTCCGATCAGTCCCGATGCCAAAGTTCGCCAAGCCGCAGTGGACAGATTAAAATGGGTGCTGGACCGCGGCGCGGAATTCAAGGCCGAGGTGCTTTGCGGTCCGTTGCATTCACCGCTGGGCGTTTTCAGTGGCACGGGGTCAACGCGGGACGAACGCCTTTGGGGTATCGAAACTTTTCATCAAGTGGCCGACCACGCGGCCGAACGCAAAATCACCCTCGCGGTGGAATATCTGAATCGATTTGAGAATTATTTCCTCACCACGGCGGCAGATACAAAAGCATGGGTCGATGAGATAAATCACCCCGCATGCGGTATGATGTGGGACACCTTTCACGCCCACATTGAGGAAAAAGATTCTCCCGCCGCCCTCGAAGCCGTGCGTGATAAACTCGTCCATGTTCACCTGAGTGAAAACGACCGGGGCACTCCCGGCACGGGGCAAGTCAGATGGGACGAAACCTTCACGACCCTGAAAAAAATTAAATATGATCGCTGGGTGGTGATTGAAGCCTTCGGCCGTGCCCTGCCCGATCTCGCCGCCGCGACCCGAGTTTGGAGGGATTTATTCAATCAGCCGGAAGATGTTTACCACGACGGGCTGGCATTTATCCGCAACGGACTAGGCCAAGCGATCAGCAACATCAGATAATCGATCGATCGACTGTCGATGTTTTATAGGGAGGGATCGCTGATCCCGCCCTACAATCAAATTCGCTAATCTGATCCCGCTCAGTTGCGACGCATGGTCATCAGCCAAAGCATATTGAGGAGTGAGCCCAGAAATGCCGCCACGTAGGTCAGGGCCGCGGCGTTCAAGGTCTGCGCCACGCCCGGCATTTCGTCGCGATCAATAATGCCAAGTCCAACCAACTCTTTCTTGGCCCGACGGCTGGCATCATACTCCACCGGTAGGGTT
>DFDG01000144.1 GCA_002367815.1 Opitutaceae bacterium UBA3033 | reverse complement strand
GTTTGAGCCGTATCAAACCAAGTTTTCAGCGGTCGCGAGATCGCTTCCTGAATCAGCTGGGCATAGTGATCATCGTCCGTGAGCACACGACGCAAGGCCACTTGCCAAGCCGATGCATCGTTTGCGGTGACTAGCACACACCCACCAGCGGAGGCATTTTCCCTGAGCACCGGCAAATCCGTGCAAACACAGGGCACCCCCCGCCAAAGCGTTTCGATCACAGGTATGCCACACCCTTCAGCGATGGTCGGAAAAACCGTTGCCCGCGTTTCTTGGAAAAGTTGATCCAGCATCGCGTCACTTGCTGCGGCATGAAAGTACAGTCCCCGGTATTTTTTTTTCAGCTCCTTGATCTGCTCCACCATCGGCCGGCCGAAATGCGGGTTAACTCGTCCGACCAGATGCAATTCAAAGTCCAAATTATCGGCCCAAAGGTGCTCGCAAACATTAAGTAGAAAAGACTGATTTTTACGTGGTTCGAGTATGCCCACACAAAGCAGCTTTCGGGGTGGATTAACCCGAGGAACCAATGTCCGCGGATTGGTCGTAAAATTCGCACCCAATGAGAGCACCTCCACGCTGGGTTGCGATTTAAGGCCTAACCATTGCCAGTAACCCAACAGTTCGTTTCGACTGTATTCGGATACCGCCCAAACCCGGTCAAACCGTGCCAGCATTTTCATATAGGCCGGATGCCGAGCCACACTGTTGGGCCAGGTTATCCGGGGAAATTTCAGCGGAATCGCGTCGTGAAAAATCGCCGCGAGCCGGCAGGGCCGTTGCTGCAGTAATTCCGCAAAACCAGGTCGTTCCTCCGGGGTAAATATTTCCGCCGTCAAGAACCAGTCAGCTGGCGTGGAATCTTTGATCCAGTCGGGACCGGCGACTCCCGTAGCCGCCTTGCCCAGACTCTGTTGCAGTTGAGTCGATACGCGCATCAAGCCCGAATGATGGGTCGATTTCGAAACTTTGGTGTTATCAAACCAAATCATGACTTAATCACGCGATCGAATTGGGCCAACAGACGTTTCGCATTTTTATGGGCATCGAAATTCTCCTCCACCCATTGGCGGGCGTTGGTCCGCAAATTTTCCACCATTTCATCATCTCGTGAAATCTCCCTTAATGCTTCCACCCACTCTTCTTTTTCATCCACCGCAGCCACCAATCCGGTGTGACCGGATGACACCGCTTCCGTCGTGGCCGCCGCCGGAGAGGTAACTACCACCACCCCGATTGACATCGCTTCCGGGATTACGTTGGGCAATCCGTCCCGGTCTCCGCTCTGGGCAATAACACCACTGTGCAACAATACGTCTGCCCATTCCAACTGATCCCAAACTTCATTATGCGGCAAGTGGCCCGTGAAACTAATCTGACTGGCCACACCCAGACTTCCTGCGAGTCGTTCGAGTTCGGGTTTCAACGGTCCATCGCCAACAATACGAACCGTAAATTGAAGCCCCGCATTCTTAAGGGCGGCATAAATGCGAAGTTGGTGCCGCAGTCCCTTCTTTTCCACCAAGCGCGCCACACACAACAACCGCAACGGATCACGTAAACTCCGCAGTGGCTTGACTCGGGGCATTTGATCAAGTCCACGGCGGATACAATGAATTTTACCGGAATCCAAGCCATGCTCAATCAATGATCTCAGGCCCATCTCGGTTGAGGTATGAATGAATTGCGCGTGCTCCAGTTTGTCCTTCAACCACCAATCCCCCCCATGTTCATAAATATCATAAGCATGGGCCGCAGCGCTGAATCGATGTCCATCTAATCGCCAAAGCAACCAGGCCGCCGTCGCCGGAGCTCCACCCCAAGGGGCATGAATGTGATCGGGTCGATTCCGACGAAATTCTCCCGCGTATAAACAGGCAAATCCTGCCCCCAGCATGTTTTCCCAGAAATTAATCCACGATGGCGGACGTCGCGACAGTAGCCCCTTGAGCAATTGCCTCAATACCTCCGGGCGTCTCAATGATTCGATTGGGATCATCCAGAGCAAAGTCAGTAGTTTCCATTTTTGAAACCTGGTGATCGGCACACCTCTGAACATTTTTTCCCCACCCCACATTGAATATATTCGCAGCCGAACCCCATGGGTCAGCATGGCTATGACCTCACGCTGCATGAACGTTTCCGTAGTCTTGGGAAACGTCGTAAATAAATAGGCGATAACAGGCGGCTCTGGCTTCAAGGTCGGAACAGCATGGGCCCCGACTAACGGCTCGCAATGCTGGATAAATTGAAATGCTTCAGATTACTTGGCCTTCATGCGTTCCCGGTAAAAATCCGTGCACAACGCCAGGATCTGTTTCGGATCACTCAAATTCATGGCGTCATCGGCAAGTTGGCGGGCATCGGCCATTGTCATGGCCCGAATCAGAAAACGAACTGCCGGAATCAACGGTGGAGTCATACTCAAAGAGTCGACCCCCAGACCGAGCAGCAATGGAACCAACTGCGGGTCCCCTCCCATCTCGCCGCAAATGCTCACTGTAATATTTTTGCGATGGGCTTCCTCGATCACATGTTTAATGGTGCGCAATACCGCCGGGTGAGTCGGCTCGTAAAGATGGGCGATCCGATTGTTCACCCGATCAATGGCAATGAGATATTGAATCAGATCGTTTGTCCCGATGCTGAAAAACCCGCACTTGTCCGCCAGAATATCGGCCGTTATGGCCGCACTCGGGATTTCTATCATCGTGCCCACCACCATTTTTTCGTCAAAGGCTGTTCCCTTCTGACGCAATTCCATTTTGCACTCTTCCAACACGGCATTCGCACAGTCCAATTCCTCCACTCCGCTGATCATCGGATACATCAACCTGATGGAACCATGCGCGCTGGCCGCCAGAATGGCTCTCAATTGCGCTTTGAAGATGTCGGTGTGTTCCAAACAAAATCTGATCGCGCGGAATCCCATGAACGGATTGTTCTCCTTCGGAAACAGGTGGGCATTTCCTTCCATCGGCTTGTCCCCACCTAAATCCAAAGTGCGAATAATCACCGGATTAGGTGCGAGGGCGGACGCCACTTTTTGGTATGCGATGGTCTGTTCGCTTTCCGAAGGAATTCGCGACGTGTCCAAAAAAAGATATTCCGTGCGGAAAAGACCCACTCCCTCGGCATTGTAACTCGTGACGAGGCCAATCTCATCCACTTTCTCAATATTTGCCATCAGGGTCACATGCTCGCCGTCCAGCGTGTCCGCCGGCTCATCATTGGCATCCAGTAACTGGGTTTCGAAGGTCTTTTTCTGTTCCTGAATCTGCCCATATCGGAAAAGCGTGGATTCGGATGGATTGAGAATAACGATGCCATCATACCCATCGATGATCGCCCATTCCCCATTAACCACCCGTGTGGTCAAATCGCGCATGCCCACAATAGCCGGCACCTTCATCGATCGTGCGACAATGACGGCATGACTGGTTTTACTACCCGAATCTGTGACGACCGCCAATGCCGTGCTGCGATCAAGTCCGGCTGAATCCGAAGGCGATATATCGTTTGCCACTACAATACGCTGGTCGGCCAATTTGCTGAGACTGTTGTCCGCCTGCCCGAGCAAATTATTCAAAACCCGTTGCGCCACATCTCGAATATCGCTCGCCCGTTCGCGTAAATATTCGTCATCAATTTCCGTAAAGGCCTTGATGTAACGTTGGGAAATTTTGTTGAAACACGTTTCAACGTTCATCCTCGTGGTTTCAAATTCACGGATGGTTTCGGTGATCAGGGCCTGATCCTCCAACACCATCAAATGGGCATCAAATATCCGGGCCTCCTCGGGACCGATATTTTTTTCCACCTCATTCTGGATCTTGGCAATCTGCTGCCGGGTCAGTAGCAGCGCCTGATCAAACCGGGCAACCTCATCAATCCGTTTTTCTGCCTCCACCTCGTAGTGCGGCACCTCAACTTCACTCTGGATGAATACGAACACCCGCCCGTAGGCGATTCCGTCGGAAGCCGGTATCCCCTGTAAGATGACTTCAATTTTTTCTGGTGAATCGGGCGCCATAGATTGTCCACCATACGCAATTGGGGTGCGACCGGCAGCGCCATACGATAACGCGCCCTCATCCCCATTGGTCAATTCGATTAAGCAAGTCTCGTGGACATTACCCAAGCTGACGGTCCCAATGCATCGAGAATACAGGCTTCCACCTGTGCCACGGGAGTTTCTTGACGCAAATAAGCAAAAGAGGCGCTACCGCTGCCGCTCATCATGGCGCAGAGATCAAAGCGCTCCTTCAATATACAATGCAATGCGGGTAATGCTGGGTATTTCGCGAACACGACTGGCTCCAAGTTATTATACAGGTGGGATTCATCGAATGGTTGGTCCGAATTTCTCCACTGCTCCAATCGGGCCTCTGCTTCGTCAGATCGCAGATAATGCCCGGGGTCTTGAGCCATTTGACCGTAGGCCCATCGGGTAGACACGCCGAAGTTGGGCTTAAAAATCAGCACCCGACGACCTCGCAACAACACGTGTTCAGCCTCGGAAATTTTTTCTGTCAATTCGCCCCGACCCCGCATAATAACCGGCGAATTCTCCACAAATAAGCCGCAGTCAGAGCCCAAGGTGGCGGCGACTTTGCGCATCGCGTTCCTGTCCATGATGTCTCCGGCCAGCTGATTCAGCGCTTTTAGTGTGGCTACGGCATTGCTGCTCCCGCCACCCAAGCCGGCCCCAATGGGAATATTCTTCTCCAACCGTATTTCGGCCCCGCCCAGCCATCCGGTCGCACTTTTAAAAGCCGCCGCCGCCCTCAATACCAAGTTACTCTCATCGAGGGCCAAATTGGGGTCATTGCATAGCAGCGAAATGCGATCAGCCGGGGTCAGCGTCAATGAATCACCCCACGCCAGAGGTGCAGCCAATGATACCAGATTATGAAATCCATCCTCCCTCCGACCGGTAATTGCCAGAAAAAGGTTGATTTTGGCCGGAGAAAATACGCTTAAAGTGCTCACAGTGTTCTACGCACTAAGGCATATCTGGCCCCGCAAATCCAGTCAGTCTGTTTTTGGCTTTGGATTGGGGTTCAATCCTGTCTACAACCCTTGCAAGACTATGCCATGTGAACTCATCCTCGTGCTCGATGCCCAATCCACCCAAGCGGTCGTGCCCACTCTGCGCCAATTGCAGGGCACCGTCCGCTGGGTCAAAGTCGGGCTGGAATTATTTACCGCCAATGGACCGGACAGCGTGCGTGAGATTGCCGGAATGGGTTTTAATGTGTTTCTGGATCTCAAACTCCACGACATCCCCAACACCGTGGCCAAGGCCGTCGAATCGGTGTCAAAACTTCCGATTCAAATGCTAACCATCCACACCGCGGGTGGACGGGAAATGATGCAATATGCGCGCAAAGCGCAGCAGCAACATGCCGCAAACCTTAAGCTCCTCGGGGTCACCGTGCTTACCTCCACCAGCACCGCAGGCTTGAACGACACCGGCGTGCCGGGATCTTCCGAGGATCAGGTCATTCGACTTGCTCAATTGGCCATAGATTCCGGCCTGACTGGTTTGGTCTGTTCACCTCTCGAATTGACGCCACTGCGATCCATTTTGCCCGCGGACATCACGCTGGTCACCCCCGGCATCAGGCCCAGCAATGCACCCGCTGATGATCAAACCCGAATAATGACCCCGAAGGCCGCAGCTCAGGCCGGGGCAAGTTTCCTGGTCGTGGGTCGCCCGATTTTTAACGCCCCTGATCCGGTGGCGGCAGCCCTGGGAATCATGGCGGAAATAGCATCATGAGTCGCACGGCCGCCATTTTACTGGCTGCGGGTAATGGCCGACGCATGGGTGGCGCAGTCACAGACAAGGTGTTATCACCCCTCGCCGGTCGACCCGTTTTCGCCTATTCTGCGGCGGCATTTCTTTCCAGCGGAGTGGCCGATTATTACGTCGTCGTTTATCGGGATCAGCGACAAATGACTGCTCTGGCCGCCCATGCTCCCACCCCATGCGTCCTGGTTAAAGGTGGGTCCGAGCGGCAGGACTCGGTTATGAATGCGTTGGCTACCCTCCCAGATGATATCGAATACGTCTTCATTCACGATTGCGCCCGACCTTTGATTCAAGCCGAGCAACTGGTCGCCTTGCACAAGATTGTGCGGCGCGAAGGCGCGGTGGTCCTGGCCCATCGGGTTACAGATACCATCAAGGAACATCACGGTGACGCCCGTTTGCGGACTTTGAAGCGCGATCGCCTTTGGGCGATGGAAACACCGCAGGTTTTTGAGCGCGACTTGATCGTCCGGGCTTATCAACGGGTGAGTAAAAGGAAACTGGCCATCACCGACGATACCGCCGCCGTGGAAACCTTGGGGCACCCCATCGCGATACTAGAGAATACCCAGCCCAATCCCAAGTTAACCACCCCAGCCGATCTGGTTTGGTTGGAGTTTTTGTTAACCCAAACCATCCGATAATTTATGGCCACCATACGCATTGGACACGGATATGACATTCACGCGTTTGCTCCCAAGCGACCGCTGGTTCTGGGCGGCGTGACCTTCGATACTGATTATGGTCTCGATGGACACTCCGATGCTGATGTGATGACCCATGCATTATGCGACGCATTGCTGGGAGCGGCTGGTCTGCCGGATATCGGACACTTCTTCCCCGACACCAATCCCAGTTTCAAGAACATCGATTCTCAGATTCTATTAAAAAGAGTCGTCGCACAACTGCATCAGCGGGGTTTCACCATCGGCAATGTCGACATCTCTGTCATCGCTGAAAAACCGCGACTCATCAACCGTCTGGGCGAAATGAAAATTATCCTCGCCAACTCCCTCGGCATTTCCGCCGAGGATATCGCGATAAAAGCGACGACCAATGAGGGGTTGGATGATCTGGGCAAAGGCCTCGGTATCGCCGCTCATGCCGTTGTCCTCATTGAGAAGAGCAAACTCTAGGTCCCGGTTCACGATTCGAACATTTCTGATGCAATTTGCCGCTCCTCTAAAATGTGTGGTTGTTTGTTTTGGGCTGTTGCTACTGGCCGGTTGTTGGTCGCGCGAGTCACCGGTTAAACAAGGCAATCGCGATCAGGTGCTGCATCGTAGCTTGGGTGCCGATATCGCGGAATTGGATCCACACCTCATCACCGGCCTGCCCGAATTGAATGTCGCATCCGCTCTTTTTGAGGGGCTGGTAACGGAAGACCCGCGGGATTTGCACCCGGTGGCAGGGGTAGCCCAAAAATGGGAGGTCTCGCCCGACCTGTTGCGCTATACCTTCCACCTCCGGCCAGATGCAAAGTGGTCCAATGGAAAATCTGTCGTAACGCTGGACTTTATTGCCGCGTTCCAACGGGTATTGACGCCGAGTTTGGGCGCCGATTACGCCGCCATGCTTTACGTGGTGCAAAACGCCGAGGCATTTCAAAAAGGTCAGATTAGCGATTTCACAGAAGTCGGATTTGCGGCCGTCGATTCCCACACGCTGATCATCACCCTCGAACACCCCACCCCGCATTTCCTCAATCTGCTTTCTCATCCGGCATGGTTTCCCATCTACTTGCCGGCCTTGGAAAAAACCGGGTCGCCTTATCTACGCGGCAATCCTTGGACCAGACCGCAAAACATCGTTACCAACGGACCTTTTCTCCTCAAGTCCTGGCAGCCGGATCGCCTGGTGGTGGTTGAAAAATCACCCAACTACTGGGACGCCGCAAATGTGCGCCTGCAGGCCATCCACTTTCATCCGTCGAGTAGTGTGGAAGGGGAAGAACGCTCATTTCGCGCCGGACAATTGCATATCACCGAGGCCCTGCCCGTCAGCAAGGTGGACACCTACCGCCGCGATCGCCCGGATGTCCTGCGCATTGATCCTTTTTTGGATACCTATTTCTACCGGCTCAACGTCACCCGACCGGTCTTGAATATTCGTGAGATTCGCCTTGCGTTGTCCATGGCCGTGGACCGCCAAGCCATCGTTGAAACCATCACCCGTGGAGGTCAGAAACCCGCTTATAGTTTCACTCCTCCCGGCACTGCTGGCTACGAACCCCCCATCGGTATTTCGACCGACCTGGCCGCAGCGCGGCAATTGCTGCTTGAGGCCGGTTATCCGAAAGGTCAGGGCTTGCCGAAATTTGAGCTCTTGATCAACAGCTCGGGCAACCACCGCGTCATCGCCGAGGCCGTGCAGGAAATGTGGCGGCGCGAACTGGGCATCAAAGTGGAAATCATGAACATGGAACAAAAGACCCTGCTCGCCACCCGCCGCACTTTGGATTATCAAATCCTGCGTTCCGACTGGGTGGGCGACTACCTTGATCCAGCCACTTTTCTCGAAGTTTTTTCTAGCAATTCCGGCAACAATCACACGGGTTGGAGCAACCGCGAATATGACGATCTGCTTTATCAAGCCTCGCGTTCGCCCGACCACGATGCCCGCTACAAACTATTCCAACGCGCGGAGGCTATCCTGCTCGATGCTGCGCCCATCATTCCCATCTACTATTATACGACCGTTAGGTTGGTTCATCCGGCCGTAAAAGGCTGGTATCCCACTCTGCTCGACCACCATCCCTACAAGCATGTCTGGCTGGAACCATAGTTTTCTTTTCCTGCTTTTTGTTGGCGGCCTTTTACTCGGCGGCTGCGGCAAACCGGTTCCGCAATCGCAGGAATCAATCCTCCGCATCAGTCAACGCAATGAACCGGGCGACCTCGATCCCGCGAAGATAAACCTGCCCGATGAATTGTTTATTATTCAGGCGTTGAGTGAAGGCTTGGTCACTCCTTCGCCTGCCGGCGGCCAACCCATTCCTGCCGCTGCGAAATCCTGGAAGGTATCAGCAGACGGGTTGACCTACACATTTTACCTGCGCGAGCGGGCCACTTGGTCCAATGGTGAACCGGTCACCGCCTCCGATTTCGTCGCCTCTTACCAACGGGTGCTCACCCCGGTAACAGCGGCACCCAAGGTTTCGTTATTCTTCGCTGTGCGCGGCGCCGCGGATTTCTATCACGGCAAAATCACAGATTTCTCCCAAGTGGGAATCAAAGCGTTGGCTGACCACACTATGGAAATTACCCTCGCTCATCCTGCCCCTCAATTTCTCGCTTATGTGGCCAGTGCTCCATGGATTCCAGTCAACCCACTAGTGGTGGCCAAACTGGGCCGCTCTTGGACCCGCCCGGGCAATTACGTCGGCAACGGCCCCTTCGTCCTGCAGGAGTGGAACCCCAGTCAACATATCATCGTTCAACGTCGCTCTGACTACTGGGATGCCGATTCGGTGAAACTCGATGCGATTCACTTTTTGGCCTACGACAACGGCGATGCCGAGGAGCGGGCATTTCGGGCCGGCCAAATCGATGTCACTATGTCGGTGCCGTTTAGCAAAATAGCCAACTACGCGTCGCAGCAACCCAGTCCCTTGCTGCAAGTCCCCTTGTATGAGACCCGCTATCTCGCGTTCAATACCCGGCGAGCACCACTCAACGATGTGCGCGTGCGGCGCGCGCTCAGTCTCGCACTCGATCGCGAGTCCATCGTGAAGCATGTCCTGCGTGGCGGGCAACGGGCCGCTTTTCAATTCGTGCCGGAAGGTCTGGGCGGGTTTCGTAATGACACCACCCTGCACGAAAATACCGAAACCGCCCGGGCGTTACTCGCGGAGGCGGGTTACTCCGGTGGTCAGAATTTCCCCGCTTTGGAACTCACCGGCTGGTCGCAAACCCCGGTGCTCGAAGCCGTGCAAGCGATGTGGAAGAACCAACTGGGTATTACGGTGCGAATCGGTTCACGTGATGCCAAGGTTCACGTGGCGGCGCTCGAAAGTGGCGATTTCGATATCGGTTTCATGACCGCCATTCCCGATGTCGCGGATGCGGCGAATATGTTGGCCGACTTGGGTTCCGCTTCATCCGGAAACTATTCCCAATGGCAAAACCCAGCCTACGACAACCTGCTGGCCCTCGCCAATGAACAACCCGATGCTGAGAGCAGACGCGCGGTATTGGCCAAGGCGGAAGCATTGATCGACGAATCATGCCCCGTCGCCCCGCTCTATTTTAATACCAAGAATATTCTGCTGAGCCCCGGTGTCCGCGGTTGGCATGAAGACGCGCTCTGGAACCGATTCTACAAAGGTGTTTCGTTGCAGCAGCCCTAGGCAGTAAAGTGCAAGTTTAACCGCCTGACTCCCCAGGGTATGCCCGGTGTTGCTGACTCGGATGTAATCAGCGATGCGGCCGGCCTGTTCCGAAAATCCCCCCGAATTGGGCGACTCCCTTTTGCCCGGTCAAATTACCCGCCGCTACCTGTCCGGTAAACGGTCCTTCGCCGAACACGTCAACGGAACGCAAACGGCAGCATTCACTCACGTGGATTCGGAGCGCCTGTTTTGTTCCAGACCCAAGCCCCTGACCTGACCCTATAGATTGGCCCCAAACTTGGGCTGTAATACCTGTGGCCAGATATTGCACTGCGGACACCCGGGAACTGCGGTTTTGAGATGTCAATCTGACCGGCGCCGGAGGAGTATTTCGGGTTGGCGATCACGTTATAGTCCAGAGTGCGGTTGGTAAACACAGGTATAGAATCGCTGAGTTGCTGCACACTCAAGCCCGCAGGTTCATGGCGGCCAATCCTGATTCCAATTGGGTGAGAGTCGATCCCGGTCGGGAGTTTCCTTTCCAGAAATTGACACCTTATGGCTTGTGTATCTTATGTGTTGACATACATCTTTACACCT
>DFDG01000145.1 GCA_002367815.1 Opitutaceae bacterium UBA3033 | reverse complement strand
CCGGCAGTATCGGAACTCAGACGAGTGAGGCGATGAAGGTGAAAGGAATGCCCATCGCATTCATCGCGAAACAGCCCAATCTCGACAGCTTGGTGGATGCACTGATTAAGAAGCTAAATTCATGAAAGTTCCTTTTTTAGATCTTGGAATGCAGCATGCAGGGCTTCGCTCCGAAGCCCTCGCGGCATTGACCGCGACCTATGATGCTACGCGGTTTTGCTTAGGGAAGGATGTGCAGGATTTTGAGCGGAGTTTCAGTGCCACTTTGGGCTATCCTCCGGCGGTGGCCATGAATAGTGGCACGGCCCCTTTGCATGTGGCCTGCATGATCGCAGGATTTGTTCCGGGAGATGAAGTTATCACCACTCCCTTTACTTTTATCTCCTCGGCATGGGGCATCAGTTACGTAGGGGCGACGCCTGTGTTCGTGGACATCGAAGCGGATACCTACAACATTGATCCGGTTCAAATTGAGGCAGCTATTACGCCACGAACCAAAGGTATCATAGTGGTGCATTTGTTCGGGCAACCGGCCCGAATGGACGAGATCATGGTTATTGCCCGCAAGCATGGTCTCTTTGTGATCGAAGATTGCGCCCAGGCCATCGGGGCGACCTATAAGAATCGCCCGGTCGGCTCAATTGGCGACGTCGGCACATTTAGTTTTTATCCGACAAAAAATCTCGGTGCCTGTGGTGAAGGCGGCATGTTTGTCGCTCGGGATGAAAAGGTGCAGACCAAGGCCCGTCACATTCGGGTGCATGGCTCTGAGCGGAGATATTATCACGATATCATTGGTGGCAATTTCCGCATGGATGGGTTCCAGGCGGCGGTATTAAACGTGAAACTACCGCATTTGGTGAAATGGACGGAGCGTCGTCAGGCCATTGCCGCGCGTTATCGTTTGGGCATCAAACTAACCGGGGTGCATCTGCCCGCAGAGCCCGATTATGGGCGCAGTGTTTTGCACCAATTCACGGTATTGCACCCCCAACGCGATGCCCTGCGGGAATATCTGACCAGCCATGATGTAGGCACCGACCTTATTTATCCCGTGCCGCTGCACTTGCAGCAGTGCTATGCTCAGTTGGGCTATACCAGAGGAACGTTTCCTGTGGCTGAGCTGACCAGTGATAATTGTATCAGCCTGCCAATTTTCCCTGAACTGACCGATGATCAAGTCGATTATGTCATCAGTAGCATCAACTCTTTTGTGACGCCATGATAGATGGCTTTCGCTTCAAGGTTTGTGGATTGACCTCCTTGGTTGATGCGGATTTTGCCGACAAATGCGGAGCGGATTATCTGGGTTTCAATCTGTTTTCCAAGTCACCCCGTTACGTATCACTGGAGCAGTATAAAGCGATGTCATCACTTTTGCCTGACCGTAAGAAAGTCGCGGTATCGGTTGAACCTTCCATTTCACAATTACTGGACATGAAAGCTGCGGGGTTTGATCTCTTTCAAATCCACTATCGGGCATCGATTGCTCGTGATGAAATCGCTGCATGGAGTGGGTTAGTGGGGGCTGATCGTCTGTGGCTCGCCCCCAAATTACCTCCAGATATTGATATCACTCCGGAATGGTTGGGATTCGCGAAATACTTTCAGCTCGATACTTTCAGTGCTGACGTATTTGGCGGGTCCGGAGAAACGGGCGATTGGGCGAAATTCGCGCGTCATCGTTCCATGTATCCCCAAAAACATTGGATACTGGCCGGTGGATTAAATCCGGAAAATCTCACGGCAGCGATCCGCGCCAGCGGAACGAAGTTCGTGGATGTAAACAGTGGAGTCGAAACTTCTCCGGGAGTGAAAGATCAGGAAAAACTCAAACAATTCGTGCTAAGTCTACACCGCAGTCGGGCGGATTGAACCTTCGAGTTCAAGTAGTGCCCGTTTGATTTTTGCTCCAAAGGCGAAGCCCGTTAATGAACCATCCGCTCCGATAACGCGGTGGCAGGGCACAATCAAACAGATCGGATTGGTGCTATTTGCTCGTCCCACTGCTCGTGCCGCAGAAGGAAGTTTGATTCGTTTGGCAATCTGACCATAGGAAACAGTTTTACCGAAGGGAATATCTTGTAGAGCTGTCCACACCGATTGTTGGAACCTAGTGCCGGCCGGTGCCAACTTGAGTTTGAAATTCTTTCGCGTTCCCGAAAAATACTCCAGGACCTGATTTCGGACAATCGCCGTCCGGTCAATGTCACCTATTAAGTGACATTTAAAATCTCCTATTTCAGATTGAGTGTCACTTAATAGGTGACACTTTTGGAGACGCTTACGCAGAGCCTGCGGTTTGCCAAAGGCGGTGGCAGTAACGGCACCGGTAGTAGTAACGGCGACGGAGAACGGGCCGCAGGGTGTGGGGAAAGTATCGGTGTAAAATGTCATGCTGGAATGGGTTGATTGAGTTGCCACAGGTGGGCAGTGGCCAGACTGCGGTAAGGTGAGAAAACCGCCATGAGTCGGCGGGTTGCATCCACATCCGGGCGGGTGTCGAGTTTGAGCAGGTTTTGCAATCCGCTGTTTACGCCGGTGTCGCCGTAAGGCACACAATCAGCAAAACCAAGGGCACGCATCATCAGATAATTGACCGACCATGGGCCAAGACCGCGCACCGCCAGCAGAGTACGTTCTGCCCGTGTAGCCGAGCCCAATATTAGTTTATTGAGATCAAGCTCTCCCTTCGCGACCAGACGAGCGGTGTCTATGACGTAGGCGGCTTTCTGACGGGGAAATTGCAGGGCCGTCAATTGCTCGGGGTTCAACTCAGCCACAGCGTGAGGAAGTGGAGTGACGTATAGTCCGTTCGGCATTTTTTCACCGGAGAGTTCTAATAAACGACTTTTAAGCAGGCAGGCGAAAGGGAAGTTAATCTGTTGTCCGATGATGGCCCATAGCAGCCCATCAAAGATTGATTGGGTTTGGCTGATCCGCAGTCCGGGACGACCCAACACCATTCGTGCCAGTCCAAGTTTATTAGCCAAACGGGCAAATGCGACCGCGTCCTGATCGAGACCAAGCAAACCGCATACCATTGAGTGAGCCTCAATGGCGGAATCGATCGAAACATTTACGCGGATTGATTGGGGAGAAAGCTTCAATGTCACGATGGCAGGTCCCCGTTTGAATCGCACTGTCGCCGTATAGGAATCATTGACCAATCGCTCCGTAACGCTGTGCGTATCCCTGCTTAATGCTCGTCGGAGATAAGGCATAAGAAACCCCTCCGGCAGCTGAATAATAAAGGTATCGCTGGAATTTAGCCCACGGTAGGAAACCGGTGTCATTCCATTTAGTCGCAGGAAATTATCATGGAATGCGGATAAGCTCTCGAAGCCGGCAGCAAGAGCGATATCGGTGACAGGTGCCTTCGAATCCAGTAGTTCCTGCTTTGCATTGGCCAGTCTGGCGCGCAGTAGCAGGTCAGCTGGAGTGGTGTGATAATGCTCCCGGAATAGTTCGAAGGCTCTCGTAGTCCCAAACCCTGAGCGTCTCACGATGGCACGGGCATCAGAGAAATTCACTGGATTGGTTCGGATTTCCGATACCAATGATTCAATAGTCTCCAATACAGGATCAGCCCCTCGAGCGTAATCATCAGGGTGGCATTTTTTGCAGGCGCGAAGGCCCGATGCTCGAGCCATCTCACAAGTGGGGAAGAATCGCACATTTTCCGACTTGGGTTTGCGCGCTTTACAGGATGGCAGACAATAGATGCCTGTAGTGAGCACGCCGGTGAAAAATCGACCGTTCCAGGCTGAATCACCAGCCAACAAGCGGGAATACATCTA
>DFDG01000117.1:8445-8685 GCA_002367815.1 Opitutaceae bacterium UBA3033 | reverse complement strand
GTTGGCCCAACCCAGACCTTGCTCAGCCATGGTGGCGGCCTCGGGTTCACGTCCGACATGCGATTCCGCGGCTGCGCCGTGGGTCTTGCCGAAGCTGTGACCACCGGCAATCAAGGCGACGGTTTCCTCGTCATCCATCGCCATGCGTTTGAAGGTCTCGCGAATGTCGCGGGCTGATGCAACCGGATCGGGATTGCCGTTCGGCCCTTGGGGATTCACGTAGATCAGGCCCATCTGCAC
>DFDG01000117.1:4515-8243 GCA_002367815.1 Opitutaceae bacterium UBA3033 | reverse complement strand
AGATCAGGCCCATCTGCACGGCACCGAGCGGGTTCTCAAGATCGCGGTCATCGGAGTAACGTTTGTCGCCCAGCCATTCGGCCTCAGCGCCCCAGTAAACATCTTCCTCGGGCTCCCAGACGTCGGCACGTCCACCGCCGAAACCGAAGGTTTTGAAGCCCATCGACTCGAGTGCACAATTACCGGTGAGAATTATAAGGTCGGCCCAGGAAATCTGATTGCCGTATTTCTGCTTGATCGGCCAGAGCAGCCGGCGGGCCTTGTCGAGGTTAGCGTTATCCGGCCAACTGTTAAGCGGGGCAAAACGCTGCTGGCCGGTGCCGCCACCGCCCCGGCCGTCACCCGTCCGGTAGGTGCCTGCGCTGTGCCAGGTCATGCGGACAAATAGTGGCCCGTAGTGTCCGAAATCCGCCGGCCACCAGTCCTGGGAATCCGTCATCAACGCGTAGAGGTCCTTTTTCAGCGCCGTGAGATCGAGTTTCTTGAACTCATCTGCGTAGTTGAAGCCTCCGCCCATGGGATCGGACAGGGTGGAATTCTGGTGAAGCATTTTGAGGTTCAACTGATTCGGCCACCAATCGCGGTTGGACCTGACACCCGCACTTGTGTGACTGGCCTGACTCGTTTGCCCGTGACCGAAAGGGCACTTACCCGCGCTTTTCTCATTCGTTGCATCCATGATATTCTCCAATCGTATGCTGTAGTTTTCTTAGAATTGTCCCGTGGGGAACCGTTATGATTTCTGGCAGCGGAAGCCATCAGTGGCAGTCATAATTTTGGGTTTGTTTGCCATAGGAACTCCACAGTTTTGCCGCCCGAATCCAAGTTGCGAGCTATTGTTGAAATACTTTATTATTCCCACGTAAAAATCTCTGTCCGGGGCAATGCATCCGCTCTGTAGGGAGGGTGACTTTGGCCCGCCCGGGAAATCTATTTTTTCAAGTTGGCCAAGACTTGCCTCAACTGAGCCGCATGATCCTTCGTATCCACTTTCTCGATGACGGCCAAAACCGTGCCATCAGTGTCAATTACATACGCGGCCCGAGCCGGACCTGTGAAGGTGCGACCATACATGGATTTCTCGATGATCGAATCGGTGGCTCGGGCAAACAAATCCTCGGGATCACTCGCCAGGATGTAGCCGATTTTTTTCTTGGCGGCATATTTCCAATGCGAGCCACAGGTGTCGCGACTCAGCGCGACCAAATTGAAACCGGCTGAAGTAAATTTTTCTGCATGGGCGATCAAACTGTCGTTTTGGCGGTCACAGCCCGGCGTATTGTTCCGCATATAAACCGAAACAATAGTCCGGCGCGTCAACAGCTCATTAAACGTTACTTCTTTCACTTCATCTCTTTGTATAACTTTTAAACGGAATTCAGTTTTGATTTTTTGTCCTGGAGAGATCATATTGGCAGTGAGCGCACCCACCAACTGGCGTCAATCCGAACATGCTTGCGCCCAAAAAAAGCCAACGTCAGTTTTAACTCCAACTTACCACCGAATGAAGTCCGTTAAAATTCCTGCCTTTGAGATTTTTCTTCACGAGATGATTCCTCTCGCGAAGTCCATGGGCGTCGGTGTGGAAGTAAGTGATGACCGTTCACTTGTGCTCAATGCGCCCAAGGAGCAGAATAAAAATTCGCTCAACACCGCATTTGGCGGCAGCCTCGTTTCACTCGCCACTCTCGCCGGTTATGGCGTGGTTTGGGAATTGATGAAAAACGAAAAAGGCGCCGAAAAATCCGAATGGCACATCGTGGTCAAGGAAAGCCGCGCCGCTTACCGCCGTCCGGTGATCGGTGATTTACGCGCGATCTGCGAAAGACCGGCCCAAGCGGTCATCGCGGAGTTCAAAGATGCCCTTGCCCGCTATGGCAAAGCCAAGCTCAAACTCCACGCCAGAGTCGTTGAGTCAGGGGAAACCGCGGTTGATGTTACGGCGGCATTCGTAGTCACCCGCTAAGCTGGATTGAACTGTAGCCGGGTAGATCGCCCCGGTTTTTCGTGTCCACCGAGCAAACATATCTGGAACTCAGGAACCCTGGAACCAAACCATTCGCCCTGTCTTTCCTATTCCAGAGTTCCTGAGTTCCAGATTAAATGATCCGTTCCTGCTTGCCAGTCACAGTCTCATTCCGCGAGACGACGGTAGAGGTTCCAGACTAAAGGCATTTTCCGTTCCCGTCTTTTTCCATTTTTCCACATTCACAGGTCGCGCAGGAATCGATCCGGGTTCGCCAGAAAACTCCGTACCAGGGTCACGTGCTCCAAATCTTTATAAGGTGTTTCATGAATTCCCGTCCCGTCGAATTGCATTATCCGGGCACCGGGGAAAGCCAGCAGCAGTGGTGAATGCGTGGCGATGATCAGTTGGGCAGATTCCTCCTCCACCATCCGTTTCATCAAACTTAGAAACGCGAGCTGCCTTTGCGGTGATAGCGCCGCCTCTGGCTCATCGATCAGGTAAAGACCCTTCGGCAAGAAACGAGCTTGGAAGAATTGCAGGAAACTTTCGCCGTGTGATATCGCATGCAGATCCTCGCCATAGCGATTATCCATCGCGGCCTTTTGTCTCAACATGTAGCCCCGCACCGTGGCATCATCTTTGAATCGATCCGCCAGTGCTTCCATTGACTCACCCCGGACTTTGATACTCCGCGCAAAATTGAAAAAATCCTCCGCACGCAAAAAAATCCCCGCTTGGTCCGGGGCAGCCAACCCAGCTTCAGTGCCCGGCTCAATGGTTTCACCGCCTTAAGGGTAGGATCACCATCCAATGGTTCGCCCGTGGCCGGGGGGCAACTTCGTTTTCAAAGCCAAGGCCTCCAGCAACGTGGATTTGCCCGAACCATTCTCTCCCACAAAAAAAGTCACCGGCGGGGTGAACTCAATCGATTCAAGCGCGCGCAATGCGGGAACCGTAAAAGGATATTTCTCCCGCCCGGTGGTGTTTTCTGAAACCGCCGCTCGCTGCAAAAAAATCATTTCTCGTTGAGCAATTCATCCGACACCAATTCTCAAACTGTTTCCCCACCCTCAAATATGCTTGGAGTCGGATTCGTCCTTTTTCACGTAACCACTTTCCTGTCGCTGGTGATTGACCGCGTTTTTCTTTAGATAGGCCTGATATACATCGTCCGCCGTCATCCCTAATGTCTGGGCCAATGAAACCAGAAAGTGAAACAGGTCGACGACTTCGACCTTAGCGTTTTGTTCATCGAATTTCTGATACTTCGCCCACCACTTCCATGGCACACTGTCGATCAACTCAGCGGTCTCCTGCTGCATTGCCCGGGTATAATTGAGAATCCATTTGGCCTTTTCCTCATCGGTGGGCGGCGGCAGACTCACGCCTATGCGCTGGTTGAGCGCGTCCTGCATTTGAAAGATTTCTTCGAGCTTATCCATCCCAAGAACGTGTGGAACCGCTCTTGAACTGGCAAGTCCACGTATTGCCCGAAGTAAAAATACGTTATCAACTGCATACCAGCTGTTTAAGAATAGTTACCGACGATAAATCCGCACCAGCCTCGAAATTGAGATTGCCCCTGTCGGTTCATTTGCAACTGTCCTACGCTTACGGCGGATGTCGAGCCCCTCACGGAAGACTCCTACCGCCTCCTAATAAATCGGTCGCTCTCCCTTCATAAGGGATCAGCGCCATAGCTAAAAACATAAAAACATGTCAGATCCAGATACGTCCGGCACCCAGGCCACTGAGCCCG
>DFDG01000117.1:1861-4313 GCA_002367815.1 Opitutaceae bacterium UBA3033 | reverse complement strand
CCCGCCGAGACGACCCACGCCGCCACGAGCAGCGAAATAACGCCGAACTTCGCGTTCGGTTCATCCCGCGGCTCCGGTCTAGCCCGCGGCAAACGGCAAAGTGCAGCGGCTCCCGCCGCCTCCCCCACAACGGGTGCAGTAGGTTATACTCCTACCGCCATCGAAGTGGTAAACCCAAAGAGTGAATATCAGAATCCATTCGCTCCGGTTGAAGAGCCTGCCCCAGTGGCAGTTGCGCCCGTAGAGGTTAAGAAGATCCAACCGGTTGCACCCGCTGCAGCTGTTGTTGCCCCTGTAGTCCCCGTCGCTCAGCCGGCTCCCCGGCCTGTCGCCGACGTTCCCGCTCACGTTGAAGAAACCAAAGCGGAAATTAAAATCCTCCCTCCAACGGAGATCAAACATCCCGCGCAAAGATGGGAGTCTTCTCCCGGTGCCATTAATTCTGATAATTCAGAAGCTCCCCGGCGCAGACACGAGGAACGCCCAACCTTCCGTCCGGAAGGCCGCCAACGTCGCGACGCCCAGGATGGTCGCGCACCGCGTCAACCGCGTGATCCCCGTGAGCAACGTGCCCCACGTGAACAACGTGAACCTCGCGCCCCTCGCTCGCCGGAATCCTTTGAGCACCGTCCTGAAAACAATCCGGTAAAATCCGGTGGTTTCATCAGCTGGCTGAAAGGCCTCTTCGGGGCCAAACCGGAAGAAACCAAGCAGACTCAATCATCCTATCGCGACGATCGGCCGCAGCAACGCCATCATGGACGCGGTGGTCAGGATCGCGATCGCAACTACAATGGACCAAGAGGTGAAAACGCCGCCGGTCGTGGTTCCGATCAAGCCCAGGACGACCGACCGCCCCGTCGGCGCAGCCGCGGTGGACGCAACCGCAATCGCGGTGGTGATCGCGGCAATGATCGCGGTGGCCCTCGTTCCGAAGGTCAACAGGGTGGCGGAGCCATCTAAAAACCTTGCCCAACCCCGAAAGGGTTAAACACTTTCAAAGGCGCCTGTTCAATCGGGCGCCTTTTTTGTGTCCGACTTTGCCGGCATCAGGAGAAAGAAACTCAAAAGCAGTATTCTCTTCACACATCACGACGGTCACGCTTTCATCACACCCATGGCAGACCTCATCGTTAACGGCGGCAAACCCCTTTCCGGAACCATCACACCGTCGGGTAACAAAAATTCTACGCTGCCGATTCTCTGCGCCACTCTGCTGACCAACGACGAGGTCACCCTGCACAACGTCCCCAACATTACGGACGTCGACAAGCTAGTCAGCTTCTTTACGGAGCAAGGTTCCAAGGTTTCATGGCATCGTAAAAACAGCACCATCACCCTGAATCATTCGACCTTCGATCCGCAGCGCCTCAACGGGGAATTGCCCGCCGGCATGCGATCATCGGTGTTACTCTTCGCCCCGATTCTTTATCGGATGAAAAAATTACTCATCCCCACGAATGCCAAGGGTTGCTCGCTCGGTATTCGTGAACTGGATCCACATCTGGAAATTCTCGCCAAACTTGGCGCCCGCATTTCCAAAGGCAAAGGACTCACCCTCAGTCTTAAGAGCCGTTTTCGCGGCGCGCGCCACTGGCCGGATTATATGTCGGTCACGGCCACGGAGAATTTCGCCATGGCCGCATCGCTGGCCGAGGGCGAATCCGTCCTGCTCAACGCCGCCAGCGAACCACATGTGCAGGATCTGTGCGCCGTGCTAGTGGGCATGGGTGCCAAGATCAAGGGCCTCGGCACCAGTCAGCTCTCCATCACCGGCGTCAAACGCCTGCGTGGAGGCACGTTCACCATCAACTCCGATCATCATGAGATCGTTACCTTCCTCGCCCTCGGCGCGATCACGGGAGGTGAAGTTCGCGTGAAGAATTCCCCGCCCCACCATTTCGATTTGATCGATCGAGCTTTCGCCAAACTCGGGGTGAAGATCACGCATCAGGGCGACACCGCGATCGTGCGCAAAAACCAAAAACTCAAGATCGCCCTGCCTTTCACTTCGAATCTGTTGCCGCGCATCGAAGCCGCCCCGTGGCCCTATTTTCCCGTGGACTTGTTGCCCTGCATGATCGCGATAGCAGTGCGGGCCGAGGGCCAGGTGATGTTTTGGAACAAGGTATATGAGGGCGGCTTCAACTGGATGGGGGAACTGGCGAAATTCGGTGCGCATGTGGTCGTGAGTGATCCCCATCGCATCACGGTTTTTGGAAACAAGCCCCTGCGACCGACAACCGTCGAAGCTCCTTACATCATTCGCGCCGCAGTCGCACTCTACATGATCGCGGCGAGTATTCCCGGAAGCAGCGTCGTGAAGAATGCCGACACCATCAAACGCGCCCACCCCAACTTCGTCGAAAACCTCCAAAGCCTCGGCGCCGAGGTGGAGTGGAAATAACGCTCGTTCATCAGGAATGAACCGTATCCAAATCTGCATTGTAGG
>DFDG01000117.1:1206-1639 GCA_002367815.1 Opitutaceae bacterium UBA3033 | reverse complement strand
GGTTCGGCGACCCCGCCCTACAAACAGCCTCTATTCTAATGTCCGACTCCTCGCCCAACAAAGGCACCGATTTTATTACCAACACCCTCACCGGACCTGTCACTCAGGCGGAGGCTGCCTTGCGCCCGCTGTCATTCAGCGACTTTACCGGTCAGGCCAAGACCGTCGAACGCCTGCAGGTCATGGTGGGCGCCGCCAAAAAACGGGGCGACCCACTCAACCACATTCTCCTCTCCGGGCCACCGGGACTGGGCAAGACCACCCTCGCCTTTATTCTCGGCAACGAACTGGGCCGTAATGTGCGCGTGACTTCCGGTCCCGTGATTGAAAAAGCCGGCGACCTGGCCGGTCTCCTCACCAATTTGGAAGAAGGGGACATCCTCTTTATCGATGAAATCCACCGCATCCAAAAAACGGTCGAGGAATACCTCTA
>DFDG01000117.1:0-1026 GCA_002367815.1 Opitutaceae bacterium UBA3033 | reverse complement strand
CTCGATATCATGATCGATCAGGGGCCGAACGCCCGCAGTGTCCGGCTCTCGATTCCTCGCTTCACTCTGATCGGTGCCACCACCCGTAGTGGCTTGCTCACCGCCCCTTTGCGTTCGCGTTTCACTTTGCAAACCCGACTCGATTACTACGATGCAAAGCTCCTTACTCACATCGTCAAACGCAGCTGTGGACTCTTGAAGGTCGAGATCGACGATGCCGGGTCCAAGGAAATCGCCACCCGTGCCCGGGGCACCCCCCGCATCGTCAACAACCTGATCAACTTCGTTCGCGATTTCGCGCAGGAGCGAGCGCAAGGCAAGATTACGCGCGACGTCGCCGCGGCTGCTCTGGAGTTGCTGGAGATTGATGCGGCCGGACTTGATGAAATGGACAAACGCATGCTCCGGGTCATCGCCGAAAATTATCAAGGCGGTCCGGTCGGCATGAGCACCATCGCCGTCGCGGTCGGCGAAGAGGCCGAAACCCTGGAGGAAGTGCACGAACCTTTCCTTATTCAGGAAGGTTATCTCCAACGCACCCCCCAAGGCCGCGTGATCACACCCAAAGGGTATACCGCCATCGGCTTCAAGTCCCACGGCGGAAATCAGGGTAGTTTGTTATAGATGAAATTCTCGATGATTGGCCATGAGTAGACACATCGTCACATTGGGTGGAGGGGGCTTTCACAACGGAGAAGATGCGCCAACGCTAAATCAGTTTATCCTCAACCTCAGCGGCCGCCCCAATCCAAAGGTATGCCTGATTCCCACGGCTTCGGGTGATCTCCAGGAATTCATGGACCGTTTTGATCGCACGTTTTCCCAACTCGAGTGCCGGCCTTTTCACCTTTCCTTCTTCAAAGCGCCTCAACCCGACTGGCGGGCTCATCTGGCGGATTGTGATGTGATCTATGTAACCGGCGGCAATACCCGCGCTATGCTCGCCATCTGGCGTGAATGGGGATTGGACCAAATTATCCGCCAGGCTTACGAACGCGGTGTCGTGCTCGCCGGCGGCAGCGCGGG
>DFDG01000051.1:26286-31158 GCA_002367815.1 Opitutaceae bacterium UBA3033 | reverse complement strand
GTTTTTCACCGATCGACCGAAAGTCGATGTGCCGGCAGCCTATGCCGCGATTGTTTGTCCCAAACTACAGATTCAGGGGGACCGGGACCTGCCGGGCTTTCGCGCGGGCTTTGCCAAAAATATGCGCGGCGCGACTCCACCCAAGCGGCACGTGATCATGGCGGGAGCGGACCACACCTTCAGTCAGGCGAGCCATCGGCGCCGGGTCATTCGGATGACCGCGGATTTTTTCGTGCACTGGTTGGGTTAGATTTACCTCAATCTAACCACACGCGCTCGAACGGCCCGAGCGAGAGCAGGTTGTCGGCCCAGCCTTTGACGGAGGGATCCATCAAATACTGGTTGGTGTAATAATAGACCGGGAGGATCGGCATGGCATCGGTGAGGATTTTTTCCATCTCCTGCATCAGCTCCATGCGCTTGGCGTCGTCCGCGGTGTTCATGACTTCATCGTAAAGCCGGTCGTATTCAGGGTCGGACCAGCCGGTGCGGTTGAATCCATTGTCCGAAGTAAATACCCGCAGGAATTGCGAAGGATCGTAGGGATCCATGATCAACCCGGAGCGACACATCTGATAGTTCTCCTGCTGCATGTTGTCCAAGTAGACCTTCCACTCCTGGTTCTCCAATCGGAGATCTACCCCCAGTTCGATCTTCCATGATTGTTGAATGGCCTCGGCAATGATGCGGTGATTTTCCGCGGTGTTGTAAAGCAGCGTGATGGGTGGCAGTCCTTTGCCGCCGGGATATCCAGCCTCGGCCAACAGGCGCCGGGCTTCGTCCAGATCGAATTTGGTGCGGGCTTTGCTCACATAACCACTGATGCCCTCGGGCGTGAAGTGATAGGCGGGAATTTCCCCGGCCAGCGTGACATTGCGCACGAGGCTTTCGCGATCCACCGCCATGGCCAGCGCTCGCCGGATGCGCACATCGGTGAACGGCGCTTTGTTCACATTGAAACTAAAATAATAGACCCCTGAATACGGATGGATGTGCAGTTTCTCCGGATTGTCGCGTCGATAAACCGCGATCTTGGTGAGCGGCACCCGTTCGGTTTTGTGTAATTGCCCGCTGCGAAAAGCGGCTTCCTCGGCCGGCTGATTTTCCAAAGGGATAAAGCGGATGCCGTGCAGTTTAACGGTGGCTTTATTCCAGTAGCGCGGGTTGCGCTCAACTTCGATGTAACTGTTGGGTTTCCACTCCTTGAGCATGAAGGGACCGTTGCAAACGAGATTGCCGGGGCGAGTCCAGGGACTGCCGGGGAGCAGGGGATCACCGAATTTTTCCAACACGTGCAGGGGCACGGGCACCCAGGTTCGCGACCCCAGGGTTTTCAGCAGATACGAAGCGGGGTGTTCCAAACGAATTTCCAGGGTCAGGTCATCAATCACGCGAAACCCGACTTTGGAAAAATCCTTATCCCGGCCCTTGTGATAAGCCTCGGCGTTCAGCACGTCGTAGAGTTGATCGGAATTGTCCGAACCCAAAGAGGCGGAAAGCAGGCGCCGGAATGACAGGTAAAAATCATTCGCCGTCAGCGGCGTGCCATCTGACCAAACCAGGCCTTCGCGCAGATGAAATGTATAGGTCAGGCCATCCGGG
This sequence comes from Opitutaceae bacterium UBA3033, assembly GCA_002367815.1. Taxonomy (GTDB): domain Bacteria; phylum Verrucomicrobiota; class Verrucomicrobiia; order Opitutales; family Opitutaceae; genus Cephaloticoccus. Next base: position 29,556 of record DFDG01000051.1, on the reverse strand, counting down.
GTGACTGCCCAACTTTTGGCCTGTCCGGGCAGCGCTTCAAGGGTCTCGGGGTCGTTGCGAGTCAGGCCTTCGAACATAGCCGCCGTAATGTTGCGTTCCGGGATACCGGTGATGGTTTGCGGATCGAGATCAGAGGGTTCGGCGCCGTTACCCACGATCATGATGCCTTGTTTGGCGGCGATTTGAATCTGGGTTTCACGTTGGCCACAGCCGCTGGTGAGTAAAAGGGTTGCGATTGCGGCGCCGGCCAACAGCCGACCGCCCGGGGAAAAGGGTAACATTTTCATCAGGTTTATGACTCATTACGTAAACGAAGACCGACTGGATGCGAATCAACAATTTGAGATCTCCGGAATTTGGCCGGACCCGAAGCAACCCCGATGGCTCCAGAGCATGCATGAATAGCTGTAATCCGAGTGATGACGCATCCGCCACTTGCGCATCAAGGGCATCGGCGTAGGTTGATCGATCTGATGAAAATTGTGCACGATTTTGCCGCGGCCAAGTCTGCGGGTAGAAAGATTGCCATGGTTACGGCCTATGATGCGCCTTCGGCCCGGTTGCTGGCCAAAACCGCGGTGGATTGTGTCTTGGTGGGCGACAGTGTGATGATGACGGTCCACGGTGAGGAGAACACTTTGGGGGCCACCACGGATTTGATGGCCTTGCACACCCGGGCGGTAGTCCGCGGAAACCCGGGTTGTTTTGTGGTGGCCGATATGCCTTTTCTTTCGGCGCGGCAGGGCAAAACCCACGCGTTGGAGTGTGCCGCGATCTTACTGCGCGCGGGGGCTCAAGCTGTTAAAATTGAAGGCCTGCGCGGGCACGTGAAGGTGATCAAGCATCTCGTTGAATCCGGCATACCGGTGATGGGCCATCTGGGCCTGCTGCCTCAATCGGTGAATACGGCCGGAGGTTATACGGTTCAGGCTCGCAACGCCGCCGCGGCGAAACAGCTGCACAAGGATGCCGCAACGTTGCAGGAAGCCGGTGCCTTTGCGGTCGTGCTCGAATGCATTCCCGCCAAGCTGGCGCGTGCGATCACCGCGGAATTAAAAATTCCAACCATCGGTATTGGCGCGGGGGCTGGTTGCGACGGACAGGTTCTGGTCTGGCACGATTTGCTCGGATTAAATCCCGAATTCAAACCGCGCTTTGTGCGCCGGTTTGGCGAGGGCGGCAAAACCGTACAGCAAGCCTTGGTCAATTATGCGCGCGCGGTGCACACGGGGAAATTTCCAGTGGCGAAAGAGTCGTTTTGACCATGCAACTCGTGAGCACAGTGGCGGAGTGGCGCAAGTTGCGGGCGACCTATCGTCAGGGTGGCCGCAGGGTAGGATTTGTGCCGACGATGGGGGCGTTGCATGCCGGCCACCGATCGCTCATCGAGGCTGCGCGTCGCGACTGCGATGTGGTGGTGGTATCGATTTTCGTCAACCCGCTGCAGTTTGATGAGACGCAGGATTTCGAGAGCTACCCCCGGCCGCACGATGCGGATCAGCGCTTATTGGCCGCCGCCGGAGTTGACGTGGTTTTTGTGCCGAAGGTCTCCGAGATGTATCCAAACGGAAAAAATTTTACGGTGCAGGAAGATGCCCTGAGTCGTGAACTTTGCGGGGCTCATCGTCCGGGCCACTTTACCGGGGTGCTGACGGTGGTGCTGAAATTGTTACAGATAGCGGCAGCGGATCGCGCCTATTTTGGCGAAAAAGATTACCAGCAGCTCCAGTTGGTTCGCGGCATGGTGGCGGCATTTTTTATCGAAACCGAGATCGTGGGCTGTCCCACTGTGCGTGAGCCGGACGGCCTCGCCCTAAGTTCGCGCAACACCCGACTCTCCCCGGCGGAACGCGAACTGGCCGCGCAGTTTTCCGCCATTCTACAAACAGCCCCGAACACCGACAAGGCGCAGCAGCAATTGAGCGCAAAAGGTTTTGCGGTGGATTATATCGAAGACCGCGCTGAACGCCGCCTCGGCGCGGTTCGTCTCGGCGCCACCCGTCTAATCGACAATGTCACACGGTAACATCCTCTTTCTTCTGACCGGATCAATCGCTTGCTACAAGGCGTGCGCGGTGATTTCACGTCTTTCTCAGGCGGGTGTTACCGTGCAAACCGTGGCCACACCAGCCGCGCTGCGTTTTGTCGGCAAGGCGACTCTTGAAGGCTTGAGTGGTCGGCCGGTGTTTGCCGATTTATGGGAAGAAGGTCGCGCCTTAGATCACATCGAGTTGGCTCGTGCCGCGGATCTGGCGCTGGTTTGCCCGGCGACGGCCAACACCGTCAATCGATTGGCGTCGGGCTTGGCTGACGATCCAGTCGGGGCTTTGTTTTTGGCGTGGGAACTTGAGCAGAAACCTTGGTGGATCTCTCCGGCGATGAACCACCGCATGTGGGAACATCCCGCCACGGTCGCATCGTTACGGCAATTACGGGATTGGGGCGTGCAGGTGCTCGACCCGATCGAAGGTCCTCATGCCTGCGGAGAAGAGGGAGGAGGTCGTTTGCCCGAGCCCGAAAATATCGCAGCCAGAATATTGGCCGCACTGGCTGAGCGATGAAACTGCTCATCACCGCAGGGGCCACACGCGAGGCGATCGATCCGGTCCGTTATCTCTCCAATGTCAGCACTGGAAAGACGGGCGCGGCGTTGGCGACGGAATTTTCTCGCCGAGGCCACGTGGTCACATTGTTGCGCGGAGAAGGTTCGGCAGCGCCGACCGTTGAGGTGGCAATCCAGAGCTTTGGTTCGGCGTTGGATTTGCAGAAGAAATTGCAGGTGCTGCTTACCGCTGGGAATTTCGATGTGGTAATCATGGCCGCCGCGGTGGCGGACTATCGGCCGGAAGCGGTGGCGTCGGGCAAACTCAGTTCCGACGAGGAGACCCTCACTTTAAACTTGGTGCGCAATGCGAAAATACTTCCCCAGTTGCGCGGATTTTCTGCCCGCCCTTTGGTGGTGATTGGATTCAAGCTCACGGTGGGGGCAGATGCCGCAGCGCGTAATAAGGCGGTGGCTGATCAATTTACCACTAGTGGCGTTGATGCGGTCGTGCACAACGACCTCGATGAAATCGCCGAGAACGAAGGACATCTTTTCCGGCTGTTTATCGGGCCGGAGAAAGCCCCGCAGGAATTAATCGGGGTGGCCGTATTGGCCCAGGCGCTCGACGAATATATTGGCCCCCGGACCACGTGAAAATACTCACATTAGATCTCGGCAATTCGACTTTGTTTGCAGGCTTCTTTCGCGACGGAAAATTAGTGCGA
>DFDG01000051.1:18803-26008 GCA_002367815.1 Opitutaceae bacterium UBA3033 | reverse complement strand
GCGACCCCGCCCTACAGTTGAAGAAACTTGCCAGAGGCAAAGTAGATCGGATCGCGCTCTGTTCTGTCGTGCCCAAGCAAACGCCGCGTTTGGCGAGACTCCTCAAAAAAACCTTTGGGCTTGTTCCGCTGATTCTCACCACCGCTTCACCCCACGGCTTGATGTTGGCCTACCACCGTCCGGAAGAATTGGGGGTGGATCGCTTGGCGACCGCGCTTGGAGCGCAAAAACTCTACCCCCGCAAAAACGGGATGGTCGTTGACTGCGGCACTGCGACAACGCTCACCCTGTTGCGACGTGACGGTTGCCTTTTGGGCGGCGCGATTATGCCGGGGGCTGCGTTGTGGGCTCAGGCGCTGGCTCAACGAACCGCGCAATTGCCCGAAGTGAAACTGCAACTGCCCAAGCAAGTGGTGGGGCGTGATACTGCTACGGCAATGCGCAGCGGCATCCTGCACGGGCATATCGGCGCGATCCGCGAACTGGTAAAAATCAGCCGGGCGGAAGCTTTTGGTCGCTCCCCTGCGGTGGTCCTCGGCACCGGCGGTTTGGTGACACACTTTAAAAGCCAAAGCCTCTTTACCGCCGTCGAACCAGCGCTTATATTGCACGGCTTGCAGGCATTTGTCCTCAGAATTATTTCCCATGAATAGAACATTTCTTCGCACTAAACTTCACCGCGCCACAGTCACGATGGCGGATCTTCACTACGAAGGCTCCGTCTCGATCGATCGGGTGATTTGCCGTGCGGCCGGCCTGACGGAATTTGAGCAGGTGGATATTTACGATATCACCAATGGAGCTCGCTTCACCACTTACGTTATCTTTGGAGAGCCGGGCCAGATTCAGATCAATGGTGCCGCGGCCAATCTGGTGGAAATTGGCGACCGGTTGATCATTGCTGGATATGTTGCCCTCGAGACCGGGGAAGTGGCGACCCATCGCGTCACCGTGGTGCAGTTGGATGGTAAAAATGCGATTACCTCCACGAAGGTGACCGGCGTCAGGGAACCATGATCGCCATCGAAAATAACATCGAAGCCGAGGCGGAGCGCTTGTTGCGCTCGCTGATGCATGTCGAATGCGATCCCAAGGGTCGCAAATGGAATCTTGAGACCTGTCGCGAAATCGCGCTGCTGACCCTCGAAATCAACCGCCTGAAAAAGGAGAAGAATGCAGTCATTCTCACCCACTCCTACGTGGAGCCGGAGATCGTTTATGGCGTGGGCGACTTCAAGGGTGATTCCTATTATCTCAGCCTTATGGCCAAGGAGTCTTCGGCTGATATCATCCTATTCGCCGGGGTGGTCTTCATGGCCGAAACCGCGAAGATTCTTTCGCCCAACTCCACTGTGGTGGTGCCGGACCGCGATTCGGGGTGCTCGTTGGCTGATTCCATTACCGGCGAGGAAGTGCGGAAACTCAAAGCGCTGCATCCCGGCGCGGCGGTGGTGTGTTACATCAACAGCACGGCGGAGGTGAAGGCGGAATGCGATGTATGTGTGACCTCGGGCAATGTTTACGATATCGTCGCCAAGCTGCCGGAGTCACAAATCCTTTTCGTGCCCGATCGGTTGATGGCGGACAATGTGCGCGACGAACTCAAACGCCGGGGGGTGCAGAAAGAAATTATTTCATCCGACGGCACGTGTATCGTGCATGAGGAATTTGACGTGGCGCAGATCATCCAGGCCCGCGCCCAATTTCCCGGTTTGAAGGTGGTTTCACATCCCGAGTGCACCTCGGATGTCGCCGCGGCTTCCGATTTTGTCGGAAGCACGGGAGCCATGATGAAGTATGTTAAGGAAACCACCGCGCCGTATTTTCTAATGCTGACCGAATGCGGATTGGTGGGGCGGCTGGAAGTGGAGAATACCGAGAAAAACTTCATCGGCGGTTGTCGCCTCTGCCCTTACATGAAGTTGAATTCCTTGGAGAAAGTGCGCGATGCCCTCTTGGCTCCTCGTCCGGATCAGATCATCACCCTCGACGAAAACCTGCGGCAACGCGCGGCGCGATGTATTGATCGGATGTTCGAACTCACATCCCCCGCTTAATGAAACAAGCGGGTTTGTAACCTAAACCGCTATAAATATACCCATCATGCTTACACCTCGCACCAGTCATTTGATCGATCTCGCCCTTGAAGAAGACGCGGGGCTCGGCGACATCACGAGTAGGGCGATATTTCCCGCCCAACATAGGTCGACCGCCTTTATCGAGGCCGGGCACGATCTCGTGGTGTGTGGGCTCGAAATTGCGGCAGAAGTTTTTGGGCGCGTTGATCCCGCTTTGAAAGTGAAGCTGACCGCGAAGGATGGGGATCGCGTTAAAAAGGGCGGCGTGGTGCTACGCGTGAGCGGGCCGACGGGCGCATTGCTGACGGCAGAGCGCACGGCGTTGAACTTCATGCAGCGGCTCTCCGGCATCGCCACCCAGGCGCGCAAGTATGCCGCGGCGGTGCATGGCACCGGCGTGCGCATTGTTGACACGCGCAAGACCACTCCGGGTTGGCGGGCGTTGGAAAAGTATGCGGTGCGTTGCGGCGGATGTTTCAATCACCGTTCATCTTTGGGCGAGCATGTGCTGATCAAGGATAACCACATTGCGGCGGCGGGTTCGTTGACGAAGGCCGTGCAGTTGTGCCGGACGGAAGCACCGCATGGGGCAAAAATTGAAGTGGAGGCGAAGACATTGGCCGAAGTGAAGGAGGCGGTGCGGGCGGGGGCCGAGGTGATATTGCTCGATAACATGACGCCCGATCAAGTCGCGCGCGCGGTGTCGGTTATTGCCGGGGCCGCGCTCATCGAAGTATCGGGGGGGGTGCGCTATGAAACCTTGCGCAATTATGCGCAGCCAGGCGTTGATGTCATCAGTATCGGAGCCCTCACGCATTCCGCGGTCGCAGCGGATTTCAGCCTGACCTTGCCGGTGAAACGAACCGGGCGCAAATCGTGAAAATTATTCAGACAGATTGTCTCGTGATCGGCGCGGGTCTGGCTGGTTCGGCGTATGCCTTGCGGGCCGCGCGCAGCGGATTGAAAGTGGAGTTACTCTCACTTGATGGACCGTTGGCGGCCAACAGCAACTGGGCCCAGGGAGGCATCATCTACGATAATCCGGAGGCGGCGGAAAAGCTGGCCGTCGATATCATGGCGGCGAGCGACAACACGTCTAATCCCGTGGCCGTGGCGCATCTGGTGAGCGAGGGCCCCCGGGCGGTCAAGGAGCTGTTACTTGATGAACTGGCCGTGGCGTTTGACCGCGATGCCAAAGGCGAACTGGAATTCACGCGAGAAGGCGGGCACAGCACGCGCCGCATTATTCATGCGAAAGACACGACCGGGCACGCCATTCTGCAAACCGTGGTGAGCAAGGTGGATTCGACCGTGGGCATCACGCGCCGCAGTGGTTGGGTGGCGGTCGATCTGTTGACGCTCTCCCACAATGGCGAGAACCCGGCGGACCGCTATGCTCCCCTCTCCTGTTACGGAGCCTATGTGCTCGATTCGACGACGGGTGAAGTGCACGCGATCAAGGCCAAGAAAACGATTTTGGCCTCCGGCGGTTTGGGTCAGATATTTCAACATTCGACCAATCAACCCGGCAGCGTGGGTCATGGCATCGCGATGTCTTACCGGGTGGGGGCAAGGTTGATCGATCTGGAATATGTGCAGTTTCATCCCACGGCTTTTTATAAGAAAAACACGCCGCGGTTTTTGATTACGGAAGCATTGCGGGGTGAAGGTGCGGTGCTGGTAAACGGACGGGGGGAGCGTTTCATGGATGCCCAGCATCCGCTGGGATCATTGGCGCCGCGCGATATTGTGGCTCGGGCGATTCATCAGGAATTGGCCGCCAGTGGGGAGGCATGCGTGTTTCTCGATCTGTCGGCCCTCGAGCCGGACTTTGTGCGCGACCGGTTTCCCGGCGTGGTGGCGCGCTGTGCCGCTGAGGGGGTGGATATTACCAAGGAATTACTCCCGGTGGTGCCGGCGGCGCATTTTTCCTGTGGCGGCGTGCACACGGATTTGCATGGCCGCACCAATGTGCGACATCTCAACGCGATTGGTGAAACCGGTTGCACCGGGTTGCATGGGGCCAATCGCTTGGCGAGCACTTCCCTGCTGGAGTGTTTGATCAGTGCAAAATTCACGGCCCAGGCGGATGTGGCCGACATCGCCACTGGCGATTTCAGGTTGCCCACCCCCGCCGCCTGGCATGCCGCGGAACTGGAAGTGGATTCCACTTTGATCCGACAGGATTTGCAGCTCTTGCGCAGCACGATGTGGAACTACGCCGGGATTGTGCGCTCACCCAAACGCCTGACCCGCGCGCGACGCATCCTGTTGGAATTGCGCGAGGAGATCCAAAGTTTTTATCGCGACTATCGTTTGACCCGCGAGTTGATCGAACTGCGCAACGCCGTTCAGACCGCCTTGTTGGTGGTGCATGCGGCGACCTTGAATCCAGTGAGCAAGGGGTGTCATTACGTGGTGGAAAAGGAGTGAGCGCACCCCTCCCCACCGGTGGTCACGCGGAAGCGAAAGTAACCTATTGGGTTACTTTGGATTAATTGAGACGGCACATTTTTTGAATAAAGTGTTTCGGCGTTTCGTCCCAAGGGTATGAAAACGACATCAATGCTCTGCGGGTTCCTTGGTTTGGTAACCCTGGCCATGGGGGGTAATTCCCGCCACGGTGGTTTTGATCGGAATGAACCCCGCGTCATACTCTATGAGGACGCAAATTTTAAGGGTGGTTCGTTGGTGCTTTATGCCGGTGATCGAATCCCGGACTTGAATCGGGCACGCTTCAGCAACGGCAAACGCATCAATGATCAAATCTCATCGGTGCGGGTTGAAGGCGGCGCGACGGTCATGCTTTTTGATCACTACGATTTTAACGGCCAGGTGATGCGGGCGGATGCAGATATTCGCAACCTAGCCAGACGCGATATGCCGGATATGGATATCGCGTGGAACGATCGGATTTCTTCGCTGGTGGTTAAGGGTGAACGGCAAAGAATCCCGCAACCGCGGCCTTCGGTCGACCCCATGATTCAAAGTGCCTACCGGGACGTTTTGGGCCGCGGGGCCGATCGGGATGGGCTGGCGTATTATCGCGGCTTGGTGATCGAGCAGGGTTGGACCGACCGCATGGTGCGTGAACACATGCGCGACAGCCGCGAATACCGTCATGAGGTGGTGGAGCGGATGATCGCCCGGGCCTATCAGGATGTGCTCGGTCGCGCTCCCGATGCCATGGGCTTGGCGAATTATCGCCGGTTGCTCATTGACCAGAACTGGACCGAACAACGCCTGCGTGATGCGTTGCGGAAAAGCCCGGAATTTCGCCAGAACCGGATGGCCAGTGCCCGTTAATCAGGGTTGCCGTTACTCGCCACCGGCGAGATTTCCGCGGGCCTGATCGATGATGGCGAGCAACTTGGCGTAGTCAGCTTCCTTGGAAGCACTCGGGATCTTATAATCGAATTTGTGCGCCTCGCGCAATTCACGCTCCGCCGTCTTCATGCGACCGGCAATTTCGGCTTCGTTGTCCTGGGCCCGGTCGCGCATGCGGGCTACGAGACGTTCATGATCCACGACGATGAACACAGTCTTCATGTTGCGGGCGATCAGCGGGTTGATCCGGGCGGCACGGCGAAAGCTCTCCACCCCCTGCACATCTACGCTCATGATCAAATTGCGGCCCGCCTTGAGGGGTTCAAGAACGGATGAAGCGAGTGTGCCGTAGAGTCGGTTGCGGTTTTTACCGTGGACTTGGGCCCATTCGAGAAATTCGCCCGCGGCGATGCGCTGTTCGAATTCCTCGGGCTTAAAAAAGTGATAGTGGATGCCGTTGATCTCACCGGGACGGGGCGGGCGGGAGGTCGTTGTCACCACGCGCGTAAAAGTCGGATCCTCGTGGACCAACCGGTCGCAGAGCGTGCTTTTGCCAGAACCGGCGGGACCGGCCAACACCAACAGAATGGGGGTCACTTGGTCGGACACGGATCAGTAAGTAAAAGCGGTGATGGTTAACAAGAGGCCGTAGCCGAGCAGAACGCCGCCCAGCATTCGAGCGCGCGGCGGTCTGCGAAACAGCCATTCGAAAAAATCACGCAAACGGTAAGGCACCGCCCCAAGATAAATCGCGAGGGCGATGAAGAGATACACGAGTGTGACCATCAACAAACGCTGGGGCAGCTCGTAGTGCATAAAGGCTGCACCCAGTAATGGTCCGGCGCCCAAAAGCACGAGCACACTCAAACCCCGCACGGCGAGAAAGTCGGGCACGTATTTGAAAGAGAGCAATGCAATCGCCGCAAATGCGATGGCGAGTATGGCTCTGAAATTACCAAAATCCGCTTCGGACAAATGCCAGACGCGGTAGAGAAACCAGATGGCGCCACCGCCGAAGAATACCATGGCGGCAGTTTGCGACCGGGGCAGGGCTTTCAACGAAGCCACGATGGTGGAGCTGCCACTGAGCAGCCCCCAGCCCAAGAGGAGCAGCATTAATCCGGGAATCAAAGTGGCGACGGTAAGTGACATAGGATTTGGTTCTTTCTCTTTACTCTTTCTCGTTCTCTTTCTCCTCCGTGACAATGTTATCTCCGTAGGCGGACGGATCTTCGTTCACGCCGGCGGTGAACCGCGCAATCAATCCAGCCGTCATGGAAACGATTTCGAGCAATATGGCTTTTCCTTCCATGACAATGGCACCGGACAGTTTTCCTCTGCGCGCCAGCACATCAAGGCAGGCGGCACATTCAACCGTGGAGCCCCGGGCAATATCAAAGTAGCGACACCGGTCGGGATGCGAACGCTTGCCGTTACCTTCGGCCAGATTGAGCACGATACTTGTGCTGGCCCGGTCCAACTGATCTTTGGCTGCCAGCTTGGTGGGTAACTCCTCTATGATTGGTCCAACCCACACGACAAACCGAAGAGCCTCTTGATAGACTTTCAGTCGTTCGTGATCGAAGAGAGCGGGCATGATTGAGAGAAGGAATAAAGATTAAGAGAACGAGGAAAGAGAAAGATTACGCGGAGTCGGGGACTCCGCTCAAAACGAGCGAGCCATAAAGGGTGCTGACGGAGGCGCGTTCCACTTTGAGGGGCACGAGCTCGCCGACCAAGCGCGGATCGGCATCAAATATGGTCACGCGGTTGCCGCGGGTGCGGCCGGTGAATCGCTGG
>DFDG01000051.1:18322-18612 GCA_002367815.1 Opitutaceae bacterium UBA3033 | reverse complement strand
GTGAATCGCTGGCCGGTTTTATCCGGACCTTCGACGAGCACTTCCTCGATGGTATCAATCAAGGTCGCGTTGCGGCGTTCCGAGTTGCGGCGCAAAATATCAAGCAGGATCTGGTTGCGGCGCTCCTTCTCTTTATCCGGCACTTGATCGGCCAGCTCGGCGGCTACCGTGCCGGAGCGGATGGAGTATTTGAAAATGAAAGCCATGTCGTAGTTGCAGGCTTCGAACAGTTCGCGGGTTTCCTCGAAGTCGGCCTCGGTTTCGCCCGGGAAGCCGACGATGATGTCGGT
>DFDG01000051.1:17536-18187 GCA_002367815.1 Opitutaceae bacterium UBA3033 | reverse complement strand
GGGAAGCCGACGATGATGTCGGTCGAGAAGTACATGTCGGGGCGCACCGCGCGGAGTGCGTCCACGATTTCCCGGTAGCGCTCCCGCGAGTAGGGCCGGTTCATCGCCTTGAGCATCCGATTGCTGCCGCTCTGCATGGGCAGGTGCACGTATTCGCAAAGCTTGGGCAACCGCCCGTAGGCCTCGACCAGGTCTTCCTTAAAACCACGCGGATGAGGCGAAGTGAAGCGGATGCGCTCAATCCCTGCGATGGCGTGAACTTTTTCGATCAGTTGCACAAAAGGCGTTACACCGTCGGTGTGCACGTAATCGCGGCGGCCATAACTGGTGACGATCTGGCCAAGCAGCGTGATTTCGCGCACGCCCTTGGCAGCGAGTTGCTCGCACTCCTGCACAATTTCTTCCATGGGTCGCGAGCGCTCGTCGCCCCGGGTTTTCGGCACGATGCAAAAATGGCAGTCCATGTTGCACCCTTGTTGAATGGATACAAAAGCACTGACCTGGCGGACGTCGGACTCGAGGTGATCGCGAATCGTATTTTGCGAACCGACTTCCTCACCGATATCAACAATGGTCTCGCCGATGGGGACCCCGGCATCGCGGGCCGCGCGCAGATTGTCGAGATAGTCCGGGACTTGGTGAAATTTCTGG
>DFDG01000051.1:6128-17414 GCA_002367815.1 Opitutaceae bacterium UBA3033 | reverse complement strand
CCGGGACTTGGTGAAATTTCTGGGTGCCGACGATCAGATCCAGATCGGGCAATTGATCCAGCAAGTCCGCCCCGCGGTTTTGGGCCATGCAACCGAGGATACCCAGGACGAAATCGGGCTGCTTTTTCTTGCGCGCAATGATGTTGCCCGCCTTCCCAATGGCCTTTTGTTCGGCAGCATCACGCACACTGCAGGTATTGAGCAGCATGATGTCGCATTCCTGTTCGTTCCCCACGATGCGATAACCCCGGGCACGCAACATCGCCGCGACGGCCTCGCTGTCGCGCTCGTTCATCTGGCAACCATACGTTTTGATATAAACTCGGTTCACTTTGGGAGGGATTCTAAGTAAGGCACGAACCGGAGGGGTCAACGCGGGATTCCCCATCCATGCTCGCCCTGACCTGCAACCCCGATCAAATTGGGCGGTCTTTTCCTCCATGAGAATTTTCCCAATCCGTGCCTTGGTTGTTTTGCTGGTTTTACCCCGGGTTTGGGCCGGGGAACCGGGGCCGACTGCGGCAGAACCTTCGCTGGAGGACCTTTATGATACGGGCAAGGCGCTGTTTGATGCCTTTGCAACGGAGGAGATTAAGGCGGAATACGAATTCCCTGATCGCCATCAGTGGGATGCGTTTGCGGCCAAGCTACAACAGGCGTTGGACAATGACAGCTTGGAGGATCTGGCGGTTTACGAACCCGAGGCTCGGGCGGCGGCATTGGCCCTGCGGGTAATCCCCGGAGGGGAAGAATATGCGGATTGGTTGGAAGAGCGGCTCGACTACATTACGGCGGCAAAGACGGCAGTCGAGAACCCGCCCGAAATAACTCCGCCGTCAAAACCCAATCAACCCAAGGAAGTCACCATCCCCTATCTGCCACTATGGCGCGAGCGGATGAGGGTTCGACCGGTGCCAGCCGGGGCGGCGAAGTTATTGCCGAAACTGCAGAAAATATTTGCCGAAGAGGGGGTCCCGGAAGCCCTAGTGTGGATGGCCGAAGTGGAATCCACCTTCAATCCCGGTGCGCGCAGTCCGGTGGGTGCGCGTGGACTGTTTCAATTCATGCCCGCGACGGCCAAGGAGTTTGGCCTGAGCACGTTTTTCTCGGACGACCGGGCCGATCCGGAAAAATCCGCCCGGGCGGCAGCCCAATACCTCAAGCAATTGCATGGACGTTTCGGCGACTGGCCTTTGGCGATCGCGGCCTACAATGCCGGCGGTGGTCGGGTGTCGCGCACGCTGGCTAAACAGAACGCGACGACCTTTGCGGGCATTGCCGAGGCTTTGCCCGCTGAGACCCGCATGTATGTGCCGAAGGTGCTTGCGACCATGGAAGTGCGGGCCGGAGTTAAGCTGGAAATGCTTTAGGCAACCCGGCGCCAGCGGTCATCACCATCGGCACCATCTAGACCGACAACTTCAGTATCAGTGCCGTGCCCGAACCCTCGACCTACGCAGCAATTCTAGGAGGGTTGATGCTGGGCTTCGCGGTGTGGCGGCGGCGGAAGGCGGCCTGAACGCAGTTTAGAATTTGTCGAAGGCGGACTCCTGCGGGAGTCCGCCTTTTTTATGGGTCGGTTTCACTTCGAGAGGCTCTCATGCCCTGGAGCGCGGGTAGGCTGCGTTTCGATTCGCCACCAAGCAGGGCCGCGGTATTCGTGGGGATATGGGACTTTTTGATCGATTGCTGGGCAAGCCAACCACCGCGGCCAATAACCCGGCCGAGCCGCCAGCTGCACCCGTGCCGGTGGGTGAACCGATTCCGGCTGCGGAGGCAGAGACTGCTTATGAAGTGCCCACTGGCACGGCCGGAAAAGTGATGCCGCGCTTGGCGGAGGCGCGGGCAAAACTCGAGGCCAAGGATATGCCGGCCGCGCTGGCCATTTATGAGCAAGTGCTGTCGGAGGCGGGTGAACGGGCCGACGTGCTGGTGACCATTTCCGGTGACCTGGGGGTGACCGGACATTTGCAGGAAATCACCGAGCTGGTCGCCCCGCGCTATGATGCGGATAAACACGGACCCGCGGCCGGGTTGAACGTGCTGCAGGCCTATCTGGCATTGCGCAATGTCCACGCGGCGCAGCACCTTCTCGACATTCTCTTTGCCCTCAACCGGCCGGAACTGGAGGACCGGCTGCACGGATTTTCCAACGCAATCGCGGACATCATGGCGCTCGGTGGAGATCCGGACGACCTCGGACCGGCGAGCAACGACACGGGCGAACCCACGACAGAACCACCGAAAGTAAACCTCGTCAGCATCAGCAAGCCGATCTGGTTTTATGGGTTGGAATCGGCCGGAAATATTTTGCCGCCAAAAGGGGAAAAACTGCGCCGGGTGGCTTTTGCCCAATTCGCCCTGCCCGGTCTGGAAAATATTACCGAGCTGGCCGGACGGCCGGAAGAGGAAATGGGCCGGCTATCCCGGGCTTTGCCGTTGTGGTTGGCCGAGACGTTTTATTTTTCGCCCCACTATGCGCCGATCGCCGCCATCGGGGTGATGGGTCAACCGAGTGAACCGGGACATTACGCGTTGTTCCCGGCGGAATGGTCGACCGACAATCTGCGCCAACTGGTCGATTCGGCCGGGGCGGGGCTCGATTATATTTTTACCGGGGCGCTCAAACAACACGACGGTGACTACGAGGTGATTTTGCGCGTATGGGAAGTGCGTAAATTTCGGGAACGCAAACAATTCACGGCCCGTTGGACTCCGGCTACGGCTGATCAGGAATTGGCAAAATTTAACCAGCAGGTCTGCCAGTTTATGGAATGGTCGGCGGATGCTTCTGCTCTCACTTACCGGCCTCCGACGGCTCCCCGTAACTGGCTGGAAACTTTGGGCGCATCGCTGACTTTGTTTCTGGCGGACAAGAAACTTTTGGCGGCCGACCAGATACCTGATTTGACCCCGGTGTTTGCCGCGGCGGGAAGTCAGGGGATGCACAACGAAGTGGCGTCGCTCGCATTACTCACCTTGGGCGCACGGGCTCGAGGATTGGAACTGATGGTGCCACCCCTTTCGGATTTGGCGGAGACCGATTTGGTGAAAGCGGCAAAAGCGGCTTTGGGCAGCTGATGTATTTACGACGTTGAAGGGATAACCAGCCCCTCCCTCGCACGGACCAATGGGCGCCTGCAAGCAGGCTGCCTACGGTTGCATGAGGTAGGGCCCGTTATCCCTAACGGGCCTTGGCACGGCGGGTATCCAACTGAGGGCGGTTGGGCCGTTCGACAGGCTCAGGCCCCGAGCTAGTCGAGGGGGACAACCACCCCTACCTTCATTACGAATTTAATATCCGCGGCCATCCGTTTAATCCGCGGAAAATTAATAGGCGGGGAGCGGAATCCCCGCCCTACAACTGAACGATCGAACAAGGGCTCGGCCCTTCCGGGCTTTGATATCCTGTTTTACTACCCCTTCCCCTTTCTTGCCTTCGCTCTGCTTGGGCCTAGCGTGACCGCTCCCATGTCTCAAAACACTGCCGATCTTCGCATCGTTGCGACCAAACCATTGCTGGCGCCAGTCGTGCTGGAAGAGGAGTTGCCACTGGGTGATGCGCGCGCAGAGCTGGTGTCAAATTCACGACGCGAGGTGGAGGCAATCATCACCGGGACAGATGATCGGCTGTTGGTCGTGGTGGGGCCTTGCTCGATTCATGATCCGGAAGCGGCGCTGGATTATGCGCGCCGCTTGCAAGAGATCGTGCCGCTCTACACCGCTGAATTGTTGATTGTGATGCGGGTCTATTTTGAAAAACCGCGCACGGTGGTGGGGTGGAAAGGGTTGATCAACGATCCCGGCCGCGATGGCAGTTATCAGATCAACCGAGGTCTGCGTTTGGCGCGTAAACTGATGATCGATATTACTGGTCTTGGTATGCCGGTGGCGACGGAGTTTCTCGATACCACGCTGGGCCAATATTACGCCGATCTCGTATCATGGGGCGCCATCGGGGCACGCACCGTCG
Organism: Opitutaceae bacterium UBA3033; assembly: GCA_002367815.1. GTDB lineage: Bacteria > Verrucomicrobiota > Verrucomicrobiia > Opitutales > Opitutaceae > Cephaloticoccus. The sequence goes on along the minus strand of DFDG01000051.1, from coordinate 13,441 downwards.
AGAGTCAGGTGCATCGCGAACTAGCTTCGGGTCTTTCCATGCCGGTGGGTTTCAAGAATCGCACTGATGGCAATTTGCAAGTGGCGGTTGATGCGATCCGCTCGGCTAATCAGCCGCATTGGTTTCCTTCACTGACCCGCGAAGGCGCACCCGCGGTCATGGGCACGGCGGGCAATCCTCACGGACACCTCGTGCTGCGCGGGGGCACGGCTGGACCCAATTATTCCTCTGCCGATGTGACAGCAGCAGTGGCCTTGCTAAATAAATATAACCTCTCCCCTCGGCTGATGGTCGACTGCAGTCACGCCAACAGCGGCAAGGATCCCGAGCGTCAACCCATGGTCGTCGCGGAACTGGCCGCTCAGATCACCGCCGGTGAATGCGCCATCGCGGCGGTCATGCTGGAAAGCAATCTCGTCGGTGGCGTGCAGGATTATCAATCCGAGCCGCTCGTTTATGGCCGGAGCGTCACCGATGGTTGTCTTGCTTGGGAAAAGACTTTGCCAATCTTTGCCACCTTGGCTGAGGCCGTGCGCAAACGTCGGAAGAACTGAATTAAGCGCAAAGGATAGGCTCGATCTAAGAACTGCGAAAAACACGGAAAGGAATCAGAAATGAGATTGATTGAAGGTAGGGGCGGTTGTCCCCCCTCGACTAGCTCGGGGCCTGAGCCTGTTGAACGGCCCAACCGTCCTATGTTTGATACCATACAACCAAGGCCCGTTAAGGATAACGGGCCCTACCCTCAATCCGTGGTTAACTGCCTTAGCTTAGCGATCTTTGCGCTCTTGACGGTAAATTATTTTACGGTGATGGCCAGTTGGCCGCAACCGGCGGCGATATCGATGCCACGGCGTTGCCGCACAGTGCTCGGAATGGAAAATTCGTCGGTCAGTATTTTTTGAAAACGGCGGGCCGCGTCATTGCGTGTTGGTGCGCCAACATAACCTGTGGTGGGGTTGAGCGGGATGAGGTTAACCTGGGCGGGCAGTCCACGCAGAATATTGCCCACATCACGGGCGTCCTGCTCGGTGTCGTTCTTTCCCTCGATCAGGGTCCACTCGTAGAAAATTCGCCGACCGGTGATTTCACTGTAGGTGCGGCAAGCGGCCATGAGTTCATCAAGCGGCCATTTACGGGCTGCGGGCACGAGCGCGGCGCGACCGGCTTGCGTGGCCGCATGCAGCGATACTGCCAAGCGGACGGATTTTTTTTCCTGCGCCATACGCAATATCCCCGGCACGACGCCGACCGTGCTCAGCGTGATGTGTTCGGCCCCCAGCGAAAGTCCGTTTCCGTCGGTGAGAATATCCACGGCCTTCATCACCGCATCGTAGTTGTGTAACGGTTCGCCCATGCCCATGAGCACGACATTGCGCAGGCGTTGGCCTTGGGCGCGCAACACTCGTTGTACGTGCACCGCCTGCGCGACGATTTCACCGGCCGTCAGGTGGCGGGTATAACCCATCTGACCGGTGGCACAAAACACGCAGCCCATTGCGCAACCAACCTGGGAACTGATGCAGGCGGTCACCCGCCCAGTGAAGCGCATCAGCACGGTTTCGATGCGATTGGCGTCAGACAGGCTAAGTAAATATTTGCGGGTGAACCCGTCGTTCGAATCCGTCTCCAAGGCGATGGGCAGTTCATCGAGCGTCGTTTCGGCGCGTAGGCGGGTGAGCACCTTGACCGGCAGTTGCCCCATGGCCTCGATGGAGGCCACACACTCCCAGTAAAGATAACGCCAGATCCGCGCCGTGTGCACCTGACTCATTTCCCAGCTCTCGACGAGTTGCGAGAGTTCTGGTCGGGTAAGGTCATGAAGGTTGACGGGCGTGGCGGACACACTGCGGGTATAGGCGTGGCGCGGCCGGAGGACAGTTTTTTCGGTGTCGATCTGATCGCGACCCCGGAAAGGTGTTTAACCACGAATACACACGAATGGGTTCAGGCAGAGCAAGGCAGTTTCAACGACGGATGGACGCTGATATACACGGATTATTCACCGCGAAGAACGCCAAGGTCGCGAAGTTTATGACCGAGTTGACGCAGTCGACTCTTATGCTGGGCCCGTGTCATTCATCTCCGGCGAGGGCCGTTGGGGACAACGGCCCCTACCTCAATCTCGTTGGCGGAAGTGAATTTGGCCTCGCCTTGAAAGACGATGACCTTGCGGGCCTTGGCGAGTAGGGCAATGCCGCCGGTCATCTTGGCGACGATGCCCTCCTTCTTTTTCAACATTGCCGCGACATCCATGGTGACGCCTTTGATATTGATGCCGTGTTCGGCGGCATGATGTTGCGTGAAATAAAAGTGTTCGGAAGAAGCGAGCAAGGCCTTGCTCGGGATGCAGCCTACATTGAGGCAAGTGCCGCCGAGTTCTTTGCGTTTATCGATGAGGGCGACTTTGAGACCGAGTTGCGAGGCGCGAAACGCACAGACGTAACCTCCGGGTCCGGCGCCGATGACGATGAGATCGAATGTTTGTAAGGGCATGAGTGTTCTTTCTCTTTACTCTTTATCTTAATCTTTCTCTCCCTCGTTTAGCTCACTGACGAAAGAGAAAGATAAGGAATAAAGAGTAAGATTGAGTTTTAGGCGCCGATAAGTAGGCGGGCGGGATCCTCGATGGCTTGTTTGACCTTCATGAGGAAAGTGACGGCTTCTTTCCCATCCACGACTCGGTGATCGTAACTCACGGCGAGATACATCATGGGTCTAATGACAACCTGGCCATTTACGGCGATTGGCTTTTCGTTGATGGCATGAAGCCCGAGGATGGCGCTTTGGGGCGGGTTGATGATCGGAGTGGACAACATGGACCCAAAGATGCCTCCGTTGGTGATGGTGAAAACGCCACCGGACAAATCATCGAGCGTGATTTTGCCATCGCGGGCACGCTGAGCCACGGCCGCGATCTGTTTTTCAATATCGGCCATGCCCAGTTGATCACAGTCACGAATCACCGGAACCATCAGGCCTTTCGGCGTCGATACGGCCACCCCGATGTCATAGTAGTGATTTTGGACGAGACTATCGCCGTCGAGTTGGGAGTTAATGGCCGGCACTTCCTGCAGGGCATTGACGACTGCTTTGGTGAAAAAGGACATGAAGCCCAGTTTCACGCCGTGCTTCTTGACGAAGTCATCCTGATATTTTTTGCGCAGTTCCATGACGGCTGACATGTCCACTTCATTGAAAGTGGTGAGCATGGCAGCCTCGTGCTGGGCCTGCACCAGTCGCTCGGCAATACGGGCTCGCATCGGAGACAATTTCTTGCGCGTTTGTCTGGCGCCAAGGGACGCGGGAGTATTCTCGGCGCGAGCTGGCTCGCGGCCTACGGGTTTGGAAATTGCATAACCGGGGTCAGCCTTCTTCGCCAAGGCTTCGTGGTCCAATTCGATTCCGGCTGCAGGCTTGGATTCCGGGGCGCCCAGCATATCGCCTTTGGTCACGCGGCCCGCCTTGCCTGTGCCGGATATTGACGCGGGATTGATACCAGTCTCAGCGGCGATACGCCGGACAGCGGGAGATTGGGCGTCGTTCTTGGTGACAGATTCCGGGGGATTATGATCCGTCTTAGCCGGTGTCCCTGCGGATTGAGACGAGGTAGATTCCTTTGCCTCGGTATCGATGGTTGCGATGACTTCGCCGATTTTGACTTCGGTTCCTTCCGTAACTTTCAGACTGATTTTACCATCGGCTTCGGCGTTGCCCTCGGAGGTGATCTTGTCGGTTTCGAGCTCGAATAAAGGCTGATCTTTTTTGACGACATCACCGTCCTTGACGTGCCAGCGGGCAAGGACGCCGGAGTTTATGGATTCACCCAAGGCGGGTATTTTGACTTCGAGATTCATGTGTAAATAGGCTGTTTGAAAATGGTAAATTGATCAGGCGTTAAAGGCGGATTTGAGGAATGAGGCCAATTCAAAACGGTGCAATGCTAGGGAACCGACCGAGGGCGATGCTGAGGCATCCCGACCGGCGTAATAGGGGCGCTTCCCCGTGATGGTTTCGAGGTGGGTCGAGATGTAGGACCATGCGCCCATATTGTGTGATTCTTCCTGGCACCACACAATGCGGGCCGCTGGGTAGCGCAATGCAACCTCCGCGAGACGTGGCGCATTCAATGGATAAAGCTGCTCGATTCGCACAATGGCAGTGTCAGCGATTTTGTGGGCTTCACGATAATCGCAAAGATCGTAATAAACCTTGCCGGAACAGAAGATGAGGCGCTGCGGATTCTTTGGTGGGTTTTCTTCTTCAAGGATCTCTTGGAAGTTTCCGCCGGTGAAGTCCTCGAGTTTGGAGACTACAGCTGGGTGACGCAGGAGTGATTTGGGCGACATGACGATCAAGGGTTTCTTGACCTCACGTTTAACCTGCCGACGCAACGCGTGGAAAAAATTCGCCGGGGTCGTGATGTTGGCGACCTGAATGTTGTCCTCGGCACAGAGTTGAAGAAATCGTTCGAGCCGGGCCGAACTGTGTTCGGGACCCTGACCTTCATAACCGTGGGGCAGGAGGAGCACGATGCCACTCGTGCGTTGCCATTTTGATTCACCGGCGGCGAGAAATTGATCGATGACGACCTGAGCGCCGTTGGCGAAATCGCCAAACTGGGCTTCCCAGATGCATAGCATATCCGGGTAGTAGAGCGAGTAACCGTAATCGAAGCCCAGCACGGCGGCCTCGGACAGTAACGAATTATACACACAGAATCGTTCCTGATCCGGATCGAGATTTTTCAAAGGCGCATAAGGTTCGCCCGTTTCCATATCGTGCAAGACGGCATGGCGATGACTGAAAGTGCCGCGTTCGCAATCCTGTCCACTCAGTCGAATGGGTGCATTCTCCAGCACCAAGGTGCCGAACGCCAAAGCCTCGGCGAAGCCCCAATCGATGCCCCCACCATTGGCGTGGGCCTTTACCCGGTTTTCGAGAAAACGCTTGATCTTGCTGTTTGGTTTGAAGCTTTCAGGCAAGGTTGTGAGACCGCGCACGACTTTACCGATAAGCTCTGCTGGAGCTCCAGTTTCAACGGTGTTGAAGTTGAAACTGGGTTGGAACACGGCAGTGGACCCCTCGAACTTACGACTTTCCGCTTCGGCGATGCGCTTGGCTGATTTCGCTTGTTCGGAGGTTTTGGCCTTCTCGAAACTTTGCTCCAATGCCTCGGAGTATCCGGCGCGAATGGCATCTGATTCCGCCTGGGTGAGCGAACCTTCGTCCACCAATTTTTTAGTAAACACTGTTGATACCTGCGGGTGGGTTGCGATTTTTTTGTAGAGCAGTGGCTGGGTGAAAGCGGGTTCATCAGTCTCATTGTGTCCCAGTTTACGGTAGCAGAACATGTCGATCACGACATCGCGGGCCCACTTGGCGCGAAACTCCAAGGCCATTTGCGCAACCATGCACACCGCCTCGGGATCTTCACCATTTACGTGAAAAATCGGCGCTTCGATCATTTTGGCCACATCGGTGCAATAATGAGTGGAACGGGCATCGCGCGGCAGGGTGGTGAATCCGATCTGATTGTTGACGATCAGGTGGATGGTGCCACCGGTTTTGTAGCCTGGGAGCTGGGAGAAATTAAGGGTCTCGGCTACAATACCCTGACCGGCAAAGGCGGCATCACCGTGGATCAGGAAAGGCAGCACCCGGTTGCGATCTTCGATCGCACCCAGCATACGTTGGCGGGCGCGGACAATGCCTTCGACCACGGGATTGATAATTTCCAAGTGGGATGGGTTCGCGGCCAAACGGACCTCGACTTTGTGTCCGGATGTAGTGGTGAGAATGGCCTCATAACCGAGATGATATTTGACGTCGCCGTCTCCACCCACGGTTTCGGGTATGTAATTTTCAGAGAACTGTTCGAAGAGAAGATCGAAATCCTTCCGCATCACACTCGTGAGAATGTTCAGTCGTCCGCGGTGGGCCATGCCCATGTCGACCTCTTGGATATTTACGGCGGGGCAGTGTTCAATGATGGCATCGACGGCCGCGATCATGGTTTCGGCACCTTCAAGAGAGAAACGTTTTTGCCCGACGTATTTCGTATGGAGAAAACGTTCGAACAGCTCTGCTTTGTGCACGCGACGGAGAATGCGGGTTTTCTCAAGCAGTCCAAAATTGGGCTTATTGCGGGTTGTTTCGATTCTTTCCTGCAGCCAATGCCGCACATCGACATCCTGGATATGCGTGTATTCCGCTCCGACATGACCGCAATATGTCTGGCGCAAGGAGACGATCACTTCGCGGAGCTTCATTTGACCGCCACCGCGATATGATCCCACGTCGAAGGCGGTATCCAAATCAGCCTCGGTGAGATTGAACTGGGATAGACTTAGTTTGGGATGGGCGGCTGGTGGGTCGCTCAAAGGATCAAGATGAGCTTCCAGATGTCCAATGGCCCGGTAGCTGCCGATGAGGTAGTGGACATGGGACTGCTTGAGGCTGTCGATGATTGAGAGATTTGCACCGGTGCTTCCACCTTTCGGTAGACCGCCCCCGGAATTACCCAACGTAAAGCCTTGGAAAAATGCCCGCCAAGTGGGGTCGACCGAATCAGGATTTTCCAGCCATGACTGATAGGCCGCGTCGATAACCGCGGCGTTTGCCTGAGTGGGGAGTGAACTGGAATTCATCGGAGATAGGAAAGCGCAGATGCCATTCACGATCAAGGGCCGTGCCGGTTTTCTGAGCCATAGTTATTGGTGGGAGGGTGAACTCAACACACCGCGCTTCCAGACTCAAGCTCAGCTCGAATACGCTTGTGTGATTGCATTCCTACTTAAGGACGGTAATTCCGGTATAAGATTCTCAATTCATGGCGACTGAACCCGAAATCAAAACTTCTCTGGTTAATTTATTGGCCGGTATCATACAATCCGATGGTGCGGTGATCGCTCGGGAGATGGCCAATCTTGATGCCTTTCTTGAACAAGGCCGCATGCAATTGCATCCACAACTTGTTCATTTCCTTGGTAATAGGAGTTATGCCAAGGCCCTGATGTATCTTGGGGGTGAGTCTGATATTCCGGTGGGGATTTGTGGCGGTAACGCCAAACGGCCAGCGCAATGAGCAGGAAAGACAAAGTTTCCACTGATGGTGGAGGAAGTTTCGGGCAGAATCCTTTTGGCGCGTTGAGTGGTATGAACTTACCTGTCGGTAATCCTGTAGCCGGGCTCTTTGAGTCCGATGGTTCGAAATCATCAAATCCCGCTACCGCCCAATCGAAGAATCGAGGCCGGGTGGACATCAAGCGCACTACAGCGGGGCGGGGTGGGAAAACCGTTACCGTCGTGAG
>DFDG01000051.1:0-5896 GCA_002367815.1 Opitutaceae bacterium UBA3033 | reverse complement strand
TGGGGATCGGTTTACCGGAAAAAGAGAAACTGGCAAAACAGATGCGCGCGGCCTGTGGCTGCGGCGGCACGGTCAAGGACGGCAATATCGAGATCCAAGGTGAGCAGCGCGATAAGATTGCTGAGATCCTAACGGCAGCTGGTTTCCGACCGGTGTTCGCGGGAGGCTAGGTAACCAGCTCGCGCTCTTTTTCGGTCTTGAGCCGGAGTTGGCCACAGGCGGCATCGATGTCGTGGCCTTTTTCACGTCTCAGCGTGACAGAAACTCTGGCGCGACGGAGGACATCGGCGAATCTTTCCTGTCGGGTGACGGAGGGGCGTTTCCACGGCAGGCCTTCCACGGTGTTGTAAGGGATCAGGTTGACGTGGGCGTGGAGGTCTTGGGCGATGTCGCGGAGTTTCTCGGCTTGTTCAAGCATGTCGTTGACGCCTTCGATCAGAATGAATTCGAGCGTCACCATGCGACCGTGTTTCTCCGCGAAAATGCGGACGGCGGGTATCAGCTTTGCCAATGGGTAGGCTTTGTTGACGGGCATGATCTGTTCACGCACTTCGTCAGTTGCTCCGTGCAGAGAAATGGCGAGCCGCACGCTGATTGGTTCTTCGGCGAGTAACAGAATTTTTGGCACCAGCCCACTGGTGGAAAGCGTGATGCGGCGGGCACCGAAGCCAAAGCCCCAATCGGCGTTGATAATCGTGATGGCACGGATCATGGCCTCATAATTGGCCAGTGGTTCGCCCATGCCCATGACGACAATGTTGTCGAAGGAGGCGAGACCAGTATGGGCGCGTGGATCATGCGCATCTTCTCGGTAGCACACTTGTAAAAGCTGAGCTACGATCTCACCGGCATTAAGATCGCGCTTGAGACCCATAAGTCCGGAGGCGCAAAACTTACAGCCCATCGCACAGCCGACCTGGGTGGAGATACAGATGGTCTTGCGCGAGTGCTCGAGGCCCACACCTTCTTGGGGTGCACGGATGATCACGGTTTCGATCAACGCTTGGTCACCGAGTTCGAGGAGGAGTTTGTCGGTGACGTCGAGCGATTGTTTGCCGTGCACGAGCGTGATGGGCATCAACTCAAACGAATCCGCCAGCCAAGCACGTAACGGCTTGGACAGGTTGGTCATTTCATCCCAATTGCGGGCGCGTTTTTTATAGACCCAATCGAGAATTTGTTTCGCCCGAAAAGCCGGCTCACCCTGCGCCAAAAGGCGCGAGGTGAGGGTCTCAAGAGTTTCGCCGGTGAGAGGCGATTTGGCTGGGGCGAATTTCATCCGCGGTCAGATTAGTCGGAGGACTATTTATTAGCCAGCACGCGGTTGATGGCGCTGACGATGGCCTTGATCGAGGCGAGCTCGATATTGGTGTCCGTGCCAGCGCCGTAGAGCGTGAGGCCGTTATCGGCCTTAATTTGAATGTAAGATACGGCCTTCGCTTGCGCACCTTGACCGAGGGAATGCTCCGAGTAGGAGAGCACCTCAAATTTCGGCAGAGTCGTGCCGCTGAGAGATCGCACAAATGCATCAATCGGGCCGTTGCCCTCGGCACTGAGTTCATGAGTTTGTCCATCAATGATGAGCGTGCCCTGACAGCTGACAGCACTGTCCGTTTCGTTGGTGCGGAATTGTTTGATCGCCACCGAATCCGTGCGCCCGAGATATTCATCGACGAAGGCTTGGTTGATCTCTGCCGACGTGAGTTCGCGACCAGTGGAGTCAGCGAGCACATTGATCATGCGGCCAACTTCCTTGTGCATGAGTTTGGGCAGATTGTAACCAAACTCGCTTTCGAGAATGTAAGCGACACCGCCTTTACCCGATTGGGAATTGATGCGGATAATGGCTTTGTAACTGCGGCCGATATCGGCGGGATCCACTGGAATGTAGAGGACATCCCATGGTTCGTCCGGCTTTTGCACCGCCCATGATTTTTTTATGGCATCCTGATGCGACCCACTGAAGGCCGTGAACACCAGTTCACCGGCATAGGGTTGGCGGGCACCAACTTCGAGGCGGGTGCAGCGTTCATAAACTTCCCGAATATCGTTGATATTGGTGAAATTCAGGCATGGGTCGATGCCATGCGTATAGAGGTTCAAAGCGACCACGACGATGTCGAGATTACCCGTGCGTTCACCGTTACCAAAGAGTGTGCCCTCGACCCGATCAGCCCCAGCCAACATGGCCAGTTCGGTCGCAGCGATACCGGTGCCACGGTCGTTGTGAGTGTGCAGTGAAACCAGGGTTTGTTCGCGGCGGGTCAAATGCTTGCACATCCACTCAATCTGGTCGGCGTGGACATTGGGCGTGGTGTATTCGACCGTGGCGGGAAGGTTGAGGATGATCTTATTATTAACCGTCGGTTGCCAGATATCCGTCACCGCTTCACAGATTTCCAAAGCGAAATCGAGCTCGGTGCTGGTGAAGCTTTCCGGGGAATACTCAAATCGCACATGGGTGCCCTCGTCGATCAGGGCTTGGGTATATTGCTTGACCCAAGTGGTGCCGGCTTTGGCGATGCCAATAATGTCCTCTTTGGTGGCGTTGAAGACATATTTGCGCTGGGCAGGAGAGGTGGAATTGTAGAGATGGAAGATGACGTTTTTCGCGCCTTGCATGGCTTCGCACGAGCGGGAGATCAGCTCCTCCCGGCATTGGCAAAGGATTTGGATGGCAACGTCATCGGGGATTCGGTTTTCGTCGATCAGGCGGCGGATGAAATCGAACTCGATTTGAGAAGCAGAAGGAAAGCCGACTTCAATTTCTTTGAAACCGATTTGGACGAGCATATCGAAGTATTCGATTTTCTCTTCGACATTCATGGGTTGGGCGAGGGCTTGATTACCATCGCGGAGATCAACACTGCACCAAATCGGAGCCTTGGTCAGCACGCGGCTGGGCCATTGGCGGTTGGGCAGATCGACCGGTGGGAAAGGTCGGTATTTGGTAACAGGTGCAGATTGCATGACGAAACGGACTAATGGATTAACGAAATAGGAAGGACTGACTCAACACCGCGATTTACGGTGGCAGTAACGGCAGGGGGAACGCACAATCAACCCGGCGGGCGATTCAGAGATCGTGCGCGGTGGTAAGTCGTAGAACCTGCAGTAAATTTCGCATTAGCGTGGCTGAGGACATAGACCTGCCGGTTCGTTTACGTCAAGTCAGCGATATGTCATCGAACAATTGTAACCGGAATATCTCGGTCTCCGTCTTGTAAGATGTGTATGAGAACACTTTTATTGCCTTATGCCTGACCCAGAGTCGTTCGACTTGCCTGGTTGCCTCGCGCGTGTGCGCCAGAGCGACCAAGCGGCTGCGCGTGAACTCGTCGAGCATTTGCACCCCATGGTGGTCCGGATTGTGCGGTCACACCTACCACGCCGGGTTTTGGAGGAGGACCTCAGTCAGGAGATATTCATGAAGATGTTTACCCGCATCCATCAATATCAAGGGGCAGTGCCTTTCCCGCATTGGGTTTCACGCATAGCGGTGACCACCTGTATTGATCATTTGCGGGCGCAAAAACGTAAACCCGAATTCCGGTGGGCTGATCTGTCTGACAAGGAGGCCGAGGTCCTGGATACAGTTCTGACCAATGACAATGATGTGGCTCCAGACGATGCCATGGCGGCTCATGAGTTGGTCGGCAAGTTGCTGGCCCAGCTAAAACCCGAAGATCAACTGGTCATCCGGCTTTTGGACTTGGAGCAGAAAACCATTGCGGAAATCTGCGAATTGACCGGGTGGAACGGATCTTTGGTCAAAGTGCGGGCATTCCGGGCACGTAGGAAGTTGCGTAAACTCTTTGTATCTCTACAGAGAAAGGAAAAATCATGAAAAACACAGACAAGGCATGGCAGCGTTTGATTAGCGCCGCCCGTCAGGTTCCGCAAAATCAGGAGTTGGGGGCATCCTATGGATTGGCCACCCGGATTGCGGCAACGGCATTTGAACGGAACCAGCCCGCGATGTCGCTGATGGAGCGTTTTTCGATGAAGGCACTCGTTCTTTCATGTTTATTGGCCGTGCTGGGCATAGTTGGAAACTATTCTGTCATCGCCCAAGCCACGAACGTGGTTTCGGAGGATGCATTATTCACGGTCGATGATCCTGCGGCGATTGTCTTGGGGGCGAGCACCAATGAATAAGCCCTGGAAAGTCATTTTTGCGTTCTTGGGGGTCTTCCTGGCTGGAGCGGTATTTGGGGGGTTCCTCACCCTGCGAGTGATAAAGGAAAAATTTCACCAATCCCCGTCCATGGATCGGTTTACGTCGAGGATTCTGACCCGTTACGCGGATCGCCTTGAATTGTCTCCCGATCAATTGGACCAGATTCGTCCGATCGTGACGACCGCAGAAACTGAATTGCGCCGGGTGCGCAGCGCAGGTTTCAAGGCAACAATTGCGATTGCTGAAAAAATGAACGAGCAAGTCGCCAAAGTGCTGACGCCTGAGCAGATGACCAGACTTGAAGAACTGAAGATGGAAATGAATGACCGCTGGAGGAAAGATCGCACGCGGCGAGGTGGCGATCGCCCACCTCATGGAGAGCCCCGACCTCACGCTGGACCACCGCCCAATGACCTCTAAAATAGTTTTGGGGCATTTGGGTTTCGAGTAGTGGAATTTCGTCTGATTTGAGTCTGCCATCATGGCGCTGGTTTCGAAAATTTCAGTTTGCTGTTGATTGCCGCGATGAGGCACCTACCTTTCTCGTCGGCCAGGTGCCATGCATGGGTAGGCGCGTGAACTCCGCCAGGACCGGAAGGTAGCAACGGCAACGACGTTCTTCCAGTGCCGTGGAGTGCCTGGCCACTTTTATTATTTTCAGCTTTGCCCTATTTGAAATCGGGCTTCTGCTAACCCAACGTGTCGAGTGCCTATCAAGTCATCGCCCGCAAGTGGCGGCCCCAAACCTTTGCCGATGTGGTAGGGCAGGATCATGTGGTGCGAACTTTAAGAAACGCGATCAGCCGAAACCGCATCGCCCATGCTTACCTTTTTGTGGGTCCTCGCGGCACGGGCAAGACTTCAACGGCGCGTATTTTCGCCAAGGCTCTGAATTGCACCGATGGGCCCAATGCGGATTTTGACGTCAATGATCCGATTGTAAAATCCATCGGGGACGGTTCTTCCTTGGACGTTATCGAGATCGACGGTGCGTCCAATAATTCGGTGGAGCAGATCCGGGAACTGCGTGACGACGTGCGCTATGCACCTACCCAAGGCAAGTTCAAGGTCTACATAATCGATGAAGTCCACATGCTTTCGAATCAGGCCTTCAATGCCTTGCTTAAGACTTTGGAAGAACCGCCGGAGCATGTGAAATTTGTTTTTGCCACGACCGATGTGCAAAAAGTGCTGCCGACCATCCTTTCCCGCTGCCAGCGATTTGACCTCAAACCTATTCCCCCAGACTTGATCGTGGGTCGCCTGCAACAGATTGCGGAGGATGAGAAAATAAGTGTATCGGCCCCGGCCCTGGCCTGTATTGCCCGGATGGCCGACGGTGGGTTGCGCGATGCCCAGTCGATCTTTGACCAGATGATCTCATTCTGTGGGGCAGAAATCACCGAGCCAGATGTGCTCGATGTGTATGGTTTGGTTTCGGCGGAAAAAGTAGCCGAACTAGCCGGGGCCATGGCCACCAGTGACCATCAGAAGATCGTCGCGATCGTGGATGAGTGTGATGCGGCCGGGCGCGATTTGGTGAGATTGCTGTCTGATCTGCAGGCTCATGTGCGTTCCGCGTTGTTGAATGCCATTGCCCAGGGTGGCAGCACCGAGATGTTGGGTAATGTATCGATGACCACCGAACAAATAACACGTTTACTCGATGCATTGAGAGAAGGTGAGGGTGAGGTGAAATTGGGTTTGGCGGAAAAA
>DFDG01000042.1:51184-57434 GCA_002367815.1 Opitutaceae bacterium UBA3033 | reverse complement strand
CGGATCGATGGGGTAGCGTTTCAATCCGGAAAGCTGCGCGAATGTTCGTAATACGAACAATGGATTGTAGACCAAGTAGCGGTAGGCGAGACGGCGGGGTTCCATCGCGAGGCGAAACAACCACTCAAGCCCACTGCGCTGCATCCATTGTGGAGCTTGGCGCACGCGACCGCTGTGAAAATCGAATGCGGCACCCACCCCGATCATCAATGCGGTATCGAGCTTGGCCCAAGTCTCAGCCATGAATCTTTCCTGCTTTGGCGTGCCGAGCCCCACCCAAATGATGTCGGGCGACTTGGCTGCGATGTCCGCCTGCAATGCGGTAAACTCGTCGTTTGATAACGGGTGAAAAGGTGGAGTGTAGGTGCCCACTACCTCCAGCCCGGGAAACCGAGCGCTCAATTTGGCCTGCAACGATTCGGCAACGCCGGGGGCTCCTCCGTAAAAATAGTGCCGCAAGCCGGAGGCGCGTCCTGCATCACAGACCAGCAACATCAGGTCGGGACCATAAACCCGGGTGATGGTATCGTGCCCGTGATGCCGACCGAGCCAGACCAGCGGCATGCCATCCGGGGTGTTGAGCCATGAATGATTGAAGATTTTTTGGAGGGCAGGAACACGTCGCGCCTCACTGATCCCATTCACGGTGCAGACGCTGATGTAACCGAGCTGCTTCTGTCCTTGGGTGGCGATGATGCGGTGGGTGGCATCAGTTAACGTGAGTGCCGAGACGCCCACTCCCAGAACGTTGAAACGTGGTGCATCGCTCATCGCTGTGATTCACGCATGTTGATTGGGTTCCGGCAAACTGTTAACCGTGGATTGCGGACCTTTTCGCGATGACCAGGCCAACACCAGTGCCAAGCTGACGAAAATCACCAGACCGACAAAAGCCCAGGCCGAATCATGATGGACTACGATGTAGATGGCGCCGAATTGCAGCAGAGTGCGCAACAATCGGTCCACGGCGGAGAGCACTACTTGCACGCGACCGATGATTTCGTTGGGCACGGTGGTGATCAATACCGTGCCTTTCGCCACCCGGGTTCCGGCATTGCCCAGACCCAGCAGGATAAGTGCGAGGTAAAACGTGGGCACCGTGTGCAAGCTGCCCAGCATGATCAGACCGCAGACGAAAAGAAACATCGTGGCAAGGGCTACGTTGGCGGCCTTATGCTGGCTGATTAATTTTGGCACGAAGATCCCGGCGATTAGCGCACCAAGTGCAAAGGCCATTTCGCCCCGTCCGTAAACCGAAGCGGGGGCTTCGAGGATATTTTGCACATAGATGGGAAACAGGTAATTACCCGTCATGACCGCCACGAAAGGCGCCACGGTGCACAGCACGAATAGGGTGAATTGAGGCCTTTCGCGCAGCCAAGTGAACCCCACGACAATTGATTTCAGGGTGTTGAACTTGGGTTTTCCTGCCGCCACGTGAGTGGACTCGTAGGGCAGGGTGCTTTGGAGGGCGAAGCTGAACAGATAGGTGCCGGCATCGAAAAGCAGGATCACGTAGACCGGCACGTAGACGAGCATGACACTGGCCAATCCGCCGACCATGAATGAGGCGGTCTGGCCTTGGATTTCCATCAAACCCATGAGGGGCTGATAGTGTTTTTTATCGAAGACCTGCTGTACAAACGCGAAACGCGCCGGGAAATGCAGCGTATAATAAAGCATGCCGCAAAAATAGAGTGTCACCAATTGCCAGGTGGCCGTATCGCCCGTCAGCAGCATCCAAGTGGCCATGGTCAACGTGACCGTTGCACCGAAAACTTCCCCGATCAAAAGCGCGGCTTTGCGTGAATTCCGGTCGAGCCATGAACCGTAGTAAGGGGCAAAAACAAACAGGATGATGGTCGCGGCCACCGTGATATAGCCAAAGATACGTTCTCCGCCCGGGCGTTGCACCAGCAACCAGGGAATGGCAATAATGGTGATGCCGGAGCCGATGGACCCCATGATGTTGGCGAGGAGCAGTCGCCGGATACGCCAGTCGGCCAATAGTTCCTTCATGGGCAGATAAAGGAGGCGGGAAACAATCGGGACATGCTGGGAGTTTTTGTTTGCGGAGATGCCGAGACAAGCGGCGAATGCAGGAAAGCGATGCAACCGACCCCAGTCACCTTAAACGGCCAGCGCGTGCGTCTCGAGCCTTTGGCCCAAACGCATGCTGAGGATTTGTTTGCGGTCGGGGCTGAAACCGTGATCTGGGATTATCTGTCCCGACGCGCGCCAGACACGTTGGCCGAGATGAGGACCATCGTTGAGTCAGCCCTCGAAGAAGCGACCCAAGGCGTCCGCTTGCCCTTTGCCATTGTGGAGCGCAGCAGTGGTCGGGCGGTTGGGAGCACCAGTTATCTGGACTTGGCCCCGGCTCACCGGCGAATCGAAATCGGTTGGACATGGCTCGGCGCACCGGCCCGCCGCACGCCCATCAATACGGAATGCAAATACCTTCTTCTGCAGCATGCGTTTGCCACGCTGGACTGCGGGCGGGTGCAGTTGAAAACCGATGGACGCAATCTGCGTTCGCAGGCGGCCATCGAGCGCCTCGGGGCCGTGAAGGAAGGGGTGTTGCGCCAACACATGGTGATGCCCGACGGGTATGTACGTGACACCGTGATGTATTCGATTGTCGCAGCGGAATGGCCGGCGGTGAAAAATCGACTGGAGCACTGGCTTAATTCGCCTCCGGCAGCATCATAGTCCCATGACACTGCTGGCACCGACAGAGGCGATGCGACTCGCGGAGCGAATCCGGCCGGAAGGCCGGGCGGTGATGCAACAGCAATGGGCCCAGCTGCTTTTCCTGCATTGGTCGTGGGATCCGGCGCTGATCCAGTGCACTTTGCCGGCGGGCCTGACGGTGGACACTTACGAGGGCAAGGCCTGGGTGGGTCTGGTGCCGTTTTTCATGCGCCGCGTGCGGCCGGCGGGGTGCCCGGCGGTGCCGGGCATATCCAGTTTTCTGGAATTGAATGTCCGCACGTATGTGCACGACGCATCCGGACGTCCCGGCGTCTGGTTCTACTCGCTCGACTGCAACCAGTGGCTGGCGGTCAAAGTGGCACGGACCCTCTTTCATCTGCCCTACGAGCATGCGACGATGTCCGCCCGGATCAGCCCGGAAGACGGGGAAGTGGACTACCGGGCGCAACGACACGGGGTTTCGGCGACGGCAGGAGCAAGCCGTTTTCGTTACCGGTTGGCCGGACCAACGGTCGAACTGGATCCCGGGACTTTGGATTTTTTTCTGCTCGAACGCTATCGTCTCTTTGCTTTTGACCGGCGGAAGTCGCGGCTTTGGTCCGGGCAGGTGGCGCACCGACCCTACCAGTTTGGTCCGGCGGTTTTATCGGCCTGGGACGACACGATGATGCGATTGGCGGCTCTTGATCCGCTGGGTCGACCGCCCGAACATACCGGCATGGCCCGGGCCGTGGATGTGGATATTTTCCCCCTGCGCTCAGTCTGACCGTTTTGGACCAATCATCGCGGCTGAAAACCACTGATAACATCGGACTCGATCCCGGCGGATTACGCCGCCAAGCTGGGTGGATGACCAATCGCATCTGTGTATTATCCTGCTGTCTTGGGGCCGCCACCTTGTCTGCATTCAGTCTCGTCGCGACGGGCAAACCCGAGACGCGCAACCGTGCCGAGATATCCGACGCTTACAAGTGGGACGTCTCCAAGATTTATCCCTCGTGGGATGAATGGGAGGCTGATTTGAAGGTTTTGGAAGGCTATATCGCATCTTATGCTGCCCTGAAAGGCACGCTGGCCCAAGGAGCGGAATCTCTGGTGAAAGCCTATGAGATGGAAGATGAGATTGGTCGCCTCCAATATAAATTATACTGTTACACCAGTCTCCAACGTGATGTGGATACGCGTAATTCCGAAGCCTCGGGCAAATTCCAGCGGGTGCTGGGGGTCTTTGCGAAATTGGGCACGGCCTCTTCATGGTTTACGCCCGAGCTGTTGCAGATTCCCGAAGCGACCACGATGGAGTGGATCAATGCTGAACCCAAACTGGTGCCGTATCGTTTCCCCATTTCCGAGAACTATCGACAGGCATCCCATACCTTGAACGAAGATGGTGAAAAGCTGATGTCCTTTTCTTCGCAATTTCGGGGGACGCCGGGCAGTATTTATCAGGAACTCAGCACCTCGGATGTGCAGTTTCCCACCGTGAAGATGTCTGATGGCACCGAGATCAAGGTTTCATACGGTGGCTATAGTGAGGTTTTGAACACCAACCGCAATCAAGCTGATCGTGAGGCGGCTTTCAAGGGACACTACGAAACCTATGCGGCGAACAAAAATACTTACGCGGCCATCTATAACAGCATCCTGCAACGCGACTGGTTCAGCGCTCAGGCTCGAAATTACCCCACAACTTTGGCCGCCGCGCTCGATAGCGACAATGTGCCGGAGTCGGTTTACCGCACCTTGGTCGAGACGGTTCGCGCCGGGACGGGGCCCGCGCAACGTTACATGAAAGTGCGTCAAAAGATGCTCGGGTTGGAGACCTATCACCTTTACGACGGATCTCTGCCATTACTGGAAGATGACCGGCGGTATGCTTATGATGATATGAAGGCAACGCTGCACGAATCGGTGGCTCCACTCGGCCAAGATTATCAGGACAAAATGTCCAAACTGCTGAATGATCGATGTCTCGATGTCTACGAAAGCGATGGCAAAAGAAGCGGAGCATACAGTATGGGCGTTTACGGGGTGGGTCCTTACATGTTGATGAATTACAACGACACCTTGGATGCGGTCTTTACCTTTGCGCACGAGGCCGGGCATTCCATGCACACGGTGTTGTCTCACGAGACCCAACCCTTTGCCACGGCGAGTTACACGATCTTCGTAGCCGAGGTGGCTTCGACCACCAATGAGCGGTTTCTGCTCGAATTGCTCCTCAGTCGCACCGAAGACCCGAAAGAACGATTCCTGCTGCTGCAACATGCCATCGATAACATCGTGGGCACATTTTATACACAGGTAATGTTTGCGGACTACGAGTGGCAGGCCCACCAGTTGGTGGAAGCGGGTCAACCGGTGACACCGGAATCCCTAGCCAAAATCTACAGTGGTTTGCTCGACACCTATTACGGCGATGCGGCCACCAAGGATGAACTCTATCGTTACACGTGGACCCGCATTCCGCATTTCTACAACTCGCCCTATTACGTCTACAAATACGCGACTTGCTTTGCCTCATCGGCGCAGATTTTCAAGGCGATGACGACGGGTTCCACGGAGGATCAAATGGCGGCACGCGAGCGCTATCTCACCTTGTTGCGCAGTGGAGGCAACGACCAGCCGATGGCGCAACTACTCAAGGCGGGAGTGGATTTAAACAAGCGCGAAACGATCCAGGCCGTGGTCGATCAGATGGATGGGTTGGTCACCCGACTCGAAGCCGAAGCGGCTAAAATCAAACTCTAATGTGCGGTCTCAGGCTGAGGGAAATAACTTTTCCTCAGCCGCGACCAGCGCTTGAATGAACTCCTCATTGGAGGTCGCTTGCATCAAGGCTTCCCAATTTGCGGGGGTCTTGAATATCTTACAAAGCGAACTGACAACCATCAGGTAGTCGGTGGGGTTTGATTTCGGCGTGCCGAGCACGAACATCAGACGGACCGTCTCATTGCAGTTGGCAAATTGCACCCCGGCATCGCGCCGACCCACGGCCAGCACGATCTTATTAACGTGCTGGGTTCGCGCGTGCGGCAGGGCGATCCCATTACCCAGATAAGTGGTGTCCAGTTGTTCCCGCGCGAGCAGTTCATCAAAAAATCCATCGTAGTTTGTGACATCTGGGTGGGAGACGAGCAGATCGGCCACCGTCTGCAGTGCTGCAGTGTGATCGCCACTCTGCACGTTGAGATTGATCCGCGTCGGGTCTAGAAGAGTGGAAAGTCGGCTAGCCATTACAGACGAAAGTGGAGCACGAAATAAATGATACCGATGTTAGTTTAATAAAGTGGCACTGCGGACGAGTAAATCCTCCCACAGTGCATTGAATCATTCTGTTTCCTCACCAATGGCGGCGGCTTCCACCTCTTCATCAGTTTCGACAATGCGGGCGATGTTGAGGATGCTGTCTCCTTCAGCGAGTGTGACCAATTTCACGCCCTTGGCGCTGCGCCCGGTCTCGCGAATTTCTTTCACGCGAGTGCGGATGCTTTGGCCCTTGGTCGTGAGGAGCATGACTTCATCATCTTCATGT
>DFDG01000042.1:45353-50948 GCA_002367815.1 Opitutaceae bacterium UBA3033 | reverse complement strand
TGACTTCATCATCTTCATGCACACTCAGTGCACCGGCGACGGCGACGGAATGGTCGTCGGGCAGATCGATCGCGATGACACCCGTGCCACCGCGGGAAGTCAGACGGTAGTTCTCGAATGGGGTGCGTTTACCGATGCCGTCCTCCCGTGCGATCAGCAGGCGGGATTCCGGATCACAGACCTGAATGGATTGAACGAAGTCGCCCTCGATTTTGAAACGCATGCCCGTTACACCCTGGGTATCCCGGCCCTGAACCCGCAGACCGGATTCGTTGAACCGGACGGCCTGACCACGATGGCTGACGAGGATGATTTCATTAGCTCCGTTGGTGAGCACACAACCCACCAGACTATCGTCTGGGGCCAGTTTGATACCGCGCAGTCCGCCTTCGCGCGTGGCGTTGGTGTAATCAGTCAAAGTGGTCTTTTTCGTGATGCCGTTCTTGGTGGCCATCACCAGATGCATCGTATCGGCGAATTCTTCCACACAGATCATGGCTGCAATGCCTTCGCCCTCGGAAAGTCGGAGGAAGGAAGTAACGGACCGGCCTTTGGAAGCGCGGCTGCCCTCGGGCACATCATAGACTTTTTTCACCAGGCACTGACCGGTGGTGGTGAGGAAAAGTATGTAATCGTGGGTGCTGGCGGTAAACAGATGTTCGACAAAATCTTCATCATACGTGTCGGTGCCGATGATGCCTTTGCCGCCCCGTTTCTGGGAGCGATAATCAACAACCGGGGTGCGCTTGATAAAACCGAGATGGGAAACGGTGATGACGCAGCCCTCGTTGGGGATGACATCCTCCATGCGGAATTCGCCCACGGCCGCCGTGATTTCCGTGCGACGAGGAGTGGAGTATTTCACCTTCATCTCCAGCAGCTCGGTTTTAATCAGGGCAAAAAGTTTTTCCTCGGAAGCGAGAATGCTGCGCAACTCAGCGATGATGGCCATGAGTTCGGCATATTCGGCTTCGATCTTACCGCGTTCCATGCCCGTAAGCTGATAGAGGCGCAGTTCAAGAATGGCGTCGGTCTGGCGCTCGGAAAGCGGATACTTGGCCATCAACTTCTCTTTGGCTTCCGCCCGATTGGCTGAAGCGCGAATGATCTTAACAAAGTCGTCGAGATTATCGAGGGCGATGATGTAGCCTTCGAGGATATGAGCACGATCTTCGGCTTGTTTCAGGCGATA
This sequence comes from Opitutaceae bacterium UBA3033, assembly GCA_002367815.1. GTDB lineage: Bacteria > Verrucomicrobiota > Verrucomicrobiia > Opitutales > Opitutaceae > Cephaloticoccus. Next base: position 49,756 of record DFDG01000042.1, on the reverse strand, counting down.
GCGTGTGCGCCGGGTGATGACTTCGCGACGGTGCTCAATGAAACAAACAATGAGCTCCTTGATGTTCATTTGCTTCGGCCGCTTTTGGTCAAGCGCCAGCAACGTGACACCAAATGAAGATTCGAGTGCAGTTTTCTGGAAAAGCTGGTTAAGGATCGGCTTGGATTGCTCTCCACGCTTGAGCTCGATCACGATGCGAGTGTTTTCGTCGGACTCATCGCGCAGATCGCGAATGCCCTCGATAACTTTCTCGCTGACAAGATCGGCGATGCGGATGACGAGGTTGGCGCGGTTTACGTTGTAGGGAATTTCCGTGATGACGATCTGCTCCATCCCGGTCTTCGTCTCCTCGGTGTGAGACTTACCGCGAATGCGCACAATGCCTTTGCCGGTCTGCAAATAACTGAGGATGCCCTCGCGTCCGGCAATCAATCCACCCGTGGGGAAATCCGGTCCTTTGATGATGTTGCAAAGGTCCTCCACGGCGATCTGAGGATTGTCGATAATGGCACAGGTGGCATCAATCAGTTCATCCAGATTGTGCGGTGGAATATTCGTGGTCATGCCGACAGCGATGCCGGTTGAGCCGTTCATCAACAAATTTGGCAGTGCGGAGGGGAGAACGGTGGGTTCAGTGGTTGACTCCTTGTAATTGGGCACGAAATCAACCGTGTCCTCCTCGATGTTCCGGATCAGATCCTCGGCGACGGCGTTGAGCCGACATTCGGTATAACGATAGGCGGCCGGGGGATCGCCGTCCACGGAACCAAAATTACCTTGCGGGTCAATGAGCGGATTGCGCATGACCCAAGTCTGCGCGAGTCGCACCAGCGTATCATAAACCGAGGAATCACCGTGGGGGTGATAGTTTTTCAGCACTTCACCGACGACGCCGGCGCACTTGTCGAACGGACGGTTGTGCAACAAGCCCTCGCGCAACATCGCATAAAGGATGCGTCGTTGCACGGGCTTGAGGCCGTCACGAGCATCAGGCAAGGCGCGCGAGACAATAACCGACATCGAATACTCGATGTAGGCGGTCTGCATGATGTCGGTAATGTTGGCCGACGTAAGTTTTTCAGAAGCAGTATACATTCAGGAAATTATTAAGCGCAAAGACGCGAAGAGGCTAAGATTGAAAGTCCAAGTTCAAGACACGGGTGATGCCGCCTTTGATCAGTGGAACGTTGAAATTGATAAGCAGACCGAGGGGCAGACGAAGAAGCTTCAAGTAAGTGGTGACCTGCGCGCGATGGATGGGGTTGGTGGCATCCACCGCTTTCAATTCGACAAGTAGGCGTTGGTTGATGAGTAGATCGAGCCGATAGGCTTTCTCCAATAAACCCGGTCCAAAAGCGCGATGAGCCACAAACGATGCGTTCACCGTTTGAGTGGCCAACATTTCGATATCGGCGGGTAGCACTACTTGCTTCATGACTTTGCATCTTGGCGTCTTTGCGCTTGGTTATCACACGTCGAGGTATTGGACGTTGAGGGCATTGTCCTCGATGAAGCGTCGGCGTGGCGGGACCTCATCGCCCATCAACAGGGTGAAGAGAGCATCGGCTTTGGCGGCATCGGTAATGGAAACTTTGAGGAGACGGCGTTTCGCCGGATCCATTGTGGTCTCGAAGAGCTGCTTGGGGTTCATTTCACCCAGACCTTTGTAGCGTTGAATCGAAAGTCCTTTACGTCCGAGAGCTCGGATATGGGCAACGATTTCGAGTGGGCTGTGGAGCGAGGTTTTGATTTCACTCTTTTGTCCGGGATTTTCCGTTACCACGAAGCGGGGTTCCTCAGTCGCGGTGAAGCGATTAATGTCCAAACCGATGTCGGCCGTGGCCTTGAGAAGTTTTACCATCTCGTTGCATTCGAAGATTTCGTGAATGGTGATCCGCTTGGGGTTCGGATTGTTTTTGTCCGCTGCCCCGGTGGGTTGATCAAACATGTCGGCATCGAGTCCGTTGTCTTGAATAAAGTGACTGCGAGCCGCGTCGTCGCGGAGAAATTCGTGGGTTTCTTCGCTGCCAATGCGAATCCGGGCGATGTAACGAGGCAGGGAATGAGTGACGGGTTCGTGGGCTTGCAGATACTCGGCCAATGACGCGCCGTAGCGGGTGACTCCGCCGCCGAGTTTTTCCAGGGCAGACAGATTTTCGACAACTTTGTCGATGAGCGCAGGGGCGTAGATGTGATTGTCCTTGAGGCGGGTGAGGACTACATCCTCGGTGCCGAGTTCGAGCAGGATGCGGTTGAGCTGTTCATCGTTGTCGACGTATTGTTCACGACGCTTGCGCTTGATTTTGTAGAGCGGCGGCTGGGCAATATAAATGTAGCCACGATCAAAGAGACCGCGCATCTGCCGGTAGAGGAAGGTGAGCAGCAGCGTGCGAATGTGGGAGCCGTCCACATCGGCATCGGTCATGATGATAATTTTGTGGTAACGGGTTTTCTCCACGTTGAAGGCCGATTCGTCCTCGCCGGTGCCGATGCCTGTTCCGATGGCGGTGATGAGGGTGCGTATTTCCTCATTGTTCAGCACCTTATCGAGTTGGGCTTTCTCGGAATTGATGAGTTTGCCTCGCAGTGGAAGAATGGCTTGGAAGCGACGGTCGCGACCTTGTTTGGCTGAGCCACCGGCGGAATCACCCTCAACGATGTAGATCTCGGTCAGAGAAGGATCGCGCTCGGAACAATCGGCCAGTTTACCGGGAAGTCCGCGTCCGGAGAGAGCGCCTTTACGAATGGTCTCACGGGCCTTACGGGCGGCTTCGCGCGCTCGTGCGGCCAGGAGGGTTTTATCGATGATGCGTTTGGCGAGCCCGGGTGTGGTTTCGAGGGCGATCCGGAGTTTTTCGCCGACGATTTTTTGGACGATTCCATCCACTTCGCCGTTGGAGAGTTTGGTTTTGGTCTGACCTTCGAAACGGGGCTCAGGCACCTTGACGGAAATAACCGCGACGAGACCTTCCCGCACGTCGTCGCCGGTGATCGCAGGATCCTTGTCCTTGAGCAGATTGTTGGACTTGGCAAAACTGTTGATCACGCGCGTGAGTGCGGTGCGAAAGCCGGAGAGATGCGTGCCGCCCTCGATGTTGTAGATCGAGTTGGCGTAGGCGAAAACCTGATCGTTGAAAGAGTCGCTGTATTGCATGGCCACATCGACGACGATGTTGGGCAGCTCGGGGTTGGTTTCGTTGGGCGCGGAATCGGAGAATGAGATCGGTTTGTCGTGCAGGACGGTTTTGTTCTGATTGAGGTAACGCACGAACTCAGTGATGCCGTCCTTGAAGAAGAAGGAATCGGATTTCTCGGAGCGTTCGTCCTCCAACTCGATGCGCACGCCGGGATTGAGGAAGGCGAGTTCGCGCAGGCGCTTGGCGAGAATTTCGTATTGGAATTCGCGGGTGGTGAGAAAGATCAAGGGATCGGGCTTGAAGGTGATTTTGGTGCCGGTCTTCTTGGTGTCACCGATGATGAGCATCTTCTGGGTGGTCTTGCCTTGGGCGAAACGCATCTGGTGCACTTTGCCGTTGCGGCGGACCTCGGCCACGAACCACTCGGAAACCGCGTTCACGCACTTGGCGCCGACGCCGTGCAGCCCGCCGGATACCTGGTAGGCGCCTTTGCCGAATTTACCACCGGCGTGCAGGTTGGTGAGCACCAGTTCCAATGCGGGCATTTTGTAAGTGGCATGCTCGTCAACGGGGATGCCTCGGCCGTCATCCGATACCGAACACGATCCATCGAGGTGGATGGCAACTTGCACGCCGTGGGCAAAACCGGCCAAGGCTTCATCGATACAGTTGTCTACGATTTCAAAAACGCAGTGGTGCAGGCCGCGTTCATTCGTGTCACCGATATACATGTCCGGGCGTTTGCGGACGCCCTCGAGACCCTCGAGTTTTTGGATTTTGGAGGCGTCGTAAACTTCGGCGCCGGCCTGATTATTGGCTAGATTTTTGGAGTCGGATTCGTCGGACATGAAAGGGTCTTAATGGATGAAATACGGAAAGGGAAATCCTCTCCATGATGTAGACTGCACGCGAGGGTTTTTTTAGGAAAAAATCGACCCGTAAAGGCGTTAAATTTGGCTATTGCGTGAGAGTTTCGTTTGACCGGCATGGGGACACCCGCAAGCTGAAGGTCACAATGCTTAGTCCCGTGCTTGAAAAGCTCCTGATCCTCCAAAATCGTGATACCAAGCGAATGGAACTGGAGGCGCAATTGAAGGCGGTGCCCGGGGAAATTGCCTTGGTGGAGCAGAGGATTGCATCCGAAAAGAAAGCGATTGATAACGCGCGAGACGAAATGCGGCATTTGGAATCGAGCAAAAAGCTACTTGAGACCGAGATTGGCTCGGTTGAGGACAAAGCGGCGAAATATCGGACCCAACAACTCTG
>DFDG01000042.1:40160-45178 GCA_002367815.1 Opitutaceae bacterium UBA3033 | reverse complement strand
CGGTAAAAAAGAACGAGGAATATCAGGCCTTGGGGCATGAAATAGAAACGATGGAAGCCCAGATCAGCGCGCTCGAAGAGAGGGAACTGGAGATCATGTATGCCATCGATGCATCGAGGCAGCGTTTTAAGACGGCGGAAGCCGAGCTTAAACAGAATATTACGGGCCACGAGTCACGCATCGCGTCCCTGAGTGAGCGAACCACCAGTTTGACGAGTGAATTAGCCGAGGTTTCGGCTGAACTGGCCACTACTCGCGAACCTATTGCAGCGCGCGTTTTGCGGCTCTACGATCGGATTTCCTCGCGGCAAATGCCGGTCTGTGTGCCACTGAGCGGCGGCAAGTGCGGGGGATGTCACTTAAAGGTGTCGTCTGAGGTGGATTCGGCGGCCCGAAGTAAAGCTAACGATGATGAACTCCCGACTTGCGACCAGTGCGGACGTTTGGTTTATTTGGAATCCTAGTTTTGGGGCCTGACAGTCGCTCCGAGTTCTTTGATCCCAAGGCGCGGGTAATGCCGCGCCGGCCAGAGTTTGGAGAGGAAAGTCCGGACACCATCGGGCAGGATGCCGCACGAGGGCAACCAAGTGCGGGCACTGCGTTTCAAGGCGTAGTGACGGATAGTGTCACAGAGAATATACCGCCCCGTTCGACTCGCCGCAAGGCGGGCTCGATCAGGGTAAGGGTGAAAAGGTGGGGTAAGAGCCCACCGCGTCGCGCGCGAGCGGGACGGCATGAAAAACCCCTTCCGGTGCAAGGCAAAATAGGAGACTGGGCGGCCCGTCCAATAGTCTCGGGTATGCCGCATCCTGCATCGCTCCTCGGAGTTATGCAGGACTGGTCCGTCGCAAGGTGGACTTGAGAGAAATGACGGTCGAAGCGCCGCAAGGCGTGGAACAGAATCCGGCTTACCGGTCCCAAAACTAGGAACTATTTGAAGAGGATGTGCTACGGTGAAGATCGCGAGTGCGAATCAGACAAAAGCAGTGTCAGAAGGAGTTCATCAAAGTGCTGTAGAGGGCCCGGTCGGCGGCGCTGGTTAATTCGCGCCATTTGCTGATGCCATAGGGATTGCCGGTGTCGAGGGAAGCCAATGATTCATCGTAGTGAAAGTTGGCATTACCCGTCACTCTGATCTCATTGGCCACGAAGGACCCGCTGACGTCGCCATTGCCGTTGATGGTAAGGTCGCCATTGGGGGCGTAGCAAAGACCAGTTAGGGTGCCATTACCCGCTATCGAAATATTCTGGGGAACGGCACTCGTGCAGGTGCCCCAGAGCTGGAAACTAGAAGGTTGGCTGTTCGGATTTAACAAACCGTTGCCAGAAATATTGATATCGGATTCGGCGTAAATCTGGAGAGTTGCCCCCTCAGACATTTCAATGCCGCCGTTACCAGTGACTGCTATGCCAGTTGACCCTGCGCGCGCGGTGTTGATGATTACCACATTACCAGTGATCGTGAGTATTTTGGTGCCATTTAAGGTGATGGAAGGAATTCGCCACGTGCCGGCTCCGAGGGTGGTGGTGCTGTTGATGGCGGAGATCGTTGATCCGGTAGATGGTGAAGATACAGACTCCAGATTGGCGGTAAAGTCGGTGGATACGCTGCCGGGATCCAAGGTGCCGGACGGAGTGCCGGTCGGGCCGACGCGACCGTTGGGTCCAACCCCAATGGCTGAGACAGAAGAGCCACCCACGGCCGCAGTGCCCCAGATATCCGCATTGTTTACGCTGATGGTTGAAGACACATCAATGCTACCGATACTGCCGTTATCATCGGCGACGCCGGCACTGTAGGGAATAATAGGTGTGCCGGTGCCGGTCGGGTCGGATTTCCAACTGTCCATGGTGGCATTGGTGCCACTAAACCGAATGGAGTCCTTGGCCACGAGGCCGAGGGCAAATTTCGAGCGTTTGGTGAGCGTGATCTCGATCCATTTTTCGATTGGAGCGCCTCGTGGCATAGTGATGATGGAACGCGCGATGATTAATGGGCTGGCCCCCAAACCGGTTCGGTCAGTGACATAGACCTTGGTGGAGCCGGTGACATTTCCGCTAAAATTAAATGTGCTAAAAGTGTATTTGGCCGTATTGCCGGTGGCGGTGTTCCAAGCCACGGGGGTGGACCATCCGGTGCCGCTGGTGAGGTCATCCTGGTAAGACCACATCGCCTCTTCTATACCCATTTCGACGAGGTTCATGGCGGCGTTGTTATAGAACGTGCGATCGGCCATGCGCAGGGAGGTGATGCTCAAGTTGATGTATGAGCCGAGGGCAAGGGCAATGATCGAAGAGAGTAACATGGCCACGATGAGAAGAGAGCCCCGTTGCGATCGGGGTAGGGAATCGGTGATTATGGTCTGCATGGACGAATGATCGGTTGACGGGATTTTTGAGTCGGGAGAAACGTTGGAGACGAGCTCCTCGCGCTTTATAGGATGCGTTGAAAGGACTTAAAGATTACGCATATTTATGGTTATCTTTGGACTCGTTTTGATTGGGTGAAAATTAGAGATTCCTTGGTCGGCTTGACAGGCTTAAAGGACCCGTTGCAGAGGTTTACCTTTTCTTTAAAATTCCATGGGGAAACTGGGGGGGCAACATTGGTGGAGTTTAGGAATTCATCAGCGCTGAATAGGCGGCGCGATCTGCCGCAGAAGTTAATTCACGCCACTTGGTGATACCGTAGGGGTCGCCCGTGTTGAGGTATCTCAATGTTTTATCGTAGTGAAAATTAGCGTTACCCGTTACGTTAACCTCGTTGGCGATGACCGAACCATATACCTCTCCGTTACCATTGATTGAAACGTTACCGTTGGGGGCATAGGTGATCGCGCTGAGAGATCCGTTACCCGATAATGCGATGGTTTGCGGAGTCGCGTTAGTGCTGGTGCCCCAGATTTGGACGCTGGAGGGTTGGGTGTTGGGATTGATCACGCCTTTTCCGGAGAAGCTCAGGTTGGATTCAGCGTAGATTTTCAATGTGGCCCCGCTGGCCAATGTGATATTTGCATTACCGGTTAAGGAAATACCGGTGGTGCCACTGGCGGCAGTTATTACGATGATTACATTCCCTGTTATAGCCAAAGAGTCAGATCCGGCCAAAGTGACTGATGGGATCCGATAAGTGCCGGAGCCAAGAGCTGTCGTTGTGCCGATGGCACTGATGACCGTTCCGCCCGTTGGCGAGGTCACGGTTACAAGGTTGGCGGTAAAGTCGGTGGACACGCTGCCCGCATCTTTGGTGCCGGCGGCGGTCCCATAAGGACCGATTACCCCATTGGGTCCCACGCCAATGGCCGCAGCAGAGGCCGCGCCGGTGGCGGCGGTGCCCCAGATATCTGCGTTATTGACGCTAATGGTTGATGATACGGAAATGCTGCCAATACTACCGCTGTCGGTCGCCACGCTGCCACTGTATGGCACGATACCGATACCGTCGTTGCCGGGATCGGACTCCCAACTGTCCACACTCGCATTGGTCCCACTAAAGGTGATGGAACCTTTGGCCACGATCCCCAGTTCGAATTTCGATCGACGCAAAAGAGTGATCTCAATCCATTTTTCAATCGGAGCCCCAGTGGGTAGAGTGATGAGAGCACGACTGATAATTACGGGGGTAAGGCTTAAGCCGGTATAATCGGTCACGTAGACTTTGGTGACTCCGGTGACGCCCCCACTGAAACCAAAGGTCCCATATTGGACCTTGGCCACGGTGCCGGTGCTGGTGTCCCATGCCACCCAACCGGAGCCACTGGTAATGTCATCCTGAAATGACCACATGGCCTCTTCCACGCCCATTTCGACGAGGTTCATCGCGGCATTGCTATAAAATGTGCGGTCGGCCAGTCGCAAAGAAGTGATGCTCAGGTTCATCAAAGTGCCGAGAGAGATGGCAATGATGGCGGAGATCAGCATGGCCACAATCAGCATCTCGCCTCGGGTGGATTGGGGGATGCGATTGAAAATAAAAGGCTTCATTGACAAGCTATCAGGAGCTCACGTCTTTGTTGCGCAGAATATAGCGGGCAGAGAGCACAGCGTTCGTGGCCGCCGCTGTCGTCATGCCCTTCATCGTGGTTTGGAGGGTGAGCTGAATCTGTTTTGTTTCCAAATCATTGCTGGCGATATTGCTCACCGCACCGGTAACAAGCTTGTAGCGTTGAAAAGCCAGGCTGGTGACATTTTTTACAAGGATGCGGACACCCGATAAATCCATGCGATAGAACGACTGGGCGGTTGAACCGCTGGTCGATGCGTCGTATGCATATTGGACGTCATAGGTTGATGCAGCAGTAGGGATCGTAAGGGTGATGCTCGTGTCGCTGCTCCAAACAATCGACTGGGCCATTCTGATTTCCTGACTGAAAGTCTCCATCGCGCGGCGCGACTGGGCTTCCATGACGCAGTAGTTGGAAGCATTGTAACCGGTTCGACCGATCATCATAAAGGTCTGCAATATGCCCAACATGATGAAGGAGGAAATGGTCGCACTGATCATCACCTCGGTTAACGTGAACCCGCGGGTGGACCGCCGGGTTTTAATGGGCTGTGTAGTAGAAATCATAGAGGCCGTCCTTGCAGTAGCGGGTTACATAATTGTTGCTGTGGCTGCGCCCATCCTGACCATTCCAAGTCACGACTAGTGTGACCTCGCGCATATTGACTTTCGGGGTGGAGATTGTTCGCACGCAGGTAAATTTGCTGATGATATTGTTCAAAGTGGCGTCCAGAGCGGTGGAGGTGCCCGAACTTATCACGGCCGAAATATCAACCGTGGCGGTCGTGGGCAGGGCAGTGAGTTGGGCCCAGTTGAGCAGCCGCAGATTCTCCATCTCGCTTTGCAATATTTGCGCGCCCAGCGTGCCACTACGGGCCGTATCGATGGCCCGCATGCCGTAAGTAATGGTGGTGAGAGAAGTGCTGATACCCAAGACCATGATGATGGAAGCCATCATCACTTCGAAGATCGTAAAACCGCCTTGGGCGCGGCGATGTCGGGGGGGGGGCAATTG
>DFDG01000042.1:39611-39920 GCA_002367815.1 Opitutaceae bacterium UBA3033 | reverse complement strand
GGGGGGGGGGGCAATTGCATGATCCGACCAGACTAACCGAATTGTGCCTGACTCAGTTAGAGGCATCTGCCTTGTTATTCAGGCCTATTTACTATAGGCCTATATGGGCCTATTAGTGGTTTTGGTTGGCTTGAGCGAATATGGCTGCTGCTTGCGAGCGCCGTTTCACTTTCAATTTCGCGAATACATTCACCAAATAATTTTTAACGGTATTCTCGGTAAGGGTGAGATGTTTACCCACTTCTTTGTTGGTCAAACCTTCAGCCACTAATGCGAGCACTCGTAACTCCTGCTTAGAAAGAAAAGTCA
>DFDG01000042.1:38897-39408 GCA_002367815.1 Opitutaceae bacterium UBA3033 | reverse complement strand
CGCCCCCGGAGAGTTCCCTTTTTCCTCCTTCCGAATCATTCGAAACACGCAGGAAGAGGCATCGGGCGCCAGCACTGATTTTCCAGCCGCCACATCAGTAATGGCTTTGAGGAGATCCAAGGGGTCCACCTCTTTCATTATGTAACCGTGTGCCCCTGCGATAACAGAGCCATAGACCAAGTCGTCATTAGTGATTGAAGTGAGCACCAGCACCCGGGTTTTCGGGCAAAGGCGCAGGATCTCCCGAATGGTATCCGAACCCGCTCCATCGGGCAGATGAAGATCGATCAACACCACATCGGGCCGCAACCGGGACGCTTGCTCCTTAGCGGACTGAGCCGATCCCGCTTCACCCACGATTTGGAATTCGCCCGAACCGCTTGAGTTGATCACCGAGCACACGCCCAGTCTGACCAAGGCACTTTTATCGACCATCAGGATTCTGATGGCGACATTTTTGGTGATCATTGGTGAAGTTCCAGGGAGATAATAGACCTGATGCAGGCACCCT
>DFDG01000042.1:0-38674 GCA_002367815.1 Opitutaceae bacterium UBA3033 | reverse complement strand
GACCTGATGCAGGCACCCTGAAATAGACCTGATGCAGGCACCCTGAAACAGACCTATACTTAGATCCAAGGCACAGGCGAGAACTTCCCGCCCGTAATCGGAGCCAATCGTGACACCAAGGTTAATTGCACATTTGAGGGATTCCCAACGGGGAATCCGGACGGAGCATGCCCGGTGGATGGGGAATCGTACGCTGAGGATGACGGAAATGAGGAGGGCACAACTTGATTGGGATCGATCCACCGGAGCCAAAGGAACCCATGGCACAGGCCTCTGGCTGAAAAAACCATTGACTCACAGGCCGGGGTTTGAGTCTTTGTCCGACCTTTAACTCTATTTATTCATGGCCAACACTAAATCTGCCATCAAAGCCGCGCGTAAAACCGTGCGCTTTACTGCCCGTAACAAGACCACCAAGACTCGTTTGAAGACTTTGCACAAGAAGTTGGACGCCGCGGTCAAGGCGGGCGATGCTGCTGCTTCCAAGGCCGCCGCATCGTCTTATGTCTCCGCCATGGACAAGGCGGTTAAATCCGGCGTCGTGCACAAGAATGCCGCCAATCGCGCCAAGGCTCATGCGGCCAAGCACGCCGCTGCGAAGTAATCGCGCTTAGCTTTTTTTAAATTTTGCCCACCCTCGAGAGAGGTTGGGCTTTTTTGTTTTTGCGGCTGGCGTGACTGTCGGCATGAGTAGCGATGTGGCATCACCGATTGCATTACATTTGGCCCGACAAGCGGATACGGCTTGGCACCAAATTGTGCTTCCGTGGTTGGTGACCGGACGGGCGGGTCTCGAACGCAGTTTGGTGGTGGTGCCAACCAGAGGCCAGGCCCATCTGATCAAGCAGCGCTGCATGCGCGAAGGAGTGCCACTACTAGGGGTGGAATTTCTAACCCCTGGTTTGGCGCGAAAAAAATGGTTGGCATCGGGTCAGGCAAAAGCCCCGGCACTTGGGCGTGAATTACTTTTGTTGGGTTTGAAAAGCAGGATTGCGCAGCGACTCAAACCGCTGAAGCCGGGCGCCCCGTCGTGGGGATATTGGCGCAGTTTGCAGAGTGATCCAGAGCGTGCCCTTGACGATTTCGATGAACTTTTGAAAGCGGGATTTCGGGCGAGTGATTTCCCCCGGTCCGAATTGGTCGAGGTGTTTGATGATCTGACTGGATGGGTTGAATCAATGGGCGCGAGCCTTGCACCTCTGCAGAGTGAAGCAGCGGCTTTGAAACCATTGACTGATATTGAGCAGCGAATTGGAGGTCGGCTGTTGGTATTGGGTTTGTCGGCCGAAGCGTGGGGCGAATTTTTCAACGTGATTGCCCTGATTCGCCGCATGGGAGCAGTCACCGTAATTTTACCCGAGCCGGCTTTTCGTGGTAGGGGTGCGCTTGATGAAAAATGGATCGAATTGTGGCAATCAATGTTGGGCGTCGAAGCGGAAATCGTCGAGGAAATGGACCCTTGTGAAAGTTGCGTGGCCGTCGGAGAATTGTGGACCCATGAAAGTGGTTCGGCGGACCGGGCGGAGGTGATTGTCGGTCAGACCAAGACGGATGAAATGGTCTTGGTTGTGAAAAAGATACGCTCACTTTTGGCCAACGGGGCGGAAAATATCGGGGTGGTATTTCCAAGGGCCGACGCGGCTCATTTGCGCCTGGCGCGATTGCTCACGACTCAAGGGGTGCCGTTTGCCGATTTGCTCGAGACAGCCGGACCGCCTCCGATTGATGTGCAGGTGCAGCTTGCGCTGGTGACTTTTTATGAGCGCGGGGCAAGATTGGATGAGCTGTTGGCTCTCTGGCCGTTGTTACGGGCCATCGGTTTGGTCAATCAGACCAATGCGGTGGCTCGTGATGTTTGTGAGAGGGTCTTCGACGAAACGCAGAGTCGTGCGCTAGCCAATAATCTGGCTCGTTTGCAAACGCGTGATCGTCCGGAATGGCGTGAGGTGGCTCGGATAGTCGCGCTCCTGCTGCCGGTTTGGCCGATTGAGCTCACGTTGAGGGTTGCGCTCGAACGTTTCGAACAGACCTGCGAAAAATTGGGTCTCGAACTGACTTCCGGGTGGATCGCTTTGCGTTCTTTTGCGGCGCGTTCAAACGAAGTTTACCCACTGGAAGTGGTGCTGGGGACGGTGAAGCTGTTTCTGCCCGTTAAGAGCGCGGTCACCAATCCCGCGGGTCGGGGCAATTTTGCCCCGGTGACCCTTACCTCGAGACGACGGGCGGAAGGACTTGCTTGGTCTCATCTGATATTGGTCGAAAGTAATGCGGGATTGTGGCCTGAGAGACGGCAGGGAAGTGGTTGGCTAACCGATGACGATCGCACAAAACTCAACCAACGCAGTCGCTTTAGTCTTGGGGTTTATACAGCTGAGGACCGAGCGATGTTGGAACGGCATGGGTTTGCCAGTCTCGCCGGCGACACCAGAGAGAAAGTGATCTTTTCTGCCGCACTGTTTGAAGAGGAAGAACCGGAGTTGCCTTTGGCACCAAATGCCTGGCTCGAGCGTGTGCTCTGGGGCCAAGGCAAAGCGAATGGTCCGGGTGGATTGGAACGGGCATTTGCCGAAATGGCGTTGACGGCTTTGGATTCTTCTCCCACGTCAGCGATGGAAAATTGGCGTTCGATCTGGCTGGGTCGACGTGATCCGCGCCGGCCGTTTGATGAATGGTTTTTATCGGCTGATCCGGCAAAAATTCAACCCGATCATTTGACGGCAAGGTTGATTGAAAGTGGGTTGCAGGACCCGGCCGAATTTTGGTTTTCTTCCGTCTTGGGTATTACTCGCATGGGGTGGGAGCCGTTGGTGCGGGTGAAGGCAAAAGTTATGGGCCAGTTGGCGCATGGATTAATGGCGTCGGCCCTACGATCAACCGAGGTGACACCCGATGGTTTTGGACCGATGCCCTCGCTCGAACAGTCTCAATCGATCATGAAACAACAACTCGCCCAAATACGCTCACAGTGGCCTCGGGATTGTTACTGGGATTCATTCCAAGCGGAATTGGCGAATCTAGGCCGAGAGTTATTGATGAGGGCGCATGAAGGTGAGCACGGACAATTTGTGGCCACGGAACTGCGACTGCCGGCTGGGGCGACTTTGCGGGTGGGGGATATGCGGGTGCCCGTTACGGGGCGGATGGACTTGGTAAGGTCGGACCAACCGCAGTGGGATGGAGCTAACGTTGAAATATTTGATTTCAAGACCGGTGGGGACGCCAAATTGTCGGCTGATCGGATGGCACGGAGCGGTGACGGTTTGCAACTGGGGATCTACTTGGCGGCAGTGCAATCTTTGAAAATTGCGGACGGTAAAGTGTGGATGATCAAAGCCAGGGCGGATGTAGCGCAGCCATTGGGGCTGGAGGAATTGCCCGAGGCACTTGGCCAATTGGAGCGTTTGCGCATGTTTATCGAAACAGGAAAATATGGAGCGCTGACGAGGGATCGCTCCAAATATGGTATCGGTGGTTTTGTTTGGCCGGTTGCCTGCACGCCGGTGCCTTACAGCGTTTTGGCGGCGAAGTTTGCCGCGACCTTTGGTGGAATGATCAACAAGGAGGGGGAGGATGAGTGAGTCCAATTTGATTGATCATGAGCACCGCGAGCGTTTTAGCCGCGAATGGAGCCGTAATTTTGCCGTTAGCGCCAATGCGGGCTCGGGTAAAACCACCGCGATTTCCGAGCGACTGGCGGCGATCGCACTGACGGAAGGGGGCGGAGCCATTTTACGAAAAACCGCCGTGGTGACTTTCACAAAGAAGGCGGCCAATCAGATTGGGCAGCGCGCCCGCGGGGTGTTGATGCAACAATTGACCTTAGGCGGTCGTAAAGATCTGACAGCACTCGACCACTTGGAACGGGCGTTCTTTGGCACGATCCATAGTTTCTGCCTCAAGTTGGCTCAGACTTATGGTCAGGACCTGGGCGTAATTCTAAACCCAACAGTATTGAGTGATGAGGAAGAGAGCGTCCATTGGGAGGAGTTTCTTGAGCAGGATGGGATGGTTTTTCCCTCGGTAACGGGAGATCATTTGGCGGCATTTATTCGCCATGTGCCCATGGCAGCCGTGTTTGATTTGGCGCGTGAAATGGATGGGGCGACTTCCAAGCGTTTCCGGGCGAAATCTCCCGGATTATTGGCCGGTCCCGATGAACTCGTTTTAGAGGAAATACTGGCCGTGGTAGCGAAACAGAAAAGATCCCTGGGAGCGGTGCAGGAAAATCAGCGCATCGCCACTGATTGGTGTCGTCGCTATCGGGAGGAGAATTCGTTTCTTCCCCTCCCCAAGCCTTTGGGCACGGCATCAGGCATGCCAGAGCTATACGGGAGATTATTTGCGCCGGTTAAATCCTGGCTGGCCGACGTAGCTGCTGCACTCGCCGCTGAACTGGCGGAGCGTTATCGGTCATGGCGATTTGAACGAGGATTCCAAACTTACGCAGATCAGATTGAAGCGGCAATGAATGTGCTACGATCACCGGAAATACTTGATCGTATTCGCGCCGAGGGTTGGCGAATTATTTTGGATGAAGCTCAGGACACCGATCCCCAGCAATTTGCGATTCTGGTGGAAGTTGCTCGTGAACCGGGAGCCGAGTTGGGCACCTGGCCGGGCTCAGGTGAGGCTCCACGAGCCGGCCATTTCTGCATGGTCGGTGATGGCCAGCAGTCGATTTATGGCAATCGGGCGGATGTGAGTAATTTTATGCGTCACGTTGAGGCGTTTCGAAATTACGCCGATGGTGATTTGTTGCAATTTGAGGTCACGTTTCGTGCCCCCGAGTCTTCCATTGATGCACTTAATGCGACGCTGCCCGACACTTTTGGGCCTGGGCGAATATTTAATGTCGGACTGGCACACGATGCAGGAGCGCCCGGGCCGATTTTGCAGGTGCCATATGTGCCATTGGCGGCAGGTCCCAAAAGTATTCAAGGTCTTTTGCGGCGAATAACTTTGACGTTGCCGGAACCGCCACCTTCCGGGGTTGATGCATGGCTGTTAGAGGAAGTTCGGCAAATTGCAGATTTACTGACAACGCATGGACCCAGAGTGGTAGGGGCGAATAGTTTTGGAGAGATTTGTCTGCTTGCGCCGCGAAACGATTGGTTGATCACGGCCCGTAAGGCATTGGAAACAGCCGGTCTAAAAGTTGCGCTGCAAATGCGTAAAAATCGCAACGGCGACATACCCATTTTTGCTTGGATGACCGGTTTGTTGACGGTGGTTTGTGACCCGGAAAATACTTTTGAATGGGTTGGGGTATTGCGGGAAGTATTTGACATCAGTGATGCCTCGATCGCGATCGAATTACGGGAGAAAGGTCGCTTTATTTGGGAGGAACCCGAAGCCCACCCGGAGCCCATGGCCATGGCATTGCATGCGGTGCGTCCTTTTGTGCTTCAGGCCAATGATGAGGGGGTTGCTTTGGCGGCATTCGCAGAAGATCTTTCCCGGGCATGTGAGTTGAAATCAAAGGCCACGGCGATTGATCAAAGTGGAAATTTATCGTCCGAACTTGATCGTTTACTCGCCCAGGCGGCGACATTGGGTTTGGAGGGAGCTGGACCTCGGGATTGGCTTGGCGTATTACTGGCAGAGATTGAAGGGGGTAAACCCACGGGTAAGCCGACCCCTGATGCATTAAATTTGCTCACCTCGTATTCGGCCAAAGGGTTGGAATGGCCAGTGGTGATCCCAATTGGACTTTGGCGCGCGTGCGAAAAAGCACCGGAACAGGGTTTGCGGGTGGTGCGCGACCAGCTGACCGGAGCGAGGATTTATTTTGATACTGAGAGTATGCCGGTTGAAACGAAAGAATCCCGAGAACGGGAGCGACTACGGGAGCTGGTGCGCTTGCTTTATGTTACGCTTACACGGGCTCGTCGCAGCTTGATTTTACCTTGGGCAGAGGGCTTTGGGGGCAAACCCAGAGGCCAGAGTTTAGGCGGTTTGTGGGGGGCTGATCTCACAAAAATACCAGAATTGGAAGTAAGCGATAACGTCAGAGACACCACCAAAGTGACTGGTGTGATCACTAAAGCCTCGGTTTCTGGATTGGATGAAAAAGAGTGGTTGGATATTGCGCCATGGCCGCAAAGGGTGTTACCGCACCGATTGGCGAATCATATCGATTTGCCCCGTGGTTTGAGGCATGAGTCAGGTGCGGATGAACCCACGCCGATAAAACCGGGATTGGATCCAATCGATTACGGCCTGTGGTGGCACGAGACCATGGAATTTCTGCCATGGGGAGGGGATGGGAAAGCCGTGGCCGATTATGCCGATCGCGCTTTTATCTCCGCGGAACAGCAGGGTTTTATTGAACAGGGCAAAACTGAATGGGCCCTGATGTTGCGGAGCGCAGCATGGATTGAGTTATGTAATAAACGATGGATTCGATCCGCTGAACTTGGTATTTTTGCGCCATTGCATGACCAGCAATGGATCGATGGGGTTATGGATCTGGTGCTGCATGATCCGATTGATCAATGGGTTTGGGTGGTGGACTGGAAAACCAATCGCAAGCGGCCCCTTGAGTCTGACTGGGCGCATCTGCAACGTCTTATTGAGGAATATTCACCTCAACTAAATGCCTATGGCCGCTGCTTGCAGGCGCTGTTTCCCGGTTGCAGGGTGCGGAAGTGGATCTATGCCAGTGCGAGCGGTATTTGGGGTGAGGTCGAAGATCTATAATTTTCGGGCTTTACAGTCCTGAGGCTAAACCGCATTTCTCAACGTTCACTTTCTAAATCATGGGTAATCTTAAAAAGAAACGTCGTCTAAAGATGTCAAAGCACAAGCGCAGTAAGCGCTTGAAGTCCAATCGACATAAGAAACGCGCGTGGTAAAATCCACGGGCTAAATTGGGTATTTCCCCAAGACCAATTCACGACCACTAATAACCCGCCGATACTCGGCGGGTTTTGCCCTTTTAGGTTAATTCTTTAAAGAAAATGTAAATGGCAGCAGGTTAGGGCTTAAGGCGAGCTTTTGACTTGTAATGGTGCAACGACTTTGCAATTTTTGAGACTCGACGCACAACCTACTGCGACTACAGATTCTTTATCGTATCATCGCATTTTACACCGAAACTTTCGCTCTCCAGCAACAGAACTACCACCTAACGCATGCCCTTTTCAGCAAAGTTAAAAGGGTTCTTTATCGAGAAAGGCACGCATACGCTATTATTGGCGCGCACTTCATCACCGGATGCGCCCATGGTTGTGGAGGATGTCCGTGAATGTGCGATTGATGATGCTGATGCGATTGCAACGGCTATTACCGAGCTTAAACCCAAGAAGTCACCTAGCGGTTACATGCAGGCTGTTTGTGGGGTTTACACACCCAAACGATTGATTCGTCGGGTCAGTCTTGAGCCAAAACGTATCAAGGATCCGGCTTATTTGGGCGAGGTTTTAAATCAGAAACTACGCGTTGAGTTCGATAAATACAACACGGTAGTCGTGAACGCCAACAATGGCGGTGATTTTAATGCTGCGGCTCAAGTTCCACAAAAGGAAGTTCTGTTTGGCGGCATGATGACTCAGGAAATTTTGGATACCCAGAATCAGTTACTGGAAGACGGAATTTACCCGGATCGTCTAGAATTGGGTTCGCTTTCAGTCCTTGGTGCTTTGGTCGATTATTTGACTTACACCAATAACAAGTCGTCCACCCTGGTCCTTGAAGTTGGGCCGGATTTGACCAACTCCTACATCGTGACCAGTGCCGGGGTTGAAGCCTCCCGACCTATCCCGCAAGGTTATGAGTCCATGGTTCCTTTGGTGCAGAAAGAGCTGGGCCTGAAGGATGCCGATTCAGCTCGTAAATTATTTTTGTCCAACACATTTGATTTTACCGGCATGGGGCCGCTTTTGATCAAGCGTCTGGTCAAGGAATTACAATCTTCCATCGGCTTTTATGAGGTGCAGACCGGACAATCGGTAGGATTGCTTTACAGTCTTCTTTTACCCCAGAAATTGGCTTGGCTAGATGGTGCCATTGCCAGCTCTTTGGGTGTTGAATCCCTTAAAGTTGAACCGACCCAGTGGTTGAGTTCAAGGCAGGTGACACTGTCCGAAGCGGTTCAACAAAAAGTGGACCCGCGCTGGTTCGGGCTTTTCAGCCTGATGGCAAACTATAACCTGGCAAATGTAGCCGAATCCAATGCTGTCACGGAAAAAAGACTGATTCTGCCGGACCGCAGACGCCGAACTGGCATCCCAATTTCCGCAACTACGAAACGTTGCCGGATACCAAGGTGGTGCGCACGGCCTTCTTCACCAATGTTGGTGCATCAGTGGTCGCATTGTCCCTGTTGATTTACGTTGGATTGGATGAATTGCAATTACACGGCCTGCACGGTCAAATCCAAGATGTTCGGCAGCAGATTGAACGAGATGAAGCTGCGAGTAATCTTGCGGTGGCCCAGTATCAAAAATTTCAGGAAAATGAGGCCAGGATCAAAGAGGTGGACGCTTTTGTAAAATCGAAGCTGGGGGTGGCTGAACTGATCACAAATTTTAGCCGCACCTTACCAGTAAATGTGGCTCTGGATAGCTTGGACTTGAGAGACAATTTTCTGACCATCCGAGGCACTGTCCGAGGAGCGCCCGACAAAGCCACTGGATACGCATCGAATTATGTGGATGTCCTGCGCACGGCGCCAGAATTTGAGTCGCTCTTCCTCGACGTCAGCCTGACCAATCTTAGTCGGGTTCAAAGCACGGGTCGTTTGGCTATTGAGATCGTGATCAAACTTGCCACCAAGGAGGGGAAGTAACGGCCATGGCAATCTCCAACGAACAGTTGATCGGGGCGCTGAAGAAATATCCCATCGTGGTAATTTGTATCGTCTTGTCACTGGGTGTTGCCGTAACGGCATACCTCCGTGCAGACCTTGTCTTTCAAGCAAAGGTGGAATTGGAAGAAATGGCCAAGAAAGGTAAACGCATGGCCGCTAACATTAAGAATTCCTCGGAACTGGACGAACAACTCCAGACTATGACCGCGGCCAATCATGAGATTGATAGACGATTGGTGCGGTTCAGCCAGTTGGCAGGTAATCTTCAATATTTTTACGAATTGGAAGCGACCACTGGGACCAAGTTACTGGATTTACGTCAGTTGGCTTCAGCTAAGAAAAGTCCGAGCAAGTCCTTTGAGCCGGTTAATTTTTCCGTAGCTGTTTCTGGGACCTATCCACAGTTGATTGAATTCCTCCAGCGCCTGGAAGGCGGCAAACATTTCTGCCGAATTCTGAGCGCAAGTTTTATGCCATTAGCCAACGATAACGGTGGCTTGTCCCTCGGTCGACCTGAGGCTCTGACCATCACTCTTGCTTTGGATTTATTGGGCCAGCCATGATATCACAACGAATCATAATAGTCCTTTTGGCCTGCTTACTATTCCCAGCTTTTGGCTGGTCTCAGGCCTCTGATTTACTTCCGGCTAAAAAACGTAATGAATCAGTAACTCTGGCTCTTCGATTGCTCCAACCACGTGATTTCGCCGTCAATCCGATTGATGCCATTTCCCCTTTTGCCCCACCGACTTTTGATCAACCTGATCCGGATGAAATGAAGGCCCAGCAGGAGGGCGCCGCCGCTGCAGCCGCCGCGGGGATTGTAAATCGACCTGTTGGCGATCGTGCGGTGTTGGAGCAATTGGCTGATCGTATTGTCCCTTCCGGCATTTTTCACATGGGCGGGAAGGCGATCCTGCTATTTGGCCAGAAGAAACTCACCATCGGGGATCGCCTCACCATCACTTTTGAAGGATCAAATTTTGACTTAGTCATCACCGCGATCGGTTCCACAACATTCACCCTCCGCTACAACAGCGAGGAAATAACCCGGTCACTCAAACCAGGAAAAAAGCTATGAGAACCCGCCCACTCGTTTTTGCCATAATAATAACCGCTGGCCTTTTCGCCTCGCGTGCTTGGAGTCAGGAAACAGCCACCGACACTTCCGGCAATGATACGACCGCCGCCGCCGATTCAGGTGAACCGGAATTGGTCATCCAAGGCGCCGAGCCCACTGAAAACGTTGCCACCAAAGGGAGGAGTAACAGTGGAGCCGATACCTTGTCGGTCGACTTTCCCGATGAAGATATCCGCAACATCCTGCGCAATGTGGCCGATCTATTTGAACTCAATCTGGTGGTGCCAGACACCCTGCAAGGTCGCACCTCGATTAAGCTGCGCGATGTGAGCTGGCGGCAGATCTTCGAGGTTGTGCTGACTCCGATCGCATTCACTTATGTTGAAGACGGCAATATCATCAAAGTAGTCAGCAATGACAGCTTGTTGCAGGAGCCCGTTTCCACCGAGGTGTTCATCTTGAACTACGGTCTGGCCTCCGAAATCATGCCTACCATCGGTTCGCTGGTCGATCCAGCGGTCGGGGGTAAGATTGTGGTCGATACCCGGAGCAATGCGTTGGTAATCACGGAACGTCCTTCCAAGATGAATCGGATTCGCCCGATCATTGAGAGCCTGGACAAAGCCACTGACCAAGTGATGATCGAATCCAAGTTCGTCGAAGTCACGAATTCGGATGTGAAAAATATCGGCGTCAACTGGTCCTCACTCAATGGCATGCGTTTTGGCGTAGGTGGAATCAACCAGACGTGGGATCGCTCTCGTGGGCAGACTTCCAATAACGGGACAGACAATACTTCCAGCACCGGATCTAATAGTAACAACACAACTGGTTCCACCAACAGCAGCACCACTGGTTCCACTTCCTCTACTTTGGCCAACGACTTGTCTACAACCGCCTCTAATGCAGTAAACAATTTGTTTGAGCTCGCGAATTTCGGGGGGCAAAACCGCTTGGCATCGGCAGTCTTCTCGGCCTCGGACTTCAATATAATTCTTTCAGCCCTGAAGACCACGAATGATACCAAACTCGTTTCGAATCCAACGGTGGTCACTCTCAACAACACCGAGGCCATCATCAATATCGGCAAGGACTACCCGATCCCGAACTACACCTACAATGCGCAGACGGGCACATATGAGGTCAGTGGTTTCGAATACAAGTCCATCGGTATCATTCTGAAAGTGACCCCCCAAGTGAACTCACGTGGTTTTATCAAGCTGACCGTGGAACCGGAAGTGAGTAGCTCGACTGAGACGGCCAATTTTGGTAATGCCAACATTCCAATTGTAACCATCCGCAAAACTAAGACCCAGGTTTCTCTGCAAGATGGTTTTACCATGGGTATCGGCGGGTTGATGGAGAATACCCTGCAAAACGTGCAAACTCGGGTGCCAGTGCTGGGCTCAATTCCTCTGCTGGGTCGACTCTTCCGCTCTGACGCCAAGAACGATCAGTCGCGCAACTTAATCATTTTTATCACCGCCAAGACCATCAGTGCCGAGGGTGCAACGCTAGAGGAAGTCTTCGACTCACGTGAAGTGCGTAAGATGAACATGCTGCGCAGCGATCTGCCGGGTTACCGCGATGGTAGCGATCCATTCAAGTCCAGCTCGCCGGTCGGTTCTGAGACCAGAAAGTGATAACGGGAGAATAAATTCTCCCCGGGATATTTTCTTATAGCCGCTCCTGTAAGGGGGCGGCTTTTTATTTACCAGATTCCGGTAAGAAATCCTTGGGCAGCTTTGATCATAATCACGCCGAGATTTTTCGTGGCGTGAGCGGCAAAACAAGGGAGTAACGAGTGTGAAGGATTCCAGCGATTAAACCTTACGCGGTAAAACCACAGGGAAAAAGTGAAGGCGGCTATGGTGCTGAAAGCACCCTTGGTCGTAAGGGTGAGAACCAGCCCGTCATCCCAAACCCAGAGAAATGGATGGAGCAGGGCAAAAATTGCTGATGCCAAAACAATCCCAATCCATCTAATCGCTCTGCCTCGATTATTGATCACCATGTAGCCGCGGAATATTATTTCCTCGATAATCGGTGCGACCAAAGTGTTGAGGGCAAAAAGAACCGTAATGTGGGATTGTTCTGCGACCACACCCAGCTGATATTCGCCAAAAGTCTCTCCCGCCAATAACAGCAGACTGCCCAGACACGCTATGATTATGGCTTTCCTATTGGTCGGCACAGCACCGGGTAGGGCTTGAGGATTTACCTTTTCCCGCAGAGCGCTCTGCATATCCTCCCACCATAACCAGCCGATATAAACACCAGCACCGATCATAAGGAGAATTAGCAGTGGGTTTTGTGACATGAGAGAATGAGTATTGGTTAGCAATTATCCTGATTCTGGCTATGCCTGTATTTCTGATGCACCGCATTCACCCATTGGATATTTCAGTAGCACCTGCGCCAACTTTTGGGGCGGTGTTTGCCGGCCTCAAGCCGCATATGTCGGCTCTGGACGACTTTTTACGACTGCAGGTGGAGGCGTTTGAGCCGGAGATTCGCAGTATGGCGGACTACTGCATCGATACTTCAGGCAAACGCATTCGACCTGCGCTGGTATTTTTAAGTGGTTGGAATCAACAAACAACGCCTGCCGCTGATCTGGTGAAAGCGGCCGCGGTCGTAGAGCTCGTTCATTTGGCCACCTTGGTGCACGATGATATTATGGACGGAGCGGACATGCGTCGGAACCGCGATACTGCGGCCCGCAAGTTTGGACCAACGGCTGCGGTTTTGCTCGGCGATGCATTATTTTCACATGCTCTCCATTTGGCGGCTAAATTTCCCACTACTGAGGTTTGTCACATGGTATCGGAATCAACGCGCAAGGTATGCGCAGGAGAGATTGTGCAGACGATGCGACGCGGATCCATTCACGTGACTCGCGAGGACTACTGGCGGATTATCGATTTGAAGACCGCTGAATTATTTCGAGTATCCTGCTTTTTGGGAGCCCGGCTTTCAAATGCGGCTCCGGCTTATGTCGAGGATGTGGCCATGTTTGGACGCCACCTCGGAATCGCCTACCAGATATATGATGATCTGGCAGACTTCTATGGTGATGAGCACAGGATCGGCAAGACACTCGGGACTGATTTTTCCAGTGGTAAGATCACCCTTCCACTGCAGGTGCTCATGGAAAAATTGCCTGAGGCTGAAAAACTGACATTGATCGATGAAATCTGTGGCCGCAGTCCAGGGCAAATAGCCCTGCGCATGGAGCAAATGTCCCAATATGACGTCTTTTCAATTGTGGCCGCTGCTGTCCAAGAGGAGATAGTGCTGGCTGAAAAAAACCTGCGGAAATGGCCGGATGAATCTCCAACTCCTTTACTGGGTCAGCTTTGCGATGTGCTTCGGTCTCAGATTGGCTCCCTTAAGGCGTAATTAGGCACTATTTGGGGTTAATTTCCGTTTGCTCTGTTGAACTGAAAGGCGTTTATGGACCAAGCGATGGATGCGCTCAAAGCAATTGGTAAGCCGTTGGTGGCATCGCCAGAGCGTCAGCTTGAGGCTGATTCTGACTGGGATATCGTTCGACGTGTCCAAGCGGGCGATGTCGCGGCATTCGATGTGCTAACTTTGCGATATCGTGGGAGAGTGTATGGCGTGATTTATAACATGACTTCCAATCGCGAAGACGCGGCTGATCTCACGCAAGATGCTTTCATAAAATCTTTTCAGTCCATTAATCGATTCCAAGGGCAGTCATCGTTTTTTACTTGGTTATATCGAATTGCAGTCAATTCGACGCTGACTCATTTGCGGAAAAATCGCCTCAGGACTTTTTTTAGCTTGGAAAAAGTGGATGAAAACGACCGTCAATCAGCAGAAGTCATTGAAGCACTTACAGATAACACAGGTGTTGAACGTAATACTTTTGTAAAAGAACTTCAGGAAAGATTGAACGATGCCATGCAAAAATTGTCTATCAGACATAGAACCGTGGTTACATTATTCGAAATAGATGGCCTTAGTCATCAAGAGATTGCCGAGATTATGAATTGCTCGGTGGGCACTGTGCGCTCCCGTCTGCACTATGCCAAACAACAGCTTCAGTCAGAGCTACAGCCCTTTATCCGTAAATGACACCTCCCCGCAATTCACCCCAAGTAACTCTAGAGCAACTGATTCGTGTAAAACGTGCGGAGCGGCCAGCACCTGATTTTTGGCCGCAATTTGAACGCGATTTACGCACCAAACAGCTCGCTGCCATTGTAGAGCCCCGGCCATGGTGGGCTCCGTTTATTCGTATCAGTGCGAGGGTCGCACATTATCAACTTCCCGTCGGCGCAACCGCCATTCTGGCTCTCACCTTTTTAACTGTGAGTGAGTATAGGATGCCTCAAGCAGTGGATGCAGAATTCTCACCCGTTGTGGTGCAAAGAAAGATCGATACCTTACCCGGAGCGGCGGTGGCTGTTGTTCTGCCGGAGAAACACTCTCGCCAAATTGAGTCGGTCGCAGGTGCCGGCTCGAGCGAGGATAATATGGCTGACACTCAAGCCATGGACAACGTAGCTCAGGAAAACTCGTCTGATATCTCAACCTCCGATCATGTTTCAAGCTTGGTGCCGATGTTAAGTGGTGGAACCAATGCGGAGTATAAATACTCACCTGCGGCGCGCATGATTGCCGCTAATTTGGAAGCGGTTAGAGCCAGTTCCCCCGGGTTGGTGCAGATGATAGAACGGGTTTCAGGCATGGATGTCTTGCTCGCACCTCGCGTCAAAACCCCAGTGGTCGATCCTTTGGCCAAAGTGCGCGCTTCGAGTGATAATCGTCGCTCGAATCGATTGCTGGCGAGCTCACTGTCTGCGGTAAGCTATTCATCCAATGGTGACGGAGAACGAGTTTCGGCCAACCAGATAAATCGAAGCCTGACCGAGGAACGGCTTTACGACAGCATCAGTCGATTCGGGGTGAAAGCCGACCGGGTCGCTTTTAAGTTCTGAACTTATCGGATTCTAAAAAACAAGCCTCGCAGAAATTGCGGGGCTTTTTGCTTTTTTGGATTCATCCCCTAGTATTTTCATAATGCGCACTGAAAAAGACTCCATGGGAGAGATGTCTGTGCCAGATGAGGCATTATGGGGCGCATCGACGCAACGGGCCGTTTTGAATTTTCCCATCAGCGGACGACCCTTGCCAGCTGCGTTCATTCGTGGTTTGGGCTTGGTAAAAGCTGTGGCCGCTCAGGTAAATGAGGATCTTGGTCGGATCACCCCATCCAAAAGTATATTTATTCGCCAGGCGGCATTTGAAATCGCGGCAGGAAATCATGGGAAACAATTTCCGGTTGATGTATTTCAAACCGGTTCCGGCACATCAACCAACATGAATGCCAATGAAGTAATCGCGCGACGTGCGACTCAATTGGCGGGAGAGGCAACGGTGGTGCATCCAAACGATGACGTGAACTGTGGACAATCGTCCAATGACATTATTCCGACTGTGCTGCACGTGAGTGTTGCCGTGGCTTTGCGGAACAACCTTTTGCCGGCTCTGGTGCAGTTGCGTGAGTCTTTGACGCGTAAACAAGCAGCATTCGAAAACGTGGTGAAAATAGGACGAACCCATCTGATGGATGCAACGCCTCTCACTTTGGGGCAGGAATTTTCCGGTTATGCTGCCCAAGTATTAAAAGCAGAGGTTCGAATCCTACGAGCGGTCGAGCTGTTGAGTGAACTCGCGGTCGGCGGCACAGCAGTTGGCACCGGCATCAATGGGCACCCTGAATTTGCCGAGCGGGTCTGTGCAGGATTAAGCCAAGAAACCGGGATTACGTTTCACGAGGCAGCCAATCATTTCGAAGCTCAAGGGGCGCGTGATGATTGTGTCGAAGTGGCGGGCATCCTGGCTGTCGTTGCCGGCAGCCTCTCGAAAATTGCCAATGACATTCGGTTGCTCGGTTCGGGCCCACGGGCTGGATTGGCTGAGTTGAAACTAGCGCCAACCCAGCCGGGATCGTCCATCATGCCCGGTAAAGTTAATCCCGTGATGAGTGAGATGTTGGTTCAAGTCGGGCTTTATGTGCAGGGATTGTCTCAGACGGTGGTCTCATGCGGTCATGAAGGGCAACTTGAGCTTAATGTCACTCTGCCATTGATGGCGCATTGCCTGCATGAATCAGTGCACTGTCTGGCTAACGGAGCGCAGGTGTTTGCCGTAAAATGTGTTGATGGATTGGAAGCAGATGAAGGTCGATGCCGGGAGTTGATGGAACGATCGCTCATGCTGGTCACTGCGTTGAATCCCTATCTTGGTTATGATGCTGCAGCAAGTGTGGCGAAGGAGGCACTGGCGTCTGGTAAAACTCTGCGCGAAGTCGTGCTCGCGCGCGAACTCATGACCGCGGAGGACTTGGATAAAGCCTTGGATCCGGTGAGCATGACGAGACCCGAAAATCCTGCGTCTTCGCACTAAGTGACGATACCTCTCTTTATCCAGCATGGCGGTATATCAACAGACCCTCAATCTGCAGTCCATCGGAGCCGATCTCTGCGCAATCACGGTTGATTTAGAAAAGGTTCTGGTTGGCAGCGGCCTGTCCAAGGGAGTGCTCTCGGTGTTTTGTCAGCACACAAGTTGCAGTCTCGTGATAATGGAGAATGCCGATCCCTCTGCCCGGCATGATTTGGTCGCATGGTTGAATCGATTGGTGCCGGAGAACGATCCTGAATATACCCATACCTTTGAAGGGGCCGATGACATGCCCAGTCACATCAAGATGGCGCTGACGCGCACCAGTGAATCAGTGCCATTTTCAAATACTCAACTTTTGCTGGGCACGTGGCAGGGCGTATTTTTGTGGGAACATCGACGGCGTGCCCAAATACGTCGATTGATTGTTACGGTGACCGGAGAATGAACTGGCCGTCAGGTTTTGGGCAGGCACGCCCCGCAGCCATCAGCAAAAAAGTCGTTACCTTTGTCATCGACCAATATGAAGGCCGGAAAATCCTGCACTTCGATTCGCCAAATTGCTTCCATCCCCAACTCGGGATATTCGAGCAACTCAACTTTCTTGATATTCTCTTTGGCCAGAATTGCGGCCGGTCCACCGATACTCCCTAGATAAAATCCACCGTGCTGTTTACATGCCTTGGTGACTTGTGGACTGCGATTGCCTTTGGCGAGCATTACCATGGAACCGCCATGAGACTGGAATAAGTCCACGTAACTGTCCATCCGGCCGGCCGTGGTGGGCCCAAAACTGCCGGACGCATACCCCTTGGGTGTTTTAGCCGGACCGGCATAGTATACGGGGTGATCCTTGAGGTATTGCGGCAGCCCCTGACCGGCATCGATCCGCTCCTTGAGTTTGGCGTGAGCAATATCACGTGCGACGATCAAAGGGCCGCTCAACAACACCCGGGTAGTCACGGGGTGTTTACTAAGTTCAGCCAGAATATTTGGCATGGGCTGGTTCAGATCAATCTTCACCACGTGATCGGTCTTGAGGGTGCGTTCACTGGCTGGCACAAATCGTCCCGGATTGCTTTCAAGCTTTTCGAGGAAGATACCTTCTTTGGTTATCTTTGCTTTGATATTGCGGTCGGCGCTGCAGGAAACGCCCAGGCCAACCGGACACGAAGCTCCGTGGCGGGGTAGACGAATTATGCGGACATCCAAGGCGAAATACTTGCCACCGAATTGAGCTCCAATACCCGTGGCTTGGGCAAGTTGCAGCACTTTCTCTTCCAGATCGATATCACGGAAAGCGCGCCCATGCTCATTACCGCTGATTGGTAATGAATCGAGATACTTGGTTGAGGCGAGTTTCACCGTTTTGAGGCAGGTCTCGGCGCTGGTTCCGCCGATAACGAACGTAAGGTGATAGGGTGGACAGGCGGCGGTGCCGAGGTGCCCCATCTTGTCTATGATGAATTTCTCCAAACTTTTCGGATTTAGCAGGGCTTTGGTTTCCTGGAAAAGAAAAGTTTTGTTCGCGGAACCCCCTCCTTTGGCCACAAAGAGAAATTTATATTCGTCACCTTCCGTCGCGTAGAGGTCGATCTGGGCAGGAAGATTGGTGCCGGTATTGTTTTCCTTGAACATATCGACGGGAGCAGCCTGGGAGTAACGTAGGTTCTCCTTGGTGTAGCATTCATAGACCCCTCGGCTCAGCCACTCGGCATCGTTTGCGCCGGTCCAAACTTGCTGGCCCTTTTCCCCCATGATGATTGCCGTTCCGGTGTCCTGGCAAAAAGGTAGAATTCCTTGTGCAGCGATTTCTGCATTTTTAAGGAGCGTCAGGGCGACATAACGATCATTGGTGCTGGCCTCGGGATCTTCGAGGATGGCGGCGACTTGCTGCAGATGTTTGGTTCGCAGCATGAACGAACAATCATGAAAGGCGTGCTGGGCCAGAAAGGCCAGAGCCTCGGGATCAATCTTCAGAATTTCCCGGCCGTCAAACTCGGCTGTGCGAATACCTTCCTTGGAAATTAATTGGTAGTCGGTATCGTCCGGACCAAGCGGTAATGGTTCTTGAAATTGAAAAGGTGGCATTGCCATCAGTCCAATTTGAGCAGCAATTGGAAAATATCAACGCACCACTGCAGCCAACATGGAACGAACCGTTTCGTGAAAACGGGACAAATCATGAACCGTCACCTTGGCGCCGGTCTCACGATTCCACCCATGGGCACCCGGCCAGTCCCCCTTTTGCAAAAAGCGGTCGATGGCCCCCGTCATTCCCGCGACATTGATGTAATCCTTTTGTTCTTTTTCATCCCTGACGTGAGTGATCCTTTCGGCGGGGATGGCTGATATCTGCCCACTGGAAACATGCGCCAGATCATTTAGAATTACGAAAGGCCGGGAATCGACCAAACTGGTCGCAGGTCGATTGCTTTCGCCCCTGAGGTATCGATAATATGCCAGATGATTTTTGGTCAATCCATCGAACGGGCCGACCTCAATTCTTTCGCTGCGTCCGTCGTGCCATCGAATTTCTGCGTGACGACCGACGATATAGTGCAGGTCTGCTTTTTCGCAGAGAATAGTTTCACTGTGGGAAGTTTGGCCTGCGCAAGCATGGGTCACCGCAAAACGCATGGTGTGGCCACCAGTGGTATCGGCCTGCACGAAAAAGGTATCGGCACCTTCAATCGCATGTGAACGATAGAGCTCTGCTTGAACCGTTGAAATTTGAGCCCAGCTGGAGATTTCACCTGAACCGAGCCAAAAAAGCAGGTTATGGACAAAATGGGCGTTCGCGTTACCGAAGCAGGAGTCGAGCACAACCCGATCGTCCATCATCAATCGTCCAGCCCAACTTACCCGTTTAAAATAATCGGCGGGGCGGGGCCAATGGGCCATCAAATTTGCTCCTTTGATGGCGCCAAATTCCCCGTGGAGCAGTCGCTGTTTGAGGGCAATGCGTGGTTGTTCGACGATGAAATTGAATGCGACCAACGTTGATTTTCGGGCTTGCTGGTCGAGGGTGATCATCTCCTCCAGTTCGCGATAATCTAGGGTTGGAGGCTTTTCCAGATAGACGGGAATGCCCGCTTCCACTCCAGCTCGATGCATCTCGCGGTGCAGATTGATGGGGGTCGGCACCACCAGAAGATCCAGCTCCTTGCCGCAGACATCCAGCATCTGTCGATAGTGGGGGAAAACACTGACGCCGCGGTCGGCCAATTTCCAGTTCTGCTGTTCAGTGGCGAACGCGGCCGCATTTGGGTCACAGGTGCAGATGAGCTTTGCCTGATTAGTTTCCTCGAGTTTGGCCACAGTATTGTGGTGCCAACCTGCGAATCCACCCATGCCGATGATACCGACGTTCGCTGGTTTGATCATACGATTTTTAACTTGGGCAAATCCTGTCCATCGACGATCCCGATAGGTTTGCCGCTGGCATTTACAACGACGAGGTCATCGATTTTATATTTTTCGAATATCCCCAATGCATCCACCCCCAAGGCGTCTTCTCGAATGGTTTTGGGTGAACGGGACATGAAAATGCTAACCGGCTTTTGCAGAAAATCAGGTCCG
Organism: Opitutaceae bacterium UBA3033; assembly: GCA_002367815.1. GTDB lineage: Bacteria > Verrucomicrobiota > Verrucomicrobiia > Opitutales > Opitutaceae > Cephaloticoccus. The sequence continues at coordinate 18,764 of DFDG01000042.1, read as the reverse complement.
GACAGTGCACTGCGCCGAAAATCACCATCGGTCAATATACCGGTGAGTTTTCCTGATTTTTGATTGATAAGGGCAATGCATCCGCATTTCGCCTTAGTCATGGCCAGAATGGCGTCCTGCGTGGATCCCTTGTCGGATAGGATAGGGGCCTGCGCTCCGGTTCGCATGAAGTCTTTTACTCGAACCAACATGGCGCCGATATTGCCACCGGGGTGATTACGAGCAAAGTCGTCTCGGGTAAAGCCACGAGCTTTCAGGAGCACCATCGCAAGCGCATCACCTAGGGCCATCGCAGCCGTGGTGCTGGCTGTGGGAGCCAGTGCCAGTGGGCAGGCTTCCCTCGGAACTTGGTAGATCAAGTGATAATCGGTATTCTGGGCGAGATCGGAGCTGGGATTACTGGTGAATGCCACGAGTTTTACTCCCGCCCGTTTCAAGACGGGGACCAGCTTGAGCACTTCCTCTACTTGGCCGCTGTTGCTCAAGAGGATGGCGAGGTCACCCTTATTGCATAAACCCAGATCGCCATGCAGTGCTTGGGTAGCGTCAAGAAAGCACGAAGTCACACCGGTGCTATTGAAAGTGCCTGTAAGTTTCTGGGCAATATGCGCCGATTTGCCCACGCCGCTAAAAATGAGTTTACCCCCAGCGGTGAGGATTTCCATGATGGCATTGGCGGTTTGCACAAATTCCGGGCCAAGTTTCCGTGCCGTTTCAGCCAGTGCTTCGCCCTCGATTCTGATACAGGAACGGGCACGACTGAGGATGGATTTTGAAGAGAGTGGCATTTAGGGTTTGTGTCGTGTAGTCAGGTTGCGGAATTTACGCCTAAGTCCTCCGCATTCAACCCCTTTCCCACACCCATGCTCAACCGTTTCATTTTTTGCCGCTTTTCAGGGCTGATGATCATGGCGATTTCGCTATTGGTTGCGGGTTGTGAGCGTAACAGTGGACAATCACTCGGAGCCGAAATTGATGATCCTGACTATCGCTTGGGCCAACGATTGATCAAACAGGGCCGTAGTCAGGAGGCTCTGGCCTCATATCTGCGGGTTATAGAGAAACGGGGTGATGCGGCTCCTGAATCGCATCTGGAATCAGGTATCATTTGTTTGCAGCAAATTAAGGACCCGATTGCTGCGATTTACCACTTTAGGAAGTATTTGGAACGACAACCAAATTCTCCCCAAGCCACCCAAGTTCGTGGATTGGTGGAAAGCGCCAAAAGGGAGTTTGCTCGCACGTTGCCAGCCAATCCCATGGAAAATCAATCTGAGCGTTTGGATTTGATTGAACAGGTCAGCCAGCTACAGCGCGATAATGAGCAGCTTAGGGCCGAAGTGGCGATCCTGCGTGGCAATGCGATTCAACCGTCAATCAATCGCATGAGGGTGCCGACAGAGGCAATGAGCAACCCGGTAGGTCCAATGGATTCTGCTCCGGAGGATTCGCCTATTTCGGTGGCCCCAGAATTGACGAATGAATTTTCTCCGACGAGACCTGCCCAAAATCAGGTGAACCAATCGCAGGCTCCTGTTTCCACTGGCGTGCGTCGGCATGTGGTGGTCAAAGGAGACACGCTATTTCTACTGGCCCAAAAATATTACGACAACCTCTCCCGGTGGCGGGATATCTACGAAGCGAATCGTGATCAGATGCCGAACCAGAACTCATTGCAGATCGGCATGGAGTTACGGATTCCTTGATGCCAATCACAGAAGACGAAAGGCGGCTTTTTCAGTCGGATGGGTTAACCCTTAAGGCTGTATCTAAGTTTGCGGGTTTCTTCGAGTAACTCTTTTGCGGCATGCAGCACGGGCATTTCACTATTCTGAATAATCGTCGATGAGTGGCCATCGTCAGGATCGCCCAGACCCGCTTCGCGGAATTGACGCAGGCGCAGCAGAATCAGATCTCTGATTTCCTGGGGATTATCGACACCGTGAAAAATGCCCGTGTGCATTGAATCATCGGTGCGACCTTTGTGATGATTGTCACTGCCACCACCTCTGGCTGATTGCACTCGCACATCGGAGATGCGCAGTAATCGCTGCAATGGACCTTGTTTGACCTCCACTTGCTGGAGATTGGCAAAGCTCATGGTTGATTCTTTGATCGTCAATAATCCGGTGCGGATTCTCAGGCTTCGATCAGTGACAATATACCAATGTTGTTCGTAATCCAGCCGCACGGCGGCGAACGTGATCGGTATCTGTATCACGAAGGTTGCGATGGCCGCATATTCCGCCCAGCGGATTAATAGAATAGTCCACGTTGGCCAACCGGTCAGCAGAGCGGCGATTTTTTGCTCTGCACTTCGTTTTCCTTTGTGTCCTTTATTCCCTGGTTTGGTCGCCGGTTCGGGCTGTATGGAATCTCCTGCGGCTGTTCCAGATACTTGCTGGGCGGGCAACAGGGGAGCAATTGGATGATTGGTGATGCCTTGATCCACGTTTTGGAGAAACCACAGGGAAAAGATAATGCCGGCCATTGCACTGATTTGCGCAAACCCCCAACCGATGAACAAAATCTTACAATAATTGCGACTTGCCCGAAAGATGCGAACTGACCCCGGAGCACCTGATGGCGGAGTGGGCTGGGCAGGCACCTTTAGGGCGCGTAAGATTTGGCCGCGGCTCCAGTCAAACATCTTGAGTGTCGGTTTTGTGGGCTAACGATTCACGCAGTGATCTAAGTTCTGCAGCGACTTCCCGTAAAGTCGTGACGAGCTCGGCATCAACGCTTGATAAGGTTTCCGGGCTGTTCGAGTGGGGCGTGTCTTTTACGCCCCGCATCTTGGAATACAGGAAGTCGCGGACATCCTCGAAATTATTCAATCCTTCCAGTGCCATCTCCGCGCCGGCATTGCCGCTGGCGGTTTGCACCAGGATGCGGGATAATCCGAACCAGCGTTCGACAAAATTGGAACGCAAATGTATGTCCTGAATTCGGGCATAGTTGATGATAATTTCCCTGCGGAAAAGTATCCCCCAACACATTGAGATTCCCTCATCAGTGAAACGATATCGCATCGTGTGATAACGAAACCAGGCGGGTAGAATCAAAAAGGGAAAGAGGGGTGGAATGGCGAGGCAGGCGAGGATGTAATAGGTCCACAGGTTGGGGTGAGGTCGCTCGATCTGCAAAATTGCGGCGTCATCCGCTCGATTGGTCATGTTTGATTTGGATATATAGGCATCCGTCCGATGCAAAGCTCGAATGGCATGAAGTGAACGTCCGTTAGTAGATAGTTCAATATTACTCGCCTTATCCAGTTGGGGCCTTACCTATGGAAATCTAAATTTATCCCGTGGCGCATAGCACTGCACAGATTCTTGGTATAGCTGGATTTATCATCAGTCTCACGGCCGCATGGCTGCAGTGGGATTTGCCTCATCGTATCTCCCGACTGGAAGACCGACTCAAGGACGGGAGGATCGGAAGCGCCGGCATGAGCCGGCGGATACGTTGGGCGCAATTGATGCCCATGTTTTGCACGTTATTAGGGGCTGGCCTGCTGATGAGTGCCGCTCTGCTCATGGGGCGATAAGGGTGTAACCATTAGCAGTGTAAATTGAATATCGTTTGGTGAAATTGCCTGCCCCCAGCTTTCGTGAAGCGCTGCTCTTTTGGATAAAGCTTGGGTTTATCAGTTTTGGTGGACCCGCGGGGCAGATCGCCATCATGCATCGTGAGTTGGTGGATCGCCGAAAGTGGATCGAGGAATCACGTTTCCTGCATGCCTTGAATTTTTGCATGCTGTTGCCGGGACCGGAAGCGACGCAATTGGCGGCTTATTGCGGGTGGATGCTACACGGGGTGCGTGGGGCCTTGGCTGCGGGGATTTTGTTCATCCTGCCGGCTATTGGAATCCTCTGGGGCTTGAGCTGGATATATATGGCCTATGGTGCCGTGCCGGCGGTGGCGGCGATCTTTCACGGATTAAAGGCTGGGGTGCTGGCGATTGTGGCAGTGGCATTGTTGAAGGTTGGTCGGCGGGCGTTGAAGACGTCGTTGGCATGGGGATTGGCTGCGATTTCGTTCGTCAGTTTGTTTTTTTTGCACCTGCCTTTTCCGCTTATAGTCTTTGGTGCGCTTTTGATCGGTTTTGTGGGTGGGCGTTGGGTTCCTTCACAATTTGGGGGAGCTTCGTCTGATGCGTATGTCCGACGGATCACAGTTGAGAATGTTGATTGGAGATCGACCCTACGAACCGCGGTGATTGGAGCGATGGTATGGTTCACGCCCATTATTGTGGTCGGAATTTGGCTAGGCTGGGATAGCACCCTGGCGCAATTGGGGTGGTTCTTTAGCAAGGCGGCGGTGGTGACTTTTGGCGGAGCCTACGCGGTGTTGCCTTATGTCGGACAGCAAGCAGTGGAAAACTACCAATGGCTCGATGCTGGTCAGATGCTCGATGGTCTGGCCTTTGCCGAGACCACTCCTGGTCCCCTGATCATGATTGTGCAGTTTGTGGGTTTTGTCGCAGCTTGGCAGCATAATGGTGGATTCAGTCAACTGGACTCTGCGACTCTTGGGGCTATGATTACGACATGGGTAACTTTTGTGCCCACCTATCTGTTCATTATACTTGGGGCTCCCTATGTGGAGCAGGCGTATAACGATGTGCGGCTCAAGGCCGCGCTCTCGGCGGTCACGGCTGCGGTTGTCGGGGTAATCCTCAACTTAACCGTGTGGTTTGGGGTGCATGTATTGTTTCCCGATACAGGGGGAGTGGATGGCTTTATCCTGTTCGCATCAGTCACGGCATTTGTGGCCATGCAATGGGGTAAACTCGATATGATGGTTGTGATATTAAGTTGTGGGCTACTGGGGCTGGGGTGGAGCCTGCTCTAAGCTACAAGGTTTGGTGTAGATACAAAAACGCCCCAACCTGCATCGAGGTTGAGGCGTTTATCGCAGCATAAGTTTTGTCGCCAGTTGATCTACTTCAGGTCGGTCAGTTCAGCGGCGATGAGTTCTTGCACGCGGGTTTTGGCGTCGGCTAACTCTAGCTCACCTTTTTCCAGTTTCGCGAGGAGGACCTTTTGGGCGAGATAATCCTTGTTAATTACGCCCGCTTTGCTCTGAAGCATCCGCCAGGCCTTGCGCCGCTCAACGGCGAATAGCACCATCTGGCGGGATACCGCGTAGTAATTCATTTTGCCGTGTTCTTCGGCTTGAATGTAGCAACCAAAGTTTTTCACAAAACTGCGGTGAGACTCATCGAAGACCCGACGATGGATGACATCATCCTGCGTGATGAAAAATAATTGATCATCCATCAACGTGAGCTTGGTGGCGTCCTCCGCTTTGATCTTTTTCACGTGCTTGCGGAAGCGAGCTTCGGTAATTGCCCAATGACCCACGCCAAAGTTATACTCCTCCCCGGTGGTTGAGTATTTTGTCCGCCACCAATCTCGATCCATGCTCGGGTTGCCTTTGAGATTGAAAGCTTCCTGCGCGGTTTCGCCGTTGCGGGGGTTGAAAACAAACTCGGGCATGCCGCGGGCATCACGGACCATCTTGGCTTGATCCGCACTCATGTTGTCGGCAACCCCATGTTCAGGTTGGCAGGTGGTGTAGGCTTGAAAGAAGGCCGTGCCGCGATACTCCAGTCCATCGAGCATGGCTTTGTAGAGCTTGGCGGCGTTGGCCATCGAAACTTGGGCCACGTAAGGAGAACCGTGACCGCTCGTGAATGCTTCCGAGACGTTTTTCTTCTCGATGAGCTTGCCTTGAGAAGCCGCCCCGAACTGGTTCATGTCATAGCCGCCCAGCATTGTGGATGAGTCGGAGTTTTGGCCACCAGTATTGGAGTAGACCTGCGTGTCGAGCATGAGAATCTTCACGTTGGGCCTATTTTGCAGAACTACCTTTGAAACATTTTGGAAGCCGATATCGCCAAGTGCGCCGTCGCCGCCCACTACCCATACCTTGGGCAATTCCCGAATTTCCTGTTCGGTCATCAGGGCGTCGTCCAAACGGGTGAGGGTAAAGTATTCGGCATCACTGGAAACGTTTTCGGATCGATCCAGCAGGGCATCAACCATGCGCTCCGGTGAGACTGAACGGCGGGCGTGATTGACGATTACAGATTCAGCCATGAGCCAGGAAATCGTAGCGCCATCTTGGAAGAGTGAATTCATCCAAGGGTAAGGATGAGGATTCGCCGGAGGAGTGGAGCCATAGACGGTGTTACAACCCGTGCTCGCGCCCATCATCATTACCGACATCCCGTTTGCCCGGCGGCCATCCACCGATTGCAGATCCTTGTGGTTAAACGCATCCTGCTCGAGGACGGCGATCAATCCGTTGATGAGTTGATCATCGGTGATTGCGCCATGCTTGGCTTCATAGTCGGAGATTCGCTTCGCCGTATCTTCTTCATTTTCACCGCCGAGCCCGACGATGACATGGGCGAATGTTTTACGGTAGAGGGCGTATTCGGTTTCGCTGCGGGTCTTGAGGGCCGCGAGCTTTTCGGCTCCTTCCTTGGTAATTCTGGCCGCTTTGGCCCGCAGGCGGTCGGCCTTCTTGTGGTAAAGCGGCCGCATGTAGGCTTCGGTGACTGAGGCAGCAGAACGAAGGATGCTCTTTTCGCCACAGCCAGCACAGGCGCCATCGCCGGAGACCAGAGCTTCATAGTTGCGACGAACCATCAGGTGATTGCGCAAGGCGGCCTCGCGTGAACTAGCGGCGTCATTGTCATCGTAGAGGCCAAGATATTTTTGCGGGGTGTCGGGCAGCAAGCGCGAGAACACTTGGGCGGTGGCCAACTCCGCGTTGAGGTCTTCGGTCTCACGGGTCATGCGCAACGCGTCATGATCACCGCATACCTGCACGCATTCTCCACAGCCTTTGCATAGATCGGAAACGAAGATGGAGAACAGGCCTCCTTCTCCGGGATTCTTGGCTTCGAGGGAGCGGAAAATAGCCGGCACGCTGCCATAGGCCAACGGGAGTTTGTCGATGATGTTGACGAACTCGGCCTTCGCTTTGGCCGATATGGTCGTGAGGCCATTCACCTCGTCGCGAATGATGTCCTTGAAGGGCACTTTGCTTTTCGCTTTGACGGATTCTTTCATCTTCTCGCGTGCTCGTTGCTCCAACCCTGCAATTTCCGGACCGAATTTCATGCGCTCGTCACGATCTGTAACATAGTTGTTTATCGCGGTTTTTAGCACCGTGGAAACGTCTTGTGCCGTGTTGGGTAAAGCGGTGTCAGGGCATGCCGTGATACACTCCATGCATTGCGTGCAATTTTCCGCAATGTATACGGGAGTCTCGCGACGGGCGACATACTTGGACTGGGTGGCACCTGTGCCGGCCCCCATTACACCAACAGAAGCGAAGGCACCTGCGGGTTGATGGTAACCCAATCCAGCACGAAACTCGGAGTCGAATTTGGACATGGATTGAAACGGAGCCCGAGCCGCTTGGGCCGCCGGCATCGGGATACTGCCACAGCCATCAGTCGCGCAACCTGCGGTGGGTGGAAATTCATGCTCACCGATTGGTGCCAGCAGGGGATTCCGCATCGAGGAACGGTCGTCGTCATCCGTTTTACCGTATTGGATTTCGGTCACCCGTGAAAAACCTTCGTTCATTACGGTCATGTTGGAAGTAACGACCGCGTCGCCGAAGCGACCAAATTTTTTGACATATTGTTTGTGCACCACGCTTTGGAATTGGTCTTCGGATATCCCAAATGTTTTCAGGAAAGGTGAGACCCGGAAAAACGCGCCGAGGAATGAATTCCCCTGCATGCGGAGTTGTAGTTCCGTTTGCTCGGTGGCCTTGCGGGCGATATCAAAACCGGGCAGGATGAAAATGCGGATTTTGTTATCCTGAATCCATTGGCGGTATTTTGCGGGGACCCGCTGCCAGGCGACTTGGGGGGATTCGCCGGATTCCCAGACCAATGAACCGCCCTTTTTCAATCCTTCGAGTGGGTTGGTGTGCGTGAAGGCTTTGGGATCGCAGCACAGGACCACATCAACGTGGTTCAATTCGCAGTTCACTTTGATCTGCGAAGGAGCGACGGTGAGGTAGTAATTCGTGGGTGCCCCTTTCTTTTCCGAACCGTATTTCGGGTTCGCCATCACAAAGAGTTTTTCAAGGAGGGTGCCGTCTTCGTCGTAGGTCGGGCTTTGTTCGGAGATGAATTGCCCGAAGTCGCCAATGATGGAACCAAGGTTCTTGCCGGTGGTGATCATACCCCAGCCGCCGATAGAGTGAAAACGAACCGCAATGGCGTTTTCGGGCAGGAGGGATGGAATGTCTTTACTGATGACTGCGTAAGGGTGAATCACGCCAAGCACAAAGAATGTAGCCCCATCAGCTGCACTGCGACCATCGGTGCGCTTGGTCTGCCCCGTGGCGAATTCATAGGCGCCGAGCGTATGCTCGGGGCGGAAATCGCGTGATCCGATACCATAGGCCCCGCGGAATATTCGTGGGGTTTCATCCGGGGACAGCGCGGGTAGTCCGGTGACGGTGCCAAACTTGGTGACTTCGTTGGCCTTGCTCAGTGCGACGCGGATGTCGCGCGCGAGTGGATTATCACCCGATAATCCTTCATCGGTGCGTTCCAACACGATGACGTTTTTCTTGCCCCGCAGTGCCTCAATGACGGCCGCTTCGGGGAAAGGCCGGATAACGTTGATATGAATCGAACCGACCTTGGCGTTGCGTTGCTCGCGCAAATAATCGCAGGCGGCTTCGATGTTATCCGCAGCGCAGCCGAGTGAAACGAACACAGTATCCGCATCCTCGGTTTTGTATTTGGTAACGAATCCATAGTGACGTCCGGTAAGTTGCCCGAATTCAGTGAATGCCTGCTCAAGCAGGCCAAGGATTGGTTCATTGAAATTATTCCGGCGTGCGACGACGCCGTTCATATGGTGTTCTTGATTCTGCACCGGACCAAGCAGCAGGGGGTTTTTCAAATCCATCATGCGGGGCACTCGCCTGCGGGTGGGACCAAAGAGCTCGCGTTGCGCCGGGGTGGGGCACTCGATCATCTCATCCGGGGCGCCGAGAAATTCGCGCAGAAATTCCGCCTCGGGGGCCAGATACATGCGCTCGGAATGAGTCGTGAGCATGCCGTCCTGGATATTCATGCCGGGATTGAGCGAGAGCTCGTTAACCTTGCGCATGATGATGCCTTGGTCGGCGGCCTGTTGTGCGTCCTTGGCCATCATCATTGTCCAGCCGGTGTCGAGTGCGGCGTAGAAATCATCATGTCCGCAATGCACGTTAAGGGCGTGTTTGGTCAGTGCGCGGGCCCCAACTTGGAGCACCATGGTCGAGAGTTTGCCTGGAGCATGATAATACTGCTCCATGGCGTAAACGAGACCTTGGCCGGAAGTGAAATTGACGGTGCGGTGACCCTGCACGGCGTAGGCTGTGGCCCCGCCTTGTGCAGCATGCTCGCCTTCGGTCTCAACGGCGATTTTTTGCTGGCCCCAGACATTGAGTTCACCTTGAGCAAACGATTGTTGGTAGATTTCGCCGCCCTCGGTGGAAGGGGTTATGGGATAAAACACTCCACCTTCGGTTATTCGTATCTCTACATACTGTGCAACGAGATAGTTGCCATTGCAGGTGACGCGTATGCCGGGATAGCGAGGCTTACCACTTGTTTTGGAATTCGAGGCCGTTGAATCGCGATCGATGGATTTACTCATGTCTTACTATTTTAGCAGTTTAGATTGAGGCGGTTCGATACCGCATATTCTTTGATTGGGGTCTTTTTTTGAACGATTTGGAAGGGAAATGTGTGTCACCTCGATCAGTGCTGGTGTTATTGATGCTACTAATATCCTTGATTCGTTTACAATGATGAGATGCGAACCGTTGGGCCGGGGCCAAATCCACCCCATCCGGGGAGTAATGGGTTGCTGCCATTTGTTGGTGGATGAAAACCGCCATGTAGTCTTGCTCGATACCGGTTTAGTAGGAGAACCGATCCTGATTCGCCGCAAATTGCACCGATTGGGACTTGGACCCTCGGATGTCAAAGCGATCCTATTGACTCATGGTCATATCGATCATGCGGGTAATGTGGCTTGGGCGAAACGATGGACTGGGCCCCCGTTTATGCCCATCCCTTGGAACAGGCACATATCGACGGAAAATTTCCTTATGCGGGAATCAACCGTTGGGGTGGTCGATTGGAAGCGACGGCCCGCGTATTGTTCGGGGTTGGGCAAACCGCGCTCATTGATGTGCCATTGGAGGATGGGGACAAACTTCCCTTCTGGGGCGGCTTGAAAATCGTGCATTTGCCGGGTCATACCTTGGGGCATTGTGGATTTTACAGTGCTCGGCAGAATTTGCTTTTCAGTGGCGACTTGTTTGCGAGCTACTTTTTCAAGGTGCATCTTCCTCCGCCGATATTGAACAGTGCTCCTGAATTAATGCCCGCCAGTTTGGAGAAAGTGCGGCAATTGAATCCGCGATACATGGTGCCTCAGCACTTTGATGTGCTTGACGGATTGTTGCACCGGCGTCGGTTTGACCGTCTACTGCTGAAACTGGCCATGCGCAGGAAACGGCGATCCGCTCCGATCGTCTGAGCGAAATTAATCGATCCTGAAAAACTTTTGGATCCGGAGTAACGAGGCGACCAATGCGTCGATTTCCTCGGCTGTATTATAGATATAGCAGCTCGCTCGCGTGGTGCTAGTGAGACCGAGCTTTCGCATCAAGGGCTGGTTGCAATGGTGGCCACCGCGTAGTGCGATGCCATCCTCGTCTGCAAAAGTGACGACATCATGGGCGTGCATATCCTGGAATGCGAAACTCACCAATCCGCTACGTTCACCTGTTGGTCCCAAAATACGAATGCCCGGTATTGCGCTTAGTTTTTGGAAGGCGAGTTGAGCCAATTCGATATCGTGTTTGGCAATCTCTGCACGACCAAGTTTGTCCAAGTAATCGCACGCCGCACCCAGGGCTATCGCATCAGCGACATTGGGGGTGCCGGCTTCGAATCTTTCGGGGGAGGGTTTCCAAGTGGCACCCGAATAATCAACGGTCACGACCATGCCACCGCCGGTTTCATCGGGAGCGAGTTTATCAAGCAATGCACGCCGGCCATAAAGCACGCCGATGCCAGTGGGGCCGCACATTTTGTGGCCGGAGAATGCGAGAAAATCGCAGTCCATATCCTGCACATCCATTGGTCCATGTCCGATCGATTGGGCGGCATCCACTACGGTGATGGCACCTACGGCGCGTGCCCGACGGCACAGGTCCTTGACCGGATTGATGGTGCCCAGGGAATTGGAAATATGAGTGAAGGCGAAGAGCTTTACACCTGGAGTGAGCAATTCATCCAGTGCCGTGAGATCCAGGCCACCTTCGGCATTTTCACCGAGCACCGGCACATATTTGAGCGTGGCTCCACTGGCTTTGGCCGCTTGTTGCCATGGCACGAGATTGGAGTGATGCTCCATTTCAGTGGTCAGAACCACATCGCCGGGTTTGAGATGCGTGTGACCCCAACTGCGGGCAACGATATTGATGCTCTCGGTCGTGCCGCGGGTGAAAATGATTTCGGCGGGATCGCTGGCGTTGATGAATTGGGCGATGCGAGCCCGAGCTCCTTCGTAGCCATTGGTGGCACGCATCGAGAGGGTGTGCAGACCGCGATGCACATTGCTGTTGTCGCGTTCGTAGTAGTTGACCAGCGCATCAATCACGCTGCGCGGCTTCTGGGCGGTGGCGGCATTGTCGAGATAGATCAGCGGCTTGCCGTTCACCTGTTGATTGAGCACTGGGAAATCAGCGCGGACATTTTGCCAGTTGGGCATAAGCAGTAAGGTCAGTCGGTGTGGGTCTCGGTCGTGGTCGTGACCGGGTCGCCTTTGAGGGCGTTGAGCGCGGCGTGCCAACCAAGGGTGGCGCACTTGATGCGGGCGGGGAAGGCATGAACGCCGGCGAATGCGGCGACATCACTGATTTCTTCGGGCGCATTGCCTGTGGTCACGATATGGTGAAATTCTTCGAATAGTTTTTCCACTTCGGCTGCGGTCTTGCCCTTGATCTGCGTGGTCATCAACGAAGAACTGGCTTGAGAAATGGCGCAGCCGGAACCGTCGAATGAGAGGTCCTTGATCAGGTCTCCCTCCAAGTCGATATAAACGCTGCATTGATCACCACAGGAGGGATTATCGCCATGGGCCACACGATTGGCGGTGGGCAGTTTGCCCCGATTGCGCGGGCGTCGGTTGTGATCAAGGATGACCTGTTGATAAAGGTCAGATAGGTCGGACATAGGAAATCACCATAACTAAAACTCTTCCGGGGGCAAAGCAGTGTTTCATTTTTTCAGGGGCCTATTCATGCGCCTGACTCCGATCATCCTTTCGGACTATTTGGCCGGTGACGAAGGTCGAACCCTTGCACGTGGATTAACCGGGATTCAGCTTTATGACATTACCCGCCTGTTATGACTTCCACCACTGCACTAGGCGATGAACGCCTCACGCTGGCACTGATTCGTGAAATGTTGGCTACTCCTGCCAAGTTGGTGCTGACGACGAATGCACAAAAGAGGATAACCGAATCACGCTCCGTAGTTGAGCGCTTGGCTTCAGGTGACACGTCCTATTATGGCATCAACACCGGTTTTGGGATCTTGGCGCACAAACGTATTTCCCCGGCAGATGTGGACAAATTGCAGGAGAATTTGATCCTCAGCCATGCGGTAGGGGTGGGTCGCGAGGTTGATGCTCAAATCGTGCAACTGATGCTGCTCCTGAAGATCAACTCTCTGGTCTTGGGTCTGTCCGGGGTGCGGCCGGTATTGGTCGAATATTTGCTGAGCTTTTATAACGCCAACATCAGCCCGGTGGTTTATGCAAAGGGATCACTTGGTGCTTCTGGAGATCTGGCGCCGCTCGCTCATCTCACCCTGCCGTTATTGGGGTTGGGTGAAGTGCTGATGCCGGATGGCTGCAAGCAACCGGCAACGGTGGCCTTGGACCAACTTGGTTTGGTGCCCTTGCGTTTGAAGTCGAAAGAAGGGCTGGCGCTGATCAACGGCACGCAATTCATGGCCGCCCATGCGGTGCATACCCTTTTGCGTATTCAGGATTTACTCAAGGTCGCGGATATCACGGCGGCGATGACGCTCGAAGCAATGCGCGGCAGCGCCACGCCATTTGATGCCCGTATCCATGCGGCCCGACCGCACCAAGGGCAGATTGAATCGGCGGAGAACGTTAGGCAATTGCTCATCGATTCCGAGATCTTACCCTCCCATCTCAACTGTGGGAAAGTGCAGGACCCCTATTCGATTCGTTGCGTGCCTCAGGTGCACGGGGCCGTGCGTGATACGGTGCGCTTTGCCATCTCTACGGTGGAAACAGAGCTGAATTCGGTCACAGATAATCCGCTGGTTTTCCCTAATGGTGAGGTAGTGAGCGGTGGGAATTTTCACGGTGAACCGCTGGCCTTTGCGATGGATTTCCTGGCCATTGCCACGGCCGAGATCGCCTCAATTTCGGAGCGCCGCATCTATTTGCTCCTGGGCGGTGACTCCATGGGTGAGGTTAAACTGCCCAAACTCCTGATGAGCGATACGGGACTCAATTCCGGATTCATGCTGCCCCAATATACCGCCGCGGCCCTGGTGTCGGAAAACAAGATTCTCTCGCATCCGGCATCGGTGGATTCGATCCCGAGCTCTCTGGGCCAGGAGGATCACGTTTCAATGGGTTCCATCTCGGCGACCAAGTTGCTCGAAGTCGTCAGCAATGTAGAAACTGTGCTGGCGATTGAGTTGATGTGTGCGGCGCAAGCACTCGATTTTATTCACCCCCTGAAGGCCGGACTCGGAGTCGAGTCTGCCCACGCGGAAGTGCGCCGACATCTCGCTTTCGCCGAAGCTGACCGGCTGTTTCACCAGGATATTCAAACAGCGCTCAACCTGGTTAAAAGCGGCTCGTTGGTTTCAGCAACCGAGCAATCCAGTGGCCGGCTACATTGAAATACTCAGAACCATAACATTGATCAAAAAGAAACGGATCATTCGCGCCCCCCGCGGCAACCAGCTGACCTGCAAGTCGTGGGCGGCCGAGGCTGCCATGCGTATGCTCATGAATAACCTCGATCCGGAAGTAGCGGAGCGACCAGCCGAACTCGTGGTCTATGGCGGTCGGGGCAAAGCGGCGCGGAATTGGGCGAGTTACGACGCAATGGTCAAAACGTTGCGACAGCTTGCGCCCGATGAAACATTGCTCGTGCAGTCGGGTAAACCGGTTGGGGTAGTGCGGACCCATCCCGATGCCCCCCGGGTGCTGATTGCCAATAGTAATCTGGTGCCGCATTGGGCGACCCAGGAGACTTTTGATGACCTCGAGGCCAAGGGTCTGATGATGTATGGGCAAATGACCGCGGGTTCCTGGATCTACATCGGCACCCAGGGAATTCTACAGGGCACTTACGAAACATTTGCGGAAGTGGGGCGGCAGCACTTCGGCGGCGATCTGACCGGTCGGTTATGTGTGACGGCGGGTTGTGGTGGCATGGGTGGGGCCCAACCATTGGCCGTAACGATGGCGGGCGGCACGTGCTTGATTGCTGATGTTGACCGTTCCCGGCTGCGGAAACGGGTGCATGATCGTTATCTCGATGAAATTGCCCCGGGCATCGACCAAGCGATAGATCGGGCGATCAACTATGCTGGAACCAAGCAGGCGTTGAGCGTGGGTGTGGTCGCAAATAGTTCCGGGTTGTTGGAACGGCTGATAGAGCGAAAAATCAAGGTCGATGTCCTGACCGATCAGACCAGTGCGCACGATCCCCTGGTGGGCTATGTGCCGGTCGGTTTCGACCTGAAGGCCGCCGCGGTGCTGCGCAAAAAGAACCCAATTAAGTATCAAAAACTTTCCCTGTCCTCGATGGCGCGTCACGTGCGCGCCATGCTCATACTGAAAAAACGCGGCGCCAAGACATTCGATTATGGCAACAACCTGCGGCAACACGCCTTCAACCAAGGGGTGAAACGGGCCTTTGCGTTCCCCGGATTTGTGCCGGCCTACATCCGACCTCAATTCTGTTTGGGGCGGGGACCTTTTCGTTGGGTGGCGTTATCGGGCGACCCCCAAGATATTGCGGCAACTGATCGGGCCTTGTTGGAACTATTCCCTAAAGATGCGGGCTTGCACCGCTGGTTAAAAATGGCGGGAGAGCGGGTGGTATTCCAAGGCCTGCCGGCGCGGATTTGCTGGCTGGGATTGGGCGAGCGCCATCGGGCCGGATTGCGGTTCAACCAGATGGTCGCCGATGGGCGGGTGAAAGCGCCGATCGTGATTGGACGCGATCACCTCGACTGTGGTTCGGTGGCGAGTCCGAATCGCGAGACCGAGGCCATGAAAGATGGGTCGGATGCGATCAGTGATTGGGCCTTGCTCAACGCTATGGTCAATGTCGCCAGTGGTGCTTCCTGGGTCAGTTTTCACCACGGCGGCGGAGTCGGTATTGGCTACAGTCAACATGCTGGACAGGTGATCGTAGCCGACGGCACCCCGGAAGCCGCCGCCCGACTCGAAAAAGTGCTCACCAACGATCCGATGATGGGCGTATTTCGTCATGTGGATGCAGGTTACGACGAAGCCAAGGCTTGCGCTCGAAAATTGAAGGTGCCGATTCCGATGAAATAAAATTAAACGCATGTTAACGATTCCGCACACCAACCAAGGACGATGGCCGAGTCAGATTTCGGCTGGTCGCTTCGCCGCGTCCATCCAGCGTGATAACCATGAAGGTTGCCGGATCGCTTTGCTGGGTTTGCCTGATGATACCGGAGTAAAATTGAACCACGGTCGGTCGGGTGCGGCCCATGGGCCGAAGGCATTTCGTGAGGCATTGGCGGGATACGGTAGTAATCATTCCGAATGGCGGCGGGTATTTGATGCGGGAGATGTGGAGCCGGCGGAATCACTTGAAGCGACTCATGATCGCGTGACAGCCGCGACATCGGCTCTGCTCGATGCGGGGTTGTTTCCGATCGCAATCGGAGGAGGGCATGATCTGACCTATCCTTTTGTGCGGGCCGTTGCGGCCAAGTATCCGCAATTGGCGGCAATCTATTTTGATGCCCATCTCGACGTCCGCGAAACGCCAGGATCGGGCATGCCATTCCGGAAGCTGATCGAAGATTGCGGCGTTAGTTCACTGCATCTGCACGGTTATCGGCCGCTCGTGAATGCGACAGAACACCATGATTGGTTTACCCGGCACGGGGGGAAACATTATCCGGATGGAACTCCAGTTTCGATTCCGCCCGAGGAGAATATTTTTGCCAGTTTCGATCTGGATGTGCTCGATGCCTCTCATGCGCCCGGAGTGAGTGCGCTCAATCCGGCCGGGTGGACGGTGCGGGAAGCGGAGCAATGGGTGCGGGCTTGTGGTAAATCTCCCAACGTTCGTTGTTTCGATGTGATGGAGTTGAACCCGCTGCGCGATGCTGACGGTCGCACCGCCAGAGTGGCCGCTCATTTGTTCATGACTTTTATCGAAGGGTTCTCACGACGATGAAAATACACATACGCAATGCCCGGATCCTCACTCTCGTCGGTCCAACCGGTCCCCGCCGTGGCGGGGCATTGGGAGACTTGGGTATCTTGCCCAATGGTGAAGTTCTGATTGATGACGGGAAAATCGCGGCGGTCGGTAAGTCGGTTTTCGCTCCGAAAGATGCCGATGTGATCGACGCTCGGGGGCAGGTTTTGCTGCCGGGTTTTGTCGATTGTCATACCCACGCTTGTTGGGCAGGTGATCGACTGAATGAATGGGAGATGAAACTGAAAGGCGTGCCTTACTTGGATATTCTGAAACGGGGTGGAGGTATACACTCGACGGTTAAATCCGTGCGCGCAGCCAGAGTTAAAACCCTGACCATTGGATTGGTCGAACGATTGGGCATGATGATGGACGGAGGCACCACCACCGTTGAAGTTAAAAGCGGTTACGGGCTTAACCCGGAAACCGAGTTAAAGATGCTGAAAGCAATCCGGGAGGCGGCAAAGAGGTGGGTGGGAACGTTACGATCAACCGCGCTGCTGGGGCATGCCTTTGAGGATGATCTGGAGAAATTTGTGCGGATGACAATTGCGGAAACTTTACCGACCGTGACGGCGAACTTCCCCGGCGTGGTGGTCGATGCATTTTGCGAGGAAGGGGCGTGGACGAAAGAAGCGTGCATGCAGTTGTTCAAAGCGGCACGGGCAACGGGACATCCCCTGCGGGTGCATGCTGATCAATTCAACTCTCTGGGCATGATACCGGAAGCTATCAGTCTGGGCGCATTGAGCGTGGATCACCTGGAAGCGAGCACGGATACTCATATCGATCGACTGGCGGGTTCCTCGACGATGGGGGTGATTTTACCTTGCACCGGATTTCACACTGATGGGCGTTATGCCCGGGCCCGGCGATTCGTGGATGCGGGCGGAGCCATGGCCTTGGCCACAAATTTCAATCCGGGATCAGCGCCCTGCCATTCCATGCCTTTTGCAATTGCGCTGGCCGTGCGTCATTGCGGATTGACCCCGGCGGAAGCAATTGCGGCATGCACCATAAATGCCGCCGCACTCCTCGGTCTGAGTGACCGAGGCACGATCGCGCAGGGGCAGCGAGCTGACCTGATATTGTTGCATCACCACGACGAACGAGCACTCGCCCATGATGTGGGGGGCAACCCGGTCGAATACGTAATCTGCGAAGGTCGGCTTATTCGAAGCTGACTGGCTTGCCGCTTTCGGCCGATGCATAGAAAGCATCGGTGACGCGCGCAAAGAGCAGGGAGTCTTCCAGCGTAGTGTGGGGCTTGCGTTGGTCGATGATGGCTCCGACGAAATCCGCCACGACGCCATCGTGTTCGGCACTCGATTGCGATTCGTCACCTTCCCAAAGCACGGTGGTCTTGGTGCCGGTTCCAGGGTTCGGTTCGGTGAGCACAATATTGGCGGATTTGGCTTTGAGCATTTGCAAGTTGAGCGCGCCTTTATCCCCGCAGATTTGCCAGACACTTCCTTCCGGCAGGGAGGAGAACTCTGCCCTTTCATAAGTGAGCACGCAGCCTTCGGCAAAAGTGACCAGACCCGTGATGTGGGTCTCTGCATCGGAGCCTTCCGCCGCATAGGCTTTGAAAGCCGCGGGCACCTGCCAGGTGCGGGCGAGGGCGTATTGCGGCGTCAGTTTAAAATCAAACATGCCCATGAGGTAATCAAAGTCGTAGCAGCCCCAATTGACGAAAATGCCTCCGCCATTGAGATCGCGGCGCAACCGCCAAACCGGTGGATTGGGTGAAGGGTGGTCCGATGGCTTATTGGAGGCACGACAGGTAATCGTGCGGATTTTACCCAAGCCACCTTTTTGAATGAAATCGTGGGCGGCTTTGGCCGACTCGAAATTGTGATAGCGCGATGAACAGCAGGCTCCGACCAAGTCCCCTTGAGCGGCGATCATGGTGCGAATCTCTGCGGCGTTCATAGCCACGGGTTTTTCGGTCAACACATGCTTGCCGTTTTTAAACGCTTCAACGGCGAGGGCTGTGCGCGCAACGGCGGGCAAGGCAAGGACGACCGCGTCGATCGAGGGGTCGGCAAAAAGTTCTGCTGCATTGGTGGACCAGCGGGCAATGCCGAATTCTTCAGCGGTTTTTTGCGCGAATTCCGGACGAAGGTCACAGACGGCTGCGGCTCTGGCGTTGGTGAGTTTGGTGAGTCCGCGCATGTGGTGCTGCG
>DFDG01000165.1:13420-22612 GCA_002367815.1 Opitutaceae bacterium UBA3033 | reverse complement strand
CGGGTCGCACCGATGCTTCGCAAGCGCAGACGGACACGGAATCCTTTGCCGTGCTCGAACCGATCGCTGACGGTTTCCGCAACTACCAGAAGTCGCAACATCCGCTCCCGACCGAGCGTTTGCTGATCGACCGGGCCCAGTTGCTCACGCTGACCGCACCGGAATTGACCGTGCTCATCGGCGGCCTGCGCGTGCTTAACGCGAACCACGGCAAGTCCCAACTCGGTGTCTTCACCGACCGGCCGGAGACCCTGTCCAACGACTTCTTCGTCAACCTGCTCGACATGCGCAACGTGGTGAAGGCGACTTCGGAAGCCGAGGCCACCTTTGAACTGCGCGACCGTGCCACCGGCGACGTGAAGTGGACGGGTTCCCGCGTCGACATGGTGTTTGGTTCCAACTCCCAGTTGCGCGCCATTGCCGAGGTTTACGGCCAGAGCGACACGCAGGCGAAGTTCGTCAAGGACTTCGTGGCCGTCTGGAACAAGGTGATGAGTGCGGACCGCTTCGATGTAGCGTAACCCGAAACAACCCTCTGCCTGCAAGAACGGCGTCACGCTGCGGTCACACGCGGCGTGATGCCTTTTTGTTTGAACCGCTAATGAACGCTAATTTCCCCTCATGATTTCTTGGCCGCGGATCACGCGGATAGTTACGGATGGGTGGAGCACATTGGCTTCAACGCGTCTGTTTGGGTTTAGCCGCAAAAAGGCACAAAGGTATTTGTCCTGCCGATGGACATGCACCTTGCGCCTAAGGCGCATTGATATCTTCAAACGCGGTCGGATTCTTTGGATCCTGGATCTGGTTAGACCGGGCTTATTTTTGTGCTTTCTGTGCCTCTTTGCGGCCAACCTCATTTCATCAATGCTTGCCGAGCCGAAGCTGGTGCGAAGGCTGGCCCATCCCGAGTGATCTGTGGTTACAGTGGGGTAATGGACTGCCGCGCTTATTGCGGAACCAGTTGTATTACGCCCAGTATCAGCCCAACGATTCCGCGTATGCTACCTTCAATCAGTCCGAGTATCTGGTGATGTGCACGCCATCAATGCTCGCCTTCGAGGTCGCCTGGTTTGAGCAGCGGGGCAAACATGGCCTTGTTGGACGACTTCATGTAAGCTTCTTTGGCGGAAATTATCCCCCCTTTGACCGCATTCATCAGGCTGTTGTCCATGGTGATCATGCCGTCGTTCAAACCGCTCTCGATGATGGCCCGGATATTGGCGATCTGACCACTGCGGATGACGTTGGGCAGGGCTTCGTGGGTGAGTAGGATTTCGTGCACCGCACAGCGTCCTTTGGGTTCCTTTTTGCAGAGCAACTGGGCGACGACCCCGGCCAGACAACTGGCGAGCATCACGCGCACTTGGTTTTGCTCATCCGCGGGAAAGGTATTGATAATGCGGTCGACGGTCTTGGGTGCGTTGTTGGTGTGCAGCGTGCCGAAAACCAACATGCCCATGGAGGCGCAACCCAGAGCCAGCTTGATGGTTTCCATTTCCCGCATTTCACCGAGCAGCAGGATGTCGGGGTCGTGACGCATGGCGCCTTTGAGGGCGGCGGAGAAAGACTCGGTGTGCTCACCGACTTCGCGATGGACGATCACGGATTTTTTGACCGGATGCACGAACTCGATCGGATCCTCAATGGTGATGATGTGTTTGCAGAGGTTCTCGTTGATGTAGTCGATCATCGCCGCGAGCGTGGTCGACTTGCCACTACCTGTCGGTCCGGTTACGACCACCAAACCCTCGTTGAGGTGACAGAGCTTTTTGAGGGATTCGGGCAGATTGAGCTGACTGAGGGAAAGAATCTTGGCCGGAATTTGTCGAAGGACCGCTGCCTGCCCCCAGTGGTTGTAGAGGTAATTGGCCCGGAAACGGGCCACGCCGGGAATCTCGTGGGCGAGGTCGAGATCCTTGGTTTCCAAAAACTCGTTCCAACGGCGTTCGGGACAGATCTCCTTGAGCAGCGACTCCATGGTTTTGCTGTCAACCAGCTCATCAGTCAGAGGCACCAGGGCACCGGAGGTCCGGATTTTTGGCGGCAAACCAACGGTGAGATGAAGATCGGAACCGCCTTTATCAAGCATGGCGGTGAGGAGGGAATCAATGGCGGCCATGGTTATTTGATTTTTGCTCGGATCATGCGACTCCCGATGTTGGCGAGGGCGACTTCGGCTTCGATCTTCCCCTCTTTGAAGAGTTGAAACACAACGTTATCGATGAGGCACATGCCTTCCTTAAGGCCGGTCTCCATCGTATTGCGCAGTCCGGTGCTCTTGCCTTCCTTGATCAGACTTTGAATGGCGAGGTTGCTGATGAGGATTTCACAGGCCAGCACGAGGCAGCCGTCGGGTGAGGGTAACAAACGCTGACAAATAACCCCCTTCAAACTTTCCGCGACACTGGTTCGAATCTGGGTTTGTTGGGATGGGGGAAATACATCGAGGAGCCGGTTGAGCGTGGTGGCTGCATCACTCGTGTGCATCGTGCCAATGACCAAGTGGCCGGTTTCTGACGCACTGATTGCCATTTCGATGGTCTCGAGATCGCGCAATTCACCGATGACAATAATGTCGGGATCTTCGCGCAGGGCACCTTTGAGGGCAGAGCCAAATGATTTCGTATGCGGGCCGACTTCGCGTTGCGAAACGTTGCACCCCTTGGCTGACTGCACGACCTCGATGGGATCCTCGACGGTAATGATGTGATCTTTGCGCGTTTCGTTCAGATAGGCGACCATGGCAGCCAGCGTGGTGGTCTTACCGGAACCAACGGGGCCGGTGATCAGGATCAGTCCGTTGTGGTACGACAGGAGTTTTTCCAATGTTTCCAGGCGATCGGCATAACCGAGCTCGGAAAGTGTGCGGGCTTTCTCCGGAACCATCCGATAGGACCCGGCTGCACCGTTTTTGTGAAACATCAGATTTACTCGATAGCGGTCCGTGGCGCTCAGCGCCAAGGCTTAGTCGTAGTCTTTGCGTTCCTTGAATATTTTCTTTTGACCATCGGATAAGAGAGCGGTGTTTAAGCGCAGAGCATCCTCGGGGGTGATCACGTATTCACTGAGGAAGCTGAAACTACGATTCTTGCGAATGAAAGGTCTGACCCCGGTCGAGATGTGCAGATCGCTCGCCCCGAACGCAGCCGATTCCTTAAGCAGACCACGGAAGGCCTCGGCCAGGGAATCTTCATCCATTTTTGCGGTTTTCTCAAAAGCAAATTTCGAGGCACCGGCAACCTGGGCGACCGCGCTACCGTTTTGGTCACCGCCAGCATTATCACCGGAATCGTCGTCCTCATCTGCCTCGAATGGATCACCGGCTGGGGGACCATTCGCGGCCTTCTGCATGGCGATACCTGCGATTTTTTCCAAGGTCTCGAGATCTTCGACCATACTTTCATCGATGAGTTTCTGGGCAAAGTCCATCAACTCGGCCGATTCGCCGACGGCGTTGCGGACCGCCACGGTTTGCGCACGGGTGAACAGGTTTTGACCAAGGCTGAGTTGGACTAACCAGAGTATCTCCGAATTCAGGAGGCGGGGATAAAATTGGAAAGGATGGCCCGCAAGTCGAGCCAGTAAATAAAACGGAATGTCATTACGAGATACGTAGAGATGCGGCAATTCATGCAGCGGAATTCGTGACCGATTGGTGGGCGAGGAAGGCCTCCTCCATCGGCGGGATGTCCTCCGTCGCTAATGCGATGGCGGTCCAGACGTCGGTTCGGAGGTTCTTCGCACAGTGACAATCTTAAACGGCCCCACTAATGGAATTTGAGCATCCCATGAGCAGGCAGGCTTGCGCGGTCGCATCCGGCTATTATCACGTTACCTATGGCCCAATCTGGCGATAATCCTAAAATAATCTTTTCGATGGTTGGCGTCTCGAAGAAAATCGAACGCAAGGAAATCCTCCGCGACATTTCGTTGTCATTTTTCTACGGAGCGAAGATCGGGGTGCTGGGGCTCAATGGCTCGGGCAAATCTTCGCTCATGCGTATTCTGGCCGGCCACGACAAAGAGTTCGACGGGCAGGTTGAATTTGAGCCGGGTTACAATGTTGGCCTGCTCGAACAAGAGCCACGGCTGACTCCCGGGGCGACGGTGCGAGCTTGCGTGGAGGAAGGAGTGAAACGGCTGACTGATCTTACGGCGGCCTACGATGCCACTTGGGATGAGCTCTCCGCGACTGAGGATGACGCGGAAAAAGATGTGATCATGACGCGGCAGGGTGAATTGCAGGAAAGGATCGATTCGCTGGGGGCGTGGGATGTCGCCCCGCTGGTGGAGCAGGCCATGGATGCGTTGCGTTGTCCTCCGCCCGATGCGATTGTGGAAAATCTTTCCGGCGGCGAACGCCGCCGCGTGGCGCTGGCCCGCCTGCTATTGCAAAATCCGGCGATTCTTCTGCTCGACGAGCCGACCAACCACCTTGATGCCGATAGCGTCAACTGGCTGGAACAACATCTGGCCCGATATGAAGGCACCGTGATTGCGGTCACGCATGATCGCTACTTTTTGGACAACGTAGCCGGTTGGATTCTTGAACTCGATCGGGGTCACGGGATCCCGTGGAAAGGAAATTACTCCGAGTGGCTCGAGCAGAAACAACGCCGCCACGCCATTGAGAAACGCACCGAAGACCGGCGCCAGAAAGCCATGGCGCGTGAGTTGGAATGGATCCGCTCCTCGGCGAAGGCCCGGCAATCGAAGGCTCAGGCCCGCATCAATGCCTACGAGCAGATGCTCAAGCAGGATGTGGCGGAACAGGAAAATAAATTCGAGATTATCATTCCGCCAGGTCCGCGCCTGGGCAATCTGGTGGTCGAGGCAATCGGGGTCAGCAAAGGCTACGGCGAAAAACTGCTCTTCGAGAATCTCGCCTTTAAACTGCCGCCCGGCGGCATCGTCGGCATCATTGGCCCCAACGGTGCAGGCAAGACCACGCTGTTCAAGTTGATCACAGATTTAGAAAAACCGGATGCCGGCTCATTCAAAGTGGGGGAGACCGTGAAGCTGGCCTACGTGGAGCAGTCGCGCGATTCGTTGGAGGATGGAAAGACGATTTGGGAAGTGATCAGCGATGGACAGGAAATGATGCCAATCGGCACGCGCACCGTGAACAGTCGGGCGTATTGTGCGCAGTTTGGCTTTATTGGGGCCGATCAGCAGAAAAAAGTCGGGGTGCTCTCCGGCGGTGAACGCAACCGGGTGTTGCTGGCCCGCGTGCTCAAGAGTGGCGCCAACCTGATTCTGCTCGATGAACCGACCAATGACCTTGATGTGAATTCGATCCGCGCCCTGGAGGAAGGACTTGAAAACTTTGCCGGTTGCGGGGTCATCATTTCCCATGACCGTTGGTTCCTCGATCGAGTGGCGACGCACATCATGGCCTTTGAAGGCGACAGTCAGGTGCATGTTTTTGCCGGCAATTACTCGGCCTATCTGGAGGATTTTAAGAAGCGCAAGGGCAAAGACGCCGATCAGCCGCACCGGATTAAATACCGCAAACTGACACGCTGAAGGCCGGATTGATTTGTAGGTTGGGGTCTCCGTACCCCGCCACCGAATGCGTTAAAACATACAAGGCGGGGAACGGAATCCCCGCCCTACAACACAACCTCACCGCTTGCGCCGGGAATACTTTCTCGCATGGTGTCTCCCATTAGTAATGAAACTCATCTCTTTGCGCTTTGGCGTCTTCGCGCTTTTCTTGACCTTTATGAATGTATCTGCAGCTAAAACGGAATCCTTGGTGCTTGGCGGCGGTTGCTTTTGGTGCACCGAGGCCGCCTTCGAAATGCTCCCCGGCGTGAAGTCGGTCGTGAGTGGTTATGCAGGAGGGGCCACGGACAAGCCGACCTACGAAAAGATCGGCACCGGCCGCACGGGTCATGCGGAAGTCATCAGGATCGATTACGATCCAGCAGAAGTCAGCTTGGAGACCTTGCTCAATTTCTTCTGGGATGCGCATAATCCCACGACGCTCAATAGCCAAGGTGCCGACCATGGCACCCAATATCGCTCCATTATTCTCTATGCGAATGAAGCCCAGAAACTAGCTGCGGAGAAATCAATGGCTGAGGCGCAGAAGACTTTTAACGCACCCACTGTCACGCAGATAGTGCCGCTGGAAAAATTTTGGGAAGCCGAGGGTTACCATCAGGACTATTTTGCGAACAATCCCCACGCGGGTTACTGCCAATTTGTGATCGCCCCGAAGATCAAGAAGCTGGAGCAGGAATTGAGGAAGTAAGCTGCGGGCTTGAGATTACGCCAAGGCGTGTCTCTTTGTACGCATGTCTGAATCGACTCCCGTAAATCCCGCCGAACAAGGTTTGGAGGTGCGCACCTACTTTGTGCGTGATCGCAATGTGCTGTGGGCACAGGCGGATTTCAGCGATCTGTTTGTCGATTTTTATCTGCACCTGTCGGATCAGAAAATTAAGCCGAACCCGGAGAACGCGGCGATGTTCAAGCGCGCTTTGGCCGCATTCACCCTGCACTGTGCGTCGCAGCCTCGGAATGTGATGACGGCCTGGACCATGAATTTCCAGAAGCCATTGGTGAATCTGTTTCTGGTCGGGGACAATGAGTTGGGCTCGGTGACGGGTCGGGTATTCGATGATAATGTGAAGGAGTTGCCGGACAATATTTTTTACGCTGACGTGGTCCGGGGTAAACAGCCACCGAGGCGGAGCACCGTAAACTTTACCGGCAGTGATCCGTTGCTAGCGGTGGAGGCGTTCTATACCCAAAGCGAACAACGGACCGCGCGATATTTTCAGTTGGGCGAAGACAGTTTTGCGATGCTCACGGAGCATCCGGACAGTGATATGGATTGGCTGTGTGGTTTGACGGTAGAGGCGGTGAAAAAGTTGGATGATACGGAAACCCTCACGTTATTAGAAACGCGGGTGGCGCGGTGGCATTGTGGCTGTAATCAGGAGCGCATGATGCAAGTGCTGTTGCCGGCTATGAAGCAGGATCCCGTTGCGCTGTTTGGTGATGATCAGAAGATTGAAATCCGCTGTCCGCGTTGTGCTGCCCGACATGTAATCACGCGGGAAGCACTGGAAGCCTATGCGGTGGAAAACCCATGATGGAGATTCTGCAAAAAGTGCTCGAGGTTCTGCTTAACATCTGGGGCGCCATTATCGGCGCATCATGGATGGAGCAATTGGCCACCATACTGGGTTTGATCGGCGTGGGACTGACCATTCGGCAGAGCATCCTGAATTTTCCCATCGGGATGGTGCAGGTGGTGTTGTCGGGGATCGTGTTTTATCACGCCAAGCTCTATGCCGACATGAAGTTGCAGGGGGTCTACTTAATCGTGCTGGCCTATGGATGGTGGCACTGGTCACAGCCCAGGGATGATCAACAGGTGTTACGGGTCACACGACTGACTTGGGAAGGGCGGATAGGTTGCATCGTGACGGGACTGTGTGGGGCGTTTTTGTGGGGTTGGTATTTAAAGGCCAACACGGATGCGGCGATGCCCTATCGCGATGCCTTTATCGCGTCGTTCAGTATTCTGGCGCAATGGTTGCAGGCCCGGAAGAAATTGGAAAATTGGATCGGTTGGATGGTGGTCAATCTGGCGGCGATCGCGGTCTATTGGATGGCGGGACTGTATTGGTTTGCCGTGCTCTATTTGCTTTTCTTTGTACTGGCGATCGGCGGGCATTTCGAATGGTTGAAATCTTATTGTAAATATTCGCGTGATTAAGCGTATCGTAGTTTTCGGCGCGGAATCGACCGGCAAGAGCACTTTGGCCGCGCGTTTGGGGGCTCATTTTGGCGCACCGGTGGTGCCGGAATTTGTGCGCGGATTTTGGGATGAGCGAGCCGGTTTGATCACCGCGGAAGATTTGGATACCATTGCACGCGGACAAATGAAGACCGAGGATGCGGCTGCGGCTGCGCCTTGTACGAAGCGTTTGCTATTCTGCGACACCGACCTGCTGACCAATGTGCTCTGGGCCGATTTGTTGTTCCCGGGAAAATGTCCGGCTTGGGTGCGAACCGAAGCGGAGGCGCGTTGCCGCAACTACACTCTCTATCTTTTGTGCGATACGGACATGGCGTTCGCTCCTGATCCGCAGCGTTGTTTTCCAGCCGAAAAAGACCGGCAGATGTGCCGCCAACTTTGGCGGGAAACACTGGTATCGCGGAGTCTGTCCATGGTCGAAATCAGAGGCGAATGGCAAGAGCGTGAGCGTCTCGCGATTACCGCCGTGGAGTCGTTTGCGTTGTAGACCGCGAGCTTGCTCGGGCTCTGGGCGGGCGGGCCAAGGAGTGATCGGTTAATACTGGGCGGGTTTTAAACTGCGGCTGAGACCCCGTGGTCGCTCTGCTCCTCTAGGACGTTGCTCAGGGCCTTGAGTCCTTCAAAGGACTTGTCGTCAGGCAACGCGGCTACACTTTGTTGAAAGGCTCCAGAGCCGATCAAACGTAGTCGACGTAGGATGGATCATACATGAGCGCTTGCACGCGTTCACCCAGATTTTCCGGACGCAACATGGTGGTGAGTCCCCGATCGAATACGACTTTGGCCACGGCTTCGGCGATGGCGGCTGATACCTCGCGGATGCGTTGCAGATCCGGATAGACGCGACCAACGGAAAGGTCCTGATCGGTGCAATGCCGGCGACGAAGAACATTTCATCGGTTACGCGTTGTGCACCACTGGAGATGAGTCCCAGTCCCACGCCGGGGAAAATGTAGGCGTTGTTACCTTGGCCGGGCTTAAAGATGCGGCCTTCCAAATCGAAATCCGGGAATGGACTGCCGCTCGCAAAGACGGCGCGGCCATCGGTCCAGCCATATGCCTGTTCTGCGTTACATTCGCCCTTGGAGGTCGGATTGGAGAGAGCGAAGATCACGGGATGTTGGTTTAGTTTTCCCATGGCGCGCACAACGGTTTCATCGAAGGTGCCGGGTATGCCGGAGACCCCGATTAGCATGTTGGGTTTGATCGATTCCACGGCTTGGAGGAGGGTGGTGGCTCCCGCGTGATCATGAGAAAATGGCCTTTTGTGACTGATGAGATCGGTCCGGCTGGCCACCACCAATCCCTTGGAATCAACAAACCAACATTGGCGACGTGCATCCGCCTCGGCGATGCCATGGGCTTTCAAGGCCTCAACCACCAATTCGCCAATACCGATCCCGGCCGCGCCC
>DFDG01000165.1:0-13251 GCA_002367815.1 Opitutaceae bacterium UBA3033 | reverse complement strand
CCGCGCCCTGGAAGAGGATACGCTAAGCGCCGAGTTCGCCTCCGGTAATACGCAAGGCGGATAAAATACCGACGAGGGCGACGGCGGCCGTGCCTTGGATGTCGTCGTTGAAAGTGCAAATACGATCGCGATATTCACGGACCAGGCGGAAAGCATTGGCGTTGCCGAAATCCTCAAACTGGATGCAGGCGCGCGGATAAATTTCCTGCACGGCCTGGACAAATTCATCGACAAACTCGTCGTAGGCGGGACCTCGTTCCCGTTTTTGCAAGAGGCCAAGGTAGTGTGGGCCTTCCAGCAATTCCTGATTGTTGGTGCCGGCATCGAGCATGACAGGCAGACAGAATTCTGGGGCGACCCCGGCGCAGGCGGTATAGAGTGAAGGTTTACCCACCGGTATGCCCATGCCGTTGGTGCCGAGATCGCCCAGACCAAGGATGCGCTCCCCATCCGTGACGACGATCATGCGCACATCGGCTTGGGGCAATTCTGCAAGATTTGTTTGATGTGGCCCGGATCGCGCAGATTGATGAAAAGACCACGCGGGCGGCGAAAGATCAGGGCGTAGCGTTGGCACGCGAGACCGACCGTGGGCGTGTAAATGGGCGGCATCATTTCGGCCACGTTGTCCATGACCAGGCGGTAAAACAGGTTCTCGTTTCTCTCCTGCAATGAGATCAGATAGATATAGCGTTCGAGGTCCGTGTGCTTGCTGCGCACAGTTTCGAGAACCCGGGCGACTTGCTGTCCCTGGGTGATAATGCGCGGCGGCAGGAGTCCGCGCAGTCCCAGCAGATCGCGCTCAGCCTCGGTAAAAGCTGTGCCTTTGTTGAGCAGAGGATCATGGAGAAGATCGGTGCCGCGCTTTCCGTGTAAATGTGGTTAGGCTTGCATGATTGGTTCAAAGAACCGAACCCCGGCATGGGGTCGGCTTGTGCATGGATGTTATCCCCGCTCCGGGCATGAAAGAAGAACCAATGACAGCGAATTGGTAATCATCACTTTTATGCAAGTCCCATGCTGACCAGACTAATGGCAAGATCTGCATAGTCGCTAGGTGTTGGGCACTTTAATTGTGGCAGATTTTACCATTGTCGCAGAATTTGGATGTGGGATTGCATGAATGCTTCGGTAGAGAAAGCATTAAGCATTATGGAAAGTTTGATCACATGGATTAGGGATTGGTTGGGCGCGAACGGCCTGGAAATAGCGGATGCTGCCTTGGCCGCCTCAACCATCGGCGTGGGGTTGCTGTTGGCATTGGCCTGGTTGGGGAACTTGATCGCGAAGCAGGTGATTCTAAGTGCCGTAACTGCGGTCGTGAAACACACTCGAATACAGTGGGATGATGCGCTGCTGAAATCGGGTGTCTTTACGCGACTTTCCCATCTGGCCCCAGCGATGGTGATCAATGCCTTTGGGGACAATGCATTGGGTGAGAGCTCCGCCGTGTTGGCTGGCGTAAACGCTGCGGTAAACATCTACCTAATACTCATCTTGCTCGCAGTATTTTTTGCGATTTTGGATGCGATTCAAATCATAACCGAGAAAAGTAAGAACGCGGGAAAGATTCCGATCAAAGGATTTTTTCAAGCCGTCAAACTGGTTGCGAGTTTACTTGGCGTGATCATGGTGCTGGCGACGGTGCTTAACAAATCGCCGATCTACCTGCTATCGGGCCTCGGAGCTTTGACCGCGGTGATGTTGCTCGTGTTTCGCGATGCGATTCTAGGCTTCGTGGCCGGAATAATGATCTCGGTAAACAACATGGTGCGGGTTGGAGATTGGATCGAGATGCCCAAAGCTGGCGCTGATGGTGATGTGATCGATGTCTCTCTCACCACGGTGAAGGTGCAGAATTGGGACAAGACGATCACGACGATTCCCACCTACAATCTGATTTCAGATTCGTTCAAAAATTGGCGGGGCATGTCCGAATCGGGTGGTCGCCGGATCAAGCGTTCATTGTTTCTGGATGTGCAATCAATTCGATTTGCCGATGAGGAGTTGATCGAATGTTGGAGCAAGATCGACCTGCTCAAGGATTACCTCAAGGACAAGCGCGAAGAGATCAAGCAGGCGAATCAAGAGCGCGAGGCCAACCTGGAGATTTTGGGCAACGGGCGACGGATCACCAACGTCGGCACGTTCCGCGCTTACTGTGTGGCCTACCTGAAGGCTCATCCGCAGATCCACCAGGAGATGACCTTTCTCGTGCGGCAGTTGGCTCCGACCGAGCATGGTTTGCCGTTGGAAATCTATGTATTTTCCAAGGACACGGTTTGGGCCAACTACGAAGCGATTCAGGCTGACATCTTTGATCACATGATGTCAGTAATCGGTGAGTTTGATCTAGGGATATTCCAACAACCATCGGGGCGTGACTTCCATGTCGCTCTGGGATCGGCGGGTGATCGGAAGTGAATTCTGCAATGCATGAATGACGATTATTTGGCGCGATTTGGTGGCATCAGCCGCTTGTTCGGCAGTGCGGCATTGGCGCGACTTTCGGCTGCGCATGTGTGTGTCGTGGGTGTAGGTGGAGTGGGTTCATGGACGGTTGAAGGGCTGGCTCGCAGCGGCATTGGCGCATTGACCCTGATCGACCTCGACGATGTGTGCTTGACCAATGTCAACCGGCAGGTGCATGCACTGGATGGTCAGGTGGGTCGGGCCAAGGTTGAGGTGCTGGCCGAACGCGTGCGCCTGATAAACCCGGTATGTCGAGTGATGACCTTGATGGAGTTTTTCACCAAGGCATCGGCTGATCGTATGTTGGAGACCAAGTTTGACTATGTGGTCGATGCGATCGACAGCGTAACCAACAAGGCGCTGCTGCTGGCGGAATGTCAGGAGTTGGGACGACCCGTGCTGACGGTCGGAGGTGCGGCCGGAAAACGCGATGCGACGAAAGTGCGGGCCGGTGACCTCGGCGACACCTGGGGTGATGGATTACTGCGCACGGTGCGGCGAAAGTTGCGGCGCGAACATGGTTTTAAGCCCGGCACGCAGAAAGGAAAAATGCATTTTGGAATCCGCTGTATTTGGTCGAGCGAGTCCCCGGCATTCCCGTGGGCCGATGGCACCTGTCGCGCGATGGCGGAACCGGACAGCAACCTCAAACTCGACTGCGCCACCGGTTTTGGCACGGCCGCATTTGTGACCGGCGCCTTTGGTTTGGCCGCCGCCGGCGAAGTGGTGCGATTGATCGCAGAGGCAAATTAACCTATTGGGTTACTCTTGTTCAAGAAATTGATGGTAGGGCGGGATCGCTGATTCCGCCAAATGCGTCGATGGGAGTTCAAGGGCGGGTTCAGCGTTCAGCCTTACAGGAACAGCGGACTGAAGTTCGTTACCGCCTACGTGTCGAGTTGATCCACGCGCAGGCCGTAACTCGGCACAATCCAAGGGAAGCGGGCGCCGAGGGTGGAGACGGTTGACCAATCGTCCGTCTTGGTGCCATTGACGACGGCACCGGCGATCCCGGCTTTGGTCAGGTCCGCCGCGATGCGATCCATGTGGGGCAACAACCATTCGTCCTGCAGATGATTATGCGCGTCGTAGAGTTTCATGATTTGAAGTCAGCCTTTTAACCACAGATGCACCCAACGTCGCAAGAGGCTTTGGCGGGCAGGCTCGGATTGGGACAGATATCAGGACCAACGTCATGCAGTCTGCTGAGACCGGCTACAGGGTTTGAAGTATCTGTATCATCCGCGTAATTCGCGGGGAGACTCAGATGTGTGATTGGGCAAACGACCTAACCGCGGCGCGGACGGCGGCGAGGCCATTTTGGCGGGTGGGCGAGAGGTTGCGCAACAAATCGAGTGCGGCGAGAGGATCGGTTTCATTAGCCAATATATCGGCAGGAGTGCTGCCGTCGTAGCATGCACAGAGGAAGGCCACAAGTCCCTTCACCAATGGTCCATCGGCGTCGCAGCGGAAGTGGCAGTGGCCGTCGTGCAACTCGCCGATAAGCCAGACTTGGGATGTGCAGCCCGGGACTCGATTGGCCTCTGTGCGTTCATCGGCCGGAAACGGGGTGAGTCGGCGGGCGCTATCCACCACGGCGCCAAGTCGTTCCTGCGCGTCCTCAATGAAGAGAAAATTCTCAATGAAGGTTTGGCGTTCGACTTGGTTCATGCGTTCAAACCGGCGAGAGGCGCACTTTCACAACCAGTGGGCTGAGGTCATCCCAGAGTGGCTTGTCCTTCGGTGGCGGCAGGATTTTATCCAAAAACATGCGCAGGGTGAAAAGGCCGGTTTCGGTGATCTCGATCTGGCCCATGCGGGTGGCGATACGGGGGAAATAGGCAGCTTGAATGTAGGCGACTTCAGCATCGCGGGTAAGTTTTTTGCGCAATGAGCGCCCGGCGGCTTCGATGCGAGCGGTGTGTCCGCCGCTCCAAGGTTCGAGATGTTGGTGAGTAGTTATCACTTCGATTTTGAATTTACCGGGAGTCAGCACCGTGGCGGTCCACTCCAACCAGTCGGCGGTATTTTTCCAACCCGTCGTAAAACCGAGCGGGCTGATCTGCAAGCTGGGTTGACCTTTGGTGGCGCGTGGTCGGGCTTCGGCCGAGAGCAGGGAAATCGTGCCATCCGCCTCCTGGATGGGCCCCGATGTGACTACAGGATCCTTGGCCAGTCGCAGTTTCAGCACAGTGACGGGGTTCGCGAATCGCACGCCTTGCAAATCGAGTTTGAGTACCGCCATTCCCGTGGCGGTATCGCTAGCCTGACGAATGCCTAGTTTGCGATCGGGCGCGAGCAGAGGAGTGGCGGAGGTCACGCGGGTTTGCAGGCCGCGCAGTTCGAAAAAGCGTGGGGGTTTTTCGAAAAGATGGAGGTAGAGAATTTTGCCCTTGGTCGTGATTCTCCCCCAAGGAAAATCGTGGGCAAAAGGTGACGGGGTCGTGCCGTAAATGCTGGCGCCATTTTCCTGCAACCATTCTCCGATTGCGCGCAAACGGGAGACACTGGAGGCGGGGACGCGACCCGTGGCATCAGGTCCGATGTTGAGGAGATAATTTGCGTTCTTGCTGGCCGATTCGACCAAGGTGCGAACCAGGTCGGGGGCGGATTTCCACTCGTGGTCGTGTTTTTTGAATCCCCAGGTGTGGTTGAGCGTGGCACAAACTTCCCAATCGCCCGCCAGCCGACCGGGAGGCATTTGATTGTCACGCGGAATACCGTAATCGCCCATGCCGTGACCAATGCGGCCAGATACGAGACAGCCGGGTTGGATTTTCTTTACGAAGCGCCGAATGGCGGCTGACTGCCGGATGCTGGTGGTCACCGGGGTATCAAACCAGATCAAGCCAACCGGCCCGTAGTTCGTTAACAATTCGCGTAACTGGGGGTAGACCTTTTCGCGCAGATAACGGTCGGTGTTTTTCTTTTTCTCATCGAAATCCCAAGTGTTCCAGGCGCCGTCGGGATGATGCCAGTCAATATCCTGCGAGTAGTAAAAACAAAGCATGACCCCCTGCTTTTTGCATTCGCGGGCCAGATCCTTCATCGGGTCATGGTGCCACGGTGAGGCTTTGACGACATTGTAAGGGTTCGATGCGGAATCATACATTGCGAAGCCGTCGTGGTGCTTCGCGGTAATTACCAAATAGCGCTGACCGGCTTCACGCGCCAAGCGGACGATACCGGCGGCGTCGAAATTGTGGGGGTGAAATTGCGCGGCGAATTTTTCGTAAGTGGCAACGGGAATTTTTTCGCGAAACATCATCCATTCGCCGATGTAGGGCACGCGTTTGCCTTTCCAAACGCCGGCTGGAATCGCATAAAGTCCCCAATGGATGAAGAGGCCAAAGCGGGCGGAGCGCCAACGGGCAAGAGCGGCGCTGGCGGCCGGGGGAATTTTTTTAGGAGGTTTGGGAGTCGAAGGATCCATGGCGGGAATGTGATGCAAACGTTCCTCTACCAGCAGGGGTGGGGTTTTAATCTCAGGCAACGCTGTTTTTGGCCAACGCCACACTTCTCAAATTACTGCTTCAATATTTAACCTTATGCTGCGTTTGCCCCCAAGGGTGGGAGTGGACAGTCGATGGCAGCGGCAATGGCGCGGAAGAGTTCTCCCTCCTTCACAGTAATGGTGCCGTCATTGCCGATAACATGGCCGGCCGCGATCAACAGGCGTTTCTTAATGATCAAAGATGATACCGCTAATTTTTCGAGAGCGAGGTCGAGGGCTTCAAAATCTGAATTCTCAGGACTGAGTAAGCTGATCGAGGATTCGATTACTTTCAATTGATTGGTTCCAAACGCGAATGAGCGCGCGGCAGCTTGGGGATCAAGACTACCTGCGCGGGCAAGGACGGAGAGCACGACGGCAATTTCTTTTCTAAGGGCCCCAAAAGATGTGTAATCGATATTTTGCGTGGGGGTCTTCGACAGTCGCAGATGATGGGTCAAAAGTTTCTGCAACACGAATTCAAAAGTGCTCACTTTGGTATCCGCGTGGACGAGTTCATCGAGCGTGCCGAGGAATCGTTCCATGTCTGCATGTTCGAGTTGTCGCAATGCCGGGGTGGTGATCAAAAGGAGCGGCAATCTAGCGGTGGGATCGAGCGTGCGAATAGCCGAAAGCAGGTTTTCGAGTTCAGTTACTGCCGCTTTTCCATCGGTGGATTTGACGATGTCTATTTGCTGAGCGGCTTCTGCTGAATCTTGGCTGATTAAAAAACCATAAACCAAGGCAGTAGCCTGGGATGGTTGACGGGCTGCTTCACGCAGGTTTTCCGGAATGGCCGCGAGGAGTTCCTGGGCCTGCCGATAGTAGTCATCGGTCAACAGCCCCATATCGGCAATAGCGACGGTGGGCAGGAACGCGATGCGCCGGAGAGGATCAATCAACGGTGGCACTGCGTAGGATGTGCCAGCGGGTTGGGCGAAGCCCTTGGTTTGAAAACTTTCCTTACTGACGTCGACCTCCTCAGGCGGATCGAAGAACTCTCCGTCCCATTGGGGATTGATGGCGCGGATGCGTTGATCAAGCGGCGGGTGAGTGGCCCAGGCTCCGCCGAAATTGGACTGGAATCCTTGGGCGAAGAAAAAATGGCCAATGGCTGCGGCCTTGTTGGTATTGATGTGGGAGCCGAGTGCGAAGCCCCCAATCTTGCCCAGAGCACCGGATATGCCTTCCGGATTGCGGGTAAATTGGACGGCAGATGCATCAGCGAGAAACTCACGTTGACGGGAGACCGCGGCCTGAATCAAGCGCCCGAAGAAATAGCCGATGTAGCCGACGATCATCAACGCGAGGCCAATACCCAATATCGCCACCATGATTCCCCCCGAGTTGCCCTTACCGCTGGAACGAAACCGCGCCCCGCGCATGGACCACAGCACTCCGCGACCCATCAAACCGATGACGAGGATACCGAAGAGCAACGCAGTGAGTTTCACATTGAGCCCCATGTCGCCGTTAAGGATGTGGCTGAATTCGTGGCCGATGACGCCCTGCAGCTCGTCGCGGTTGAGTTTTTCCAAAGTGCCCTTCGTCACTGCGACCACGGTGTCACTGGTGGTAAGACCGGCGGCAAAAGCGTTGATGCCGGTTTCTTGATCAAGCACGTAAACAGCGGGCATGGGCACACCCGAGGCGATGGACATTTCCTCTACGATATTCAGCAAGCGTCGTTCGGCTGGAGTGGCGCTGCCGGGTTCGATCCGCCGCCCGCCGACACTTTCGGCGACGGCAGATCCACCGGCGCGAAATGAGAGCCACTTGAACCAGGAAGAAAGTCCGACAATGAGCAGGGTGCCGATCCCAACTGCAAGCAGGAGTTGCGGGTCAAACAAGGGGCGATCCAAAGCGCTGGCGTAAACCTCACCATAGCTGTCGTACGACTGATGCTTGGAGTTCTGAAATTGGCCGACGGCGAACCAAGCGGCGAAGTAACCTGATGCGATGGTGCCGAGCACCGCGATGCCAAATAGCACCACGAGTCGCGAGGTGCGTTTTTTGGCGCGGGCTTGGGCCTCGAAGAAATCCATGGGAGCTTATTGTGAGGGTAGGGGTGGTTGTCCTCAACCGCCTTTAACCATCCAAAGGGCCATAGGGGACAATGGCCCCTGCCTTTTGGATTACGAGAATTTGACCTGAGGCGCGTTACGCTCGGAGGCGTCCTCGATTTGGAAGAGTTCTGCGGGAAGGAAACCAAAGGCACCGGCGAAAACCACATTGGGGAAAGTCTCCCGGGTCGTATTGTAGATCATGACGCTGTCGTTGAATCCTTGCCGGGCGAAAGCGACCTTGTTCTCAGTGGTAGTGAGCTCTTCCGTGAGCTGCATCATGTTTTGGTTGGCCTTGAGGTCGGGGTATTGCTCGGCGACCACCATCAGGCGGGAGAGGGCACCACCTAGGCCGGCTTCGGCGCCCATCAGGTTTTTGACGGCGTTGCCATTCGCCGGATTGGAGGCGACAGCTTCGGCCGCGGAGGCAGCGATATTGCGGGCTTTGATGACGGCCTCGAGGGTTTCGCGTTCGTGCTTCAGGTAGCCTTTGGCGGTTTCCACCAAATTTGGGATGAGGTCGTAGCGCCGCTTCAGTTGCACATCGATTTGGGCGAAAGCGTTTTTGAAACGATTTCGCAGTGCGACCAGCTTATTATAGATGCCGACGACCCAGAGGGCGATAACGACGACGATGGCGGCAATGATACCTAGGATAATTAGTGCACTCATAATAGAAGAAGGGTTGAGAATTCGGTGGGAACACTAAGTTGCAGGTTTTGGTCGGAGCGAGACGGAAGTGATTATAACGCGGTTGATTGTTTCCGCAGGCCGTCGCAACTTTCTCTCCGTGCGCATGCGATTGATTTCGATCCTATTCTTGAGTTTAGCAGCAACCGGCCTTTGGGCGCAGGAGCCGCTGCATACGCCCACTCCGCTGACTAGCGGGTCAAAGCTGAAGACAATATCACCAGGCAGCAGCACATTATCATTGCTGGCTGCGCAACGCGCACAGGAACTGGGATTTCCCTCTGCGGCGGTGTTACTGTATCAGGAAATGCTTCAGCAGACCGTCGAAAACCGAGAGCAAGTAAGTTTGGCTTTGGTCACGGCACTGCTGGATGATGGGCGCATTGCCGAAGCCAAGGAAGTGTTGAACAATTTCATTGGACTTAAAGGACCGGAGTGGAAATTGCGGGCCGGATTGGTCGCAGCCCAGTCAGGTGAATTTGCTGAAGCCGGTGAAGCCGTTTCGAGTTTGGTGGCAGAAGACCTGCCCAGCGCAGATCGCGGTTGGTATTACTTTCTGTTAGGTGTCCTTGCGGATGTGGCCGGTGATCCCAGTGGTGGACGGGCACAGTTTGAAAAGGCTGAAACCTTGGCGACATCGACCATGGCGCGTGCCCGATTTGTGCTCGCACGTCAACAAGCCAGATTGCGCATGGGTTCGGTTGATGAAACCCTGGCGGAGGAAGCGCGTAAAAATATGGAGCGGCTGCAAGGCCGCCGGGCCGGTTACGGATTTGCCCGTTCGTATGCGACAATGTTGGATCTACTCGGACGAAAAAGTGAAGCGGTGGCGGTGCTGCAAAAACAGTTATTGTTCCTGCCCACGGAGGAAAAGAACGAACGGGATGACTTTCAGTTGCTGCTCGGATTGATCGCCGGACCACAAGATGGGCCCGGGAGGGTAGCGCTGATCAATTTATTAACGGATGGATCGGATCCGTTGAAACAGCGCTCGGCACTTTTTATCCTGTCTAGAGCGTTAAAAAATACTTCGGACGCATCATTTTTACGGCGGGAATTGGATCGATTGCTGGCCACCGATTCTGTCCATCCGATTCTGGAGGAATTGCTTTTGGTGCGGGCTCAAATGGGATTGGCGGCCAGAAATTATCAACAGGCAGAAATGGATGCCCGTTCACTGCTGGAAAAATTCCCCGGCTCCCAGCACAAAACAGAGGCTTACGGGATATTGACAGGATCGGCTTGGGAGCAACTTCGATATCGTGCTGCGGCTGATCAGGCCACCAAGGCTCGGGAGGAATTGAGCACAACGCAGCTATCTCAGGTCCGGGCTGAGTTGGGTGTTTTGATTGCCGAGGCGTGGTTCAGGGCCCGTGATTTTCCGAATGCTGCGGATGCTTATACAGCGGTGCTGCGGGAGGTGCCATCTGGCGTAGCAACGGGCGATTTGATGTTTCAACGTGTGTTGTCTGACATCAATGCCGGCAGGCTGGACTTGGCGCTGCAACAGTTGGACCTTATGGCTGACGATGTTCGTTTTGATATCGTGAATCGTTGGCGGGCGGAATGGAATCTTGCCCGGGCTTTGCAGAACGACGGACAAACGGCGCAGGCCTATCAACGCGTGAACATGCTGCTGGATGCAAAGGCGGCCAATGTATTAAACCTGCCGGCGGAACTGCGCGCGCGTATGATTTGGCTGCAAGCGAAACTTTCGCTGCAAGCCGGGCAGCCGGACCAAACAATTAAATTGGTGGATGCCCTCGCGCAATCATTGCCGCCCGATATTCCTGAGAATCTAAGTCGCGAGGTTTCCAGTTCGGGGGCTTTGTTGAAAGCGGAGGCGAGCTTCAAGCTGGGTGACAAGGAGGTTGCGATCGAACTGCTGCAAAAAATCAGGACAGAATATCCACGTTCCGATGCGGCTATCTATTCCATTATCATCGAGGCTGGTTATTATGCTGATCAGGATCAGACGGCGGAGGCGCAGCGGCTCTATACGAAATTGGCGGATGATTTTCCTGACAATCTTACCTATGCGCCCTATGCACTTTATCAGGCCGCACTGCAGGCGGAACGCCGGGGACAGGATATCAATCTTGAGGAGGCGAACAATAAGATTGAGGAGTTGGTCACGCGTTATGCAGGCAGTCCGCTGGTATTCTATGCCAGGTTGAAGCAGGGCGATTTGTTTAGGAAATTAAATCAGTTTCCCCAAGCCCAACAGGCCTATGAAACTCTGGTCAACAATTACCAAAATCACGATGATGTGATCCTCGCGCAGCTGGCTTTGGCGGAATGCCACAATGCCCAATCGATCAATGATATTAATCACGCTGATCGTGCGATTGCTTTGTTTGAACAATTGCGCGACCGGGTTGATGCCCCGGTGGATGTAAGGGTGGAAGCAGGCTTCAATCTCGGCTACTTGATGTTTCGCCGTGGTCAACCTGATCGCGCCGAGGAAACCTGGTGGCGCGATGTCGTGACGGCTTTTCTTTTGGATGAGAAGCTGGCGGTCGATCTTGGCTCCAAAGGGCGCTATTGGATGACGCGAACCCTCTTGGAGTTGGGTGCCCTGTATGAGCTACAGGCCAAACTCGAGCAGGCGCGTGATGCCTGGTCACTGATTATAAGCACAGGGCTACCCGGCTCAGCCTTGGCGAAAGACCGTTTATCACGCTTCAATCTTTCGGATGCTATGCCCTGATTCTAATTGTCCGATTAGAATGAATTCTCTTTGGTAGACCCTGTATTGAAACCACCCTCTGAAATGTCTGTTTTTGATTTTAGTCTGTTCGCTAAAGGAGGCCCCATGATGTGGGTGCTACTTGTATTGGGCTTTTTCTGCCTGATGCTATTTATCGAACGCGTGCTTTTCCTGCACCGTGGTCAGATAAAATCGATGGAATTTATAAGTGGGATAAAAAACATTCTCGATAAACGAAGGATCGTCGAAGCGATGACCGTCTGTGAGGAAACTCCAGGCCCCGTGGCAGCTGTGGTCAAGGCAGCTTTGCTGCATGCTGGCGAGGGGGCGGACAAAATGCGTTTCCACGTGCAGGAGGCAGCCTTGGTCGAACTGCCAGCATTGGAGAGACGTCTTGGATCAATCGCAGCCGTCGCACAAGTGGCCCCGTTGGTGGGGTTATTGGGCACGGTCCTTGGCATGGTCACGACCTTCGTGGCATTTGAGCGAGATTATGCCTCAGCCAGTATACTCGCCACCGGTATGTGGCAGGCATTGTTATGCGCGGCGGGGGGATTGTTACTGGCGATACCAGCGCATCTGGCGCATCATTTTCTTAACGGCCGGGTTAGGGCAATTGTGCGTGATATCGAGTGGGCGGGGAATGAGATCATGAAGTATTTACTGCTGGATTATCGTGCGGCTGCGCCTGAGCAAAATCGAGAAAAGGGGCAGAACTGACCATGATCACCAGACCTCTTGATCTCGCATCGAAAATGCGACCGGAACCACGCAGTTATGATGCGTTGTTCTGGGTGAATGTTACCGTTCTGGTATTATTTTTCTCCCTTTTAGGCTCCCGCTTTGTGCTTTCACCTGGTTTGCGCGTGGATTTTACCCTGCCAGAAATGAGAGGTGCTGATGCCGGAGCAGCCAGAACGACCCATGTGATAAGTGTGGCCAGACCCGGTCTGATCTTCACTGATGATGGGGCACTTAACATGGATCAATTGCTCGGATGGCTGGATCAGCGAAGCAAAATAACGCATGATCCCTCACTTCTGGTCCGGGCCAATGCCACGATACCTGTTTCTGATCTGACTGATATCATCAGTGCCGCTCGTAATGCGGGATTTCGGATCCAAGTGGCAGCTTTGGAGCCGAAAGAGACCCAAATGTCTTCACCATGAAGCAAAGCTGGCAGGGGGATGAGCGGATTTGGTGGATAGCGGGTTCAATGGCTGTGGTGGTGTTGATGGGCATTTTCTTTCTATTAAGTTTCCGGGATCCTGATGATACGCCTGCTCGGTCAACATTGCCTGAAACTCATGCACCAGAGATTGGGCTTACTCGTTTGGTAAGAACTAATGCAAGTAATCTGGTCTCTGCGGAGGCAGAGTTTTTCGATCCCACCCCTCTTTTTCTGCCTACAAAATGGAATTCCGATCAAAAGAAGTTACCCGCCAACATATTAAGAGATCCAGGGCAAATGTTTCAGGATTTTCCACCCCGGCTCGTATTTGTTGATCAGAGTTTGAGCCTGGATTTCAATTATACTGTTCAAATACCTGATAAACATATTGATACGATTAGGGTATTAGATAACCCATCGGCCTATTCCGGAATCGGGCGCAGTGAGGTAAAGCTCTCGATTCTTGCCGAGCGAGGCGCATACGTGGAGGTGACTCAGTCTGGTCGTACGGGAAAAATATTGGCTGAGGCATTGCCCGACCTGGAACTTCCTGCGGTTAATTGGCACCCATTGGAGTTGGTAGCGATGATTGATGCAGCCGGAATTATTGGGCGATTGTCACTGGTGGAAAGCTCAGGTGTGGATGAGAAAG
>DFDG01000129.1:4085-12132 GCA_002367815.1 Opitutaceae bacterium UBA3033 | reverse complement strand
CAATGTGAACACGTATGAACGCGCCGACGCCCAGGCAACGCCCAGTTATGTGGCCGACAAGCGCGTCATCACCGACAACACCCTGGCCGGCACCATCCGGGTCGTTTCCATCAATGAGGCTACGGTCTCGGGCAACCTGCTCAAGGTGCAGGCAACGGTGGAAAACCTGAAAAACAAACTTCGCACCCTCAATTACAAGTTTGAGTGGGTGGACCAGAACGGCATGTCCGTCGATTCGCCCAATGAAACTTGGAAATCGATCATGTTGCAGGGTCGTGAAACCACCACCATCTCCACCGTCGCGGTCACGCCGCGCGCCGTGGATTTCCGTCTCAAGTTCCGTGAATAATATCCTCTCTTAATTATGAAAATGAAAACTTCCTCCCAACTTATAGGCGCGCTGACGGCCGCAGCCGCCCTCCTGCTCACCGGTTGTGAAACCGTGCCGGAAACCCGCACGGTCGACGCCAAGGGGCCCGAGGCCGTCAACACCGCCTCGATCAATTCGCAGGACTGGGCCAGTGCCGCGGACCAACTGGTGGGCTCCTTGCTCTCCAGCAACGCCCTCGACAATGCGCCGCGCACGCCGGCCGTGCTGGCGGTGGACCGCGTGATCAACAACACCTTGCAGATGGTCGACACCGACCTGCTGATCAAAAAGATCCGCGTGGCCCTGACCCAGACCGGCAAGATCGCCATCACCAACACCATGGGATTGGGCGAGCGTGCCGTGGTCGCCAGTGAGGCGGCCGAACTCGAGGAAATGCAGTCCGGCAAGAAGCAAAAGTTGCTGGTGCCGGACTACACGCTCTACGCGAAGCTCATCCAGCAGACGGACAAGGGCACAAAGGTCACACAAAACACCTACTCGTTCCAGATGTCGCTTGTGCAAACCAAGACGGGATTGACGGTCTGGGAAGAAGAAAAGTCGATTGCGAAGCAGACCAAGCGTGCCGGCTCGGTCGGCTGGTAATCTTAACCCAAATCTCTCAGACAAAAAGGCACCCGGTGATAGGTGCCTTTTTTATGCAACGGTTCCGGTAGTCGCCTGTTGGTCAGGCGCTCAACCTAAGTTCCCGGTGTTTTGACTTTGGATTGGAGTGCCCGGGTGCGACCGGTCCGAAATACACGAGCCGAGGAAGACAGAGATGTCGTCCTTTATTTCTTTTCGATCGGGCGTCCGTTCACATCGACCTCGATTTCGACGGGCACCCGAATGGTGCGGCCATCGGCGGTGTTCTCGGTGCGCCAGGTGCGGATGATACGGTGCTCGTTGGTGAAGGTGGACTTGATGGCTGCTGTCGCCCCTTCTACGCCGCCTACGACGGTGCCGACGGCACCGTCGTCCGGACCGGGCTTATTCGTATTGGTGACGCGTGTTTCGGAATTGGTGGTGGCGTAGCCACTACTAAGCAGGGCTATACCAGTGACCGTCAGAGCGATGGGAATGCGATGGATTTTCATCGGAGGTAAGAGGTTTAATTCGAACTTAATGAAATACGGGGTTTCTTCAAATCTGGAAATATCGGCTCAGCTCAAATTGAGCTGGCGTTTTGATAAATCCGATTGCTGCCGGTAAAAGAGCGCGGTGTGTCCGATGGCGCCGATGCACAGACAGCGACCATCGTCAGCCAATTTTGCGCAAAGCGTATCACGTTCGGTGCGGTCGAGACCCAGAAATCGCAGCTTGATCAATTCCTTCGCCCGAAGTTGCAGATTCAGTTCCGAGAGAAATGCGGGCGTCAATCCACCTTTGCCCAATTTGAGCACCGGTTCGAGGTGTTGGCCGAGGCCGCGCAAATGCTTCTTTTGTGCGCCGGTCAGTAAAATGTTATACATATTGTCATCAAGTTCACGCAAATTAGCCCTGTCGCCAAGGCTGATCTTGAGCCCTGTTGCTCAGGCAAAAAAATCCAAGGGCAGTTCTCGCCATTCGCCGGGCGGTAGGTCGCCAAGTTCGAGCTGACCGAATCTGGCCCGGTGCAGGGCGAGCACGGTGCAACCCTGGCTGGCAAACATGCGGCGCACTTGATGGTATTTGCCTTCGGTCAAAGTGAGTTCGGCCTCCAGGGGTCCGGTGACTTTCAGCTCAGCCGGAGCGCACGGAGCTTGTTCCCCGTCCAGTTGTAGCGTGCCACTGGCGAAAAGTGCGGCAAGGTCGGAGGGGGGGGCGCCATCCAGTGTCGCCCGGTATAATTTTGGCACCTTGTGTTTGGGGGAGGTCAGCCGGTGAACCAAGGCGGATTGATCCGTGAGTAACAGCAGACCGCTGGTGTCCTTGTCGAGCCGACCAATGCTGGTGACCTGTGGGTTGCGTTGCCTCCATCGGGGTGGCAGCAGCGAATAGACATTGGGTCCTTCGCTTTCGTCATGCGAACAAACCAGGCCCGTGGGTTTGTGCACGAGCAATAACAGGCCATCGGGATGATCAAGCGGCTCACCGTCCACCCGCACATCCGCTGCCGTCACTTTTTTGCCGAAATCATCCACGACCTTGCCGGTCACGGTCACCCGACCTATCCGGACCCATTCGCGAGCTTCCCGGCGGGAACAGTAGCCGAGATTGGCGAGGAGTTGATCGAGCCGGCGCATGGGGGCATGCAAACAGGTACGGGATCAAGGACACGACGAAAATAATACCCCGGAGACATTGTCGGCGGTTGGAGTAAGGACCGGGTCACGACATCATCGCCACTTTGCTTCAGGTTGGATCTTGGTTATTTGATGCCGTGACCCGGTCTTTAATCACGTTCTGAACCAGATTTAGCTCGGCAATGGGGGTGGCATCTGGGATGCCTGACCTTTAGGATTTATTAACATTTATGGCAATTTGGGAATACAAGGTCATCTCCAGCGGTAAGGGCGGTTTCGCCACCCCGGCGATGTTGGAAAAATTTCTGGGCGATCTCGGCAAAGAAGAATGGGAAATCATCTCTTTTCGAACGTTGCCCGACAATCCACTCGGTTTCAGCGGCTTGGCTCGGCGTTCGACCCAGCGTGACTGGACCTTGCAGGACGCGGCCGCCAGCGCAGCCAAGGCGGAAGCCGAAAAACTGCGTGCGGAATTTGAGGCCAAGTTCAAGGGCATATCCACGGGTCCGACGGCTGAAGGCGGCGAGGATGACGTGCCGGTCTCCCGTGATACGGATGATGGCTACCGCAGTCCGGTTGATACTTCCCGTGATTTGGATCCGGACGCCGAAGATGAAGAGAGCAAAGACGATTGGGATAATCTGGTCGAAGAGGACGAACTCCCCACCTTTTTTGAAGCAATCCGGCCGCACATGCGCCGCAATCAACGCGGTCCCGGCATGGCAGTGGGCGTGGACTTTCTTGCCAAGAAATGGGGCTTTGACGACGTCGAGGTGATCGGTGCGCTGAAAGAATGTGGCTTTGAAATGCCGGAGGATGAAGACACCAAGGCGGCCTACCTCGAATATGATGGCGATCTGTTTTGGGTGAATACCAATCGCCGCGGCGAACTATGGATCAACACCAAGGAAAAACCAGTGCCGGTCTTCCGGGTGGTGGCCGGTCAACCAATTGAGTTTGAAGTTGAGCCCAAGACCAAAGGCAAAAAGCAGGCAGCCGAGCCCAAGGCGGATGTTGCAGAAAAGAAAATAGAACAGCCAAAAAAAGGAAAGGCCGGCGAGCTGCCAAAGGGCGAGGATCTG
Organism: Opitutaceae bacterium UBA3033; assembly: GCA_002367815.1. GTDB lineage: Bacteria > Verrucomicrobiota > Verrucomicrobiia > Opitutales > Opitutaceae > Cephaloticoccus. The sequence continues at coordinate 8,458 of DFDG01000129.1, read as the reverse complement.
TTGTCCAAGATACGCCCCAACATGCGCCGCAACCGGCATGGGAAAGGTCATGCCGGGAGTATGATTTTTCTTTCACGGGCCTTGAAATGCCCTGAAAGCGAATTGCAGGCCGCGTTTATCGAAATGGGTCTGAAACTGCCGGAGAAGAACGGCGATGAACCCAAGGTTACGGAAATCGGTGCAGAAATTTGGTGGTTCAACAAGGATCCGCGCGGAGCCGTATGGATCAATGGTAGCGAAAAGCAGACGGATGAAGCTCAGGTTGGTGCCCCCACGGCGGTGGACGATATTCTCACCGTGATCCGGCCTTTACTCAAAGCCGGGAAAAATGGAGCTACGGCGGAAGTGAGTCAGCTGGCGGAGCAGATGGAGAAACCAATGGACGATCTAGTTGCCGCGTTGGTGTCGATTGGACTCAAGGTGCCGGAAAAATCCCGCGAGAAACCGCATACCCTGGAGCGCTCGGGGGAAAGCATTTGGTTAAGTATTAATGCCAAAGCTGTTCTCATGCTGCACGCCAAGGCGTCGGAAGTGAGTGCGGAAAACGCCGATGCAGAAGTTAACGCCGAAGCGACGAACGCCGAGGCCAAGACGGAGGAAGCACCGGACAATGCGGAAACCAAACCCAAAGCAAAAAAAGCCCGTCCTCCGCGCTCGGCGAAAAAGCCCGAAGACAAGGCGGCGGAATAGAAAATCGGGGCTTTCCTTTAAGGAAGTTTTTCTGGCGCCCAGTTGGGCGCTCGTTTCTCATGATAGGCCGCAATTCCTTCTTTCGCTTCGGCGGAATTACGTGCTTCCATATGAAAAGCCAGAGCGTGGTCCAAGTCGTGTTGCAGGGTATGCGGCCACATGTCGCCCAATAATTTTTTCGTGCGAGTAATGGCTTCAGGGGCACCCTGGAGAATTGATGAGATCAGGGTCTGCACGGCTTGATCCAAGGATTCCACGTCGCCGACAATGCGATTAAGCAGGCCGATATTAAGGGCCTGATCGGAGCCAAAAATTTCCCCGAGAATCAGGAGTTCGCGGACATCTCGTTCACGGAGTTGGCGACGCAAAAAAGTCATGATCAATCCCGCAACGAGCCCCCGGCGCACTTCAGGGAATCCGAATTTTGTCGTGCGCGTGGCCACGGTAAAGTCGCAGGCGCTCATTAAGCCGGCGCCCCCGGCAATCGCCGCCCCGTGCACCGCGGCGACGGTGGCGAGTCGTGAAGAGCTCAGCTTTAAAAGACTCTGCGCGACCAAGTTGGCGGATAGATGAGCTCGGTCGGCGTCCTGCGCTTCGCTAAGATCAAGACCTGCGCAAAATACGGTTCCCGCGCCGCGGATAATCAACACCCTTTGCGAGGCATCTGCATCGGCTTGCTCAATGGCCGCAATCAGTGCTTCGAGTAACGCGATATTGAGGGCATTGCGTTTATTGGGCCGGTTTAGCGTCAGGGTCGTGACCGGACCTGCGGTGGAGATAAGAAGTGGGATGGGGGTTGCGGTCATGGAAAATGGATGGGCATTTCGAGCAGCGCCATGCCAAGGGCTTTACCTTGGGCATCGATGCGCAAGGAACGACTGCCCCCACTCGACCAAGTGCCCCCGGTTAGGGAGAATTGCGGGGTATTGAGGGCGACCCCCGGGGTTGTGAGGTTAAGGGTTACCGGTAAAAAAGTGGGGACAGAAACCGTGTAATTGCCGTTGGCAAAGAGGGTGTCGATTTCACCGGCTGTAGTGGCACCCCAGTTATTGAAATTGGGCGATCCATATTGCCACGCATCGTCATCAACGTTGAAACTCAACATGCCTCCATTATGGGCCGAGGTATTGGTGGCAGCCTGGGTGGACCCCGCCGCCAGCGTGATGGTGGGGGCACTCAAACTGGTGCCATTCACAGTTGCGCCAAAGCTATAGGCACCCCCGTAGTTTAGGCCGACAGTTTGGGGATTAACGATGACGGTGGAGGCATCGGTTTGCACATATGAGGTGCCTTTGCCGACGAAGACAGCCGTAACGGTTTGCGCAGACATTGTGGCCGTAACGGACAAGGCCAGCCCGCCTGCCATAATCTTAAGGTAAAATTCATTCATCATGTTTGTAGAGGGGGAATTAGCCCGTGGTCACAGGCTAGAAACGTGGGCAAGGCTACCGATCTTCCTTATAATGAAAATAATTTGCGTTGGGTAACAGCAATGGTAATGCCATGTGGACCGTGATGAACTAGCGCTAATCCAAACTATTGCCCTTATGGGAACGCTTGATCCTAAAACTCCGCGGTGCCCGGAATTCGGGCAAAGGGGATCACATCACGGATATTGGCGACTCCGGTCACGAACATGAGCATGCGTTCGAAGCCGAGACCAAAACCGGAGTGCGGCACGGTGCCGTAACGACGCAGGTCGATATACCACCAATAGTCCTTCTCGTTGAGGTGATGTAGGGCCATGTTTTCACGCAGCACCTCAAGTCGTTCCTCACGTTGACTGCCGCCGATGATCTCGCCGATGCCGGGCACTAGCAGATCCATTGCGCAGACGGTTTCACGATCAGGAGCGCAGTTTTCATTCACGCGCATATAGAACGGCTTCAGTGAACGCGGATAATTGTAGAGCGTGACCGGACACTTGAAGTGTTCCTCGGCGAGGAAGCGTTCATGTTCGGATTGCAGGTTGTCGCCCCAGGCGACCGGATGCTCCCAAGTTTTACCGCTGGCGGTGAGAATCTCGATGGCTTCGGTGTAACTGCAGCGCACGAAGAGTTTTTCGAGCACGAAGTCGAGACGACTGAGTAATTCCTTATCCACGAATTTGGAGAAGAACTCGAGGTCGCTCGCGCAATGCTCCTTTACGTCACGAATGAGGTATTTCACAAACTCCTCGGCGAGATCCATGTTGCCGTTCAAGTCGCAGAACGCGATTTCGGGTTCGATCATCCAAAACTCGGAAGCGTGGCGCGAGGTGTTGGAGTTTTCGGCCCGGAAGGTCGGACCAAAGGTATAAACATTGCTCAGGGCACAGGCAAAAATCTCGGCTTCGAGTTGACCGCTGACAGTGAGGAAGGCCGGCTTGGCAAAGAAGTCCTGGGTGTGATCAACTTCGCCTTCAGGCGTCAGCGGTGGCTTCTTTTGATCGAGGGTGGAAACGCGAAACATCTCGCCGGCACCTTCGCAGTCGCTCGCTGTGATGATTGGCGTGTGCACATAATGAAATTCCTTATTTTGGAAAAATTGGTGGATCGCGTAGGCGAGGCGGCTGCGCACGCGGAAGACGGCGCCGAACAAATTGGAGCGGGGCCGCAGGTGAGCGATTTCACGCAGGAACTCCAGCGAGTGCCCTTTCTTTTGCAGCGGATAGGTGGCGTCAGCTTCGCCAAGCACGGTAAACGATTCCGCGACGACTTCCCACTTTTGACCGCCGCCTTTGGATTCAACAAGTTTGCCGCGAACCTCGATCGAGGCACCGGTATTGGCGCGTTCGACATTGGCGTAATCGGGCAGCGTGGCATCGACGATGATCTGCATGCCTTTAAGGCAGGAGCCGTCGTTGAGTTCGATAAAGGAAAAGACCTTGGCGTCACGGCGGGTGCGCACCCAACCTTGGAGCAGGATGGCGTCGTTCGGTTCGGTGGCGTGGTGGGCGAATTTGACGAGGGTGCGTTGCATTTGCTGAGAAACGAAGCGAAGGGACGCCACTGAGGCAAATCAGGAAAAATAATATCCGATCCCACGCAGGGTTGATAATTACCGGGATACTCGAATTGGCGTTGCGCTGTGCCGGGTGGCAACCAATTTGACCAAGGTGGGTAGTGAAACTTTTTGCGTATGAATTGTTATGTAATTGCTGAGACTGAAAAAGGTGAGACCCGGGCCGCTTTAACCCCGGCCAGCGCTGCTGGTCTGGTAAAACTTGGGCTGGTGATGCAGGCTCAGCCGGGGCTTGGCCTCCTCTCCAACTATCCCGATGCGGCCTACGTCGAAGCAGGCGTGAAGATGGTGGTGGATCATGCCGCGGCCATGGCCGCGGCAGATTTGGTGATGCGTGTGCGCAAACCGACCAAGGCGGATATCGAGATGATGAAGCGCGGTTCATGGAGTTTGAGTTTTCTCGATCCCTTCAACGAGCCTGAGCTGATTGCGGCTTTTGCCAGTGCAGGAATCAGCGCGGCAAGTTTGGAAATGATCCCGCGCACCACCTTGGCGCAGAAAATGGATGCGCTCAGCTCACAGGCCAGTCTTGCGGGTTACGCGGCGGTGATCGAGGCGGCGCAACGTTTACAGATGGCGTTACCGATGATGATGACCCCGGCAGGCACAATCATGCCTGCGCGGGTATTTATTATTGGGGCAGGTGTGGCGGGGTTGCAGGCCATCGCCACGGCGAAGCG
>DFDG01000129.1:512-3947 GCA_002367815.1 Opitutaceae bacterium UBA3033 | reverse complement strand
CCATCGCCACGGCGAAGCGAATGGGTGCACGCGTGGATGCGTTTGATACGCGTCCGGTGGTTGAAGAGCAGGTGCGTTCCCTCGGCGCGAAGTTCGTCAAAATTGATCTGGGTGAAACCGGACAAACGGCCGGTGGTTACGCCAAAGCCTTGACGCCCGAGCAGGTTGCCAAACAGCAGGCGGGCATGGCGAAAGTGATCGCTCAGTCAGATATCGTGATCACGACGGCAAAACTTTTTGGCCGGCCGGCGCCGCGCGTCATCACCGCCGCGATGGTGGCGGGCATGAAACCCGGCAGTGTGGTGGTTGATCTCGCGGTCGAGGGTGGCGGCAATGTCGAGGGTTCGCGCTCGGGCGAAGACGTGGTCACCGCCAACGGGGTGACGATCATCGGGCATCCCTGCCTCGAAGGCACCGTGGCGCATCACGCCACGCAAGTGCTGGCCGCCAATTATGCGGCTTGGGTAACTCATTTTTGGGATGAGAAAGAGAAGGTGTTTCGCGCCAATCTTGACGACGAGATTCTCAAAGGCTGCCTGATTACTCACGGTGGCGCGATTATTCATCCGCAGTTTGCGGCCAAATCCTGATTTTCCACCATGGACCTTATCCTGCTCTTCTTCATTTTCACGCTCGCGGGTTTTCTCGGCTTTGAGCTCATCGCCCGGGTGCCGTCGCAATTGCACACGCCACTGATGTCCGGCTCCAACGCGATCTCGGGCATCACCATTGTCGGCGCACTGATTGCCGCTGGAGCGGACGATGGTTCATGGGTCACGACCGTGCTCGGCACGACGGCAGTCACTCTCGCGATGATCAATGTGGTCGGCGGGTATTTTGTGACCGATCGTATGCTCGGCATGTTCAAGAAAAAGGACACCAAGCCGAAAAACAAGGAGGGTTCGACATGAATCCCGAGACCCGCGAAATCCTGATCAACTCGGCCTACATTGTAGCGTCGATTCTATTTGTGCTCGGTTTGAAGATGTTGGGTCGGCAGGCCACGGCCCGGAAGGGCAACTTGATTTCTGGCATCGGCATGTTGATCGCCATCGTGGTGACCTTGTTCGACCGTCACGTTATTGATTACACGTGGATCGGCGTCGGGTTGGTGGCAGGCACGATCATCGGTCTGGTCTGTGCCCGATTTATCAAGATGACCTCGATGCCGGAGATGGTCGCATTGCTTAATGGCTTCGGCGGTCTGGCATCGCTCATTGTGGGTCTGGCGGAATATTTTCGCATTCGGGGCGGCACCGTGGAGGCCGAACATCCGGCCTTCACCTCATCGGTCATCTTCCTCACGATCCTCATCGGTGGCATCACCTTTACCGGCTCAATCTATGCCTTTTGCAAACTGGCCGAGTGGCTGAGTGGCCGGGCCATTCTCTTTAGTGGTCAACAATTGGTCAATGGCTTGCTGGTCGTCCTCACGTTCGTGTCCGGGGTCATCTTTGTAATAACCGGAGACCCGCAGATGCAATTAATGGCGACGGGGGCCTTCGTGGTGTTCTCCCTCATATTGGGTTGGACGCTGGTTATGCCGATTGGTGGAGGCGATATGCCGGTGGTGATTTCGATGTTGAACAGCCTCTCGGGGATCGCGGCTTGTGCGGCAGGTTTTGTGATCGGGAACAACGTGCTCGTGGTGGCGGGCTGCTTGGTGGGCACCAGCGGCGTGATCCTCACTGCCATCATGTGCAAAGCGATGAACCGCTCACTCGCCAATGTGCTTTTTTCCGGGTTCGGCACAGCCCCCGTGGCCAGCAGTGGTGAAGCCACCGAGGGTGTGATCCAAGGCGAACTCAAGCCTATCTCAGCCGAGGACAGTTTTGCGGTGCTCGAAGCGGCGCGACAGGTCGTCATCATTCCGGGATACGGTATGGCGGTTTCACAGGCGCAACACGTGGTGCGCGAACTCAGTGAGATGCTCGAGAACAACGGTGCCGAAGTGCGCTTCGCCATTCATCCGGTCGCCGGTCGTATGCCGGGGCACATGAATGTTCTATTGGCTGAGGCCAATGTGCCCTACGAGCAACTCGTCGAGATGGATTCAATCAATCCGATGATGCCATCGATGGATGTGGCGATTGTGATCGGGGCCAACGATGTGGTTAACCCGGCGGCGGCACGCGACAAGAGTTCACCCATCTACGGCATGCCGATCATCAATGCCCACGAAGCCCGCACGGTTATTTGTCTCAAGCGCGGCAAGGGCACGGGATTTTCCGGACTCGAAAACCAACTCTTCATGATGCCCAACACCCGCATGCTTTACGGTGACGCCAAGGGCTCGCTGCAAGGCGTGGTGTCGGCGTTCAAGAGCTTGGCGTCGGGTTAGCTCCGTTCTCCGCGAATTCAAGCCCCGAGATCGAGCTTTAGAAATAATCCTTAAATAAGTCAGCTCATTATTCTAAGTGTGATGTAAGGAACTAGGTTAAAGAGCATAATACCTATTTTGTAATGGGCGAGATATTGGAAGTAAGCTCGCGAAATATCCTGCTCAGCCAAATTAAACATTTTGCCGTGGATCCGTGGAATCGGTCTTCGAGCGCGAGCAACAACCTACTCGTTAATAATAACAATCCGGCGTTGATCAGTGTGCACTAACCCAGAAATTCCCGCATCGTATCGATAGTATTCATATCACACCCTTTTGCGTTTCTTGAATTGAGGACAATGTGCTTTGGTCGAAGGATTAGTGAATGGCACGGGGTTAATCCTTATTGTTTGTCGTGAGAATCAACTTACGAATTGAGAAGAAAATTCGTGAACTGGTATAGCGGACAGCGCATTTTGATCATGGAATAAATCCATGAGTTGCTGGCTGCGGGGTAGACCAAAGTGAGCGGTAAAAGCGGCGGCCGCTTTCACCTGCAACAGGGGGATTCCATCTCCCCGGCGACGGCGGTGGCCGATGGGATATTCGACCACAATTTTTTCAGTGCTCGTGCCGTCGGCAAAGAAAACCTGCACGGTGTTGGCAATCGAACGCTTATCGGGATCGAGGTAGTCCAAGGAATATTGCTTGTCTTCTGTCACGGTCATCTTGGCGCGTAAAGTATCGATCCGTGGATCAGCCGCGATCTTGTCCTCGTAGTGATCGGCCGTGAGCTGCCCGAAGATCAGGCCAATGGCGGTCATGTATTGTAGGCAATGATCGCGATCAGCGGGGTTATGTAATGGTCCGCTCTTGTCGATGATCCGAATCGCGGATTCGTGCGTGGTGATATCAATGCGATCAATTTGATCAAGCCGGCCTTTGACTTGGGGATGAAGTTGCAGGGCGCACTCGACGGCGGTCTGGGCATGGAATTCCGCCGGGAAGGAAATTTTGAAAAGGATGTTTTCCATCACGTAGCTGCCGAGCGGGCGGGCGAGTTTGAGGGATTGGCTCTTGAAGGAAACATCCTGGAAGCCCCAGGTCTTGGCGGT
>DFDG01000129.1:0-245 GCA_002367815.1 Opitutaceae bacterium UBA3033 | reverse complement strand
GACAGTCGCACGGCGCGGCTGGTGGCATCACCGGCGGCCCATGATTTGCGTGAGCCGGTATTCGGGGCGTGACGATAAGTTCGCAGCGCGGAGCCATCGAGCCAAGCGTGAGAGATGGCGTTGATGACCTGCTCGCGATTACCGCCCAGCATGGCGGTGGTCACGGCCGTGGAGGCCACGCGCACCAAGAGCACATGATCAAGGCCGACGCGATTGAAAGAATTTTCCAGAGCGAGCAAACCCTG
>DFDG01000203.1 GCA_002367815.1 Opitutaceae bacterium UBA3033 | reverse complement strand
GAAGACTTTGGCTGCGATTTTGTAATTCACCACATCGGCTACGATGAAAGACGGGGAATCGCGGCAAACGGTCGACGCATGCCGAGTCCGCTGGATCAACTCCGCGAGATCGTCGAAGCGGTGAGCGTGCCGGTGCAGGCAGTGGGTGGTCTCACCCTGGAGCAGGCCGTGCGCACGCCGGAATATGGCGCGCCCTTGGTCGTGATCGGTGCGCCGCTGGCGGTCGATGCCGACTCGTTTCGCACGGCCGATGGTAATCTCGAAGGCATGCTGAAAATTATTTGTGACCGCGTGCATGGTTACGGAGATGTAGTTGTAAAATCCAAACACTCATGAAAAGCCCCGCCGTTGTTAATTTCGCTCCCGAACCACATAGCGTTGAGTTGCGTGAAGTCGCCCGGCCCGAAGCGGGTCCAAACGATGTGATTCTCGCCGTTGAAGCCGTGGGAGTTTGTGGCAGCGACCTGCACCAGTGGACCAGCTCGCACAGCTGGCCGGTTAATTATCCGGTGGTGCTCGGGCATGAATTTGGCGGTCGCATTGCCGAGGTGGGCAAAGAGGTGAAGGGCTGGAAGGAAAATGATCGCGTGGTCAGTGAAACCGCCGCGGTGATCGATGAGAACAGTCCGCTGAGCCGCGCCGGACTCTACAATTTGGACCCGACCCGCAAGGGATTCGGTTATGGCGTGAATGGCGCGATGACGCGGTTCGTGCGCGTGCCGTCACGTTGTTTGCACCATGTGCCGGACTCGCTCTCCATGGAACACGCCGCCCTGACGGAACCTTGTTGCGTGGCCTACAATGCGGTGATTAACAACGGGGACATCAAACTGGGAGATCGCGTGATCGTCCTCGGGCCGGGGCCGATTGGAATACTCTGTGCGGCGATGGCAAAACTGGCCGGAGCCGAAGTCGCGCTGGTGGGGCTGGAACGCGATCGTGCACGCTTGGACATTGCGAAAGCCTATGGTTGCGAAGTGATCATCGGTGATGCCTCGGAGTGGGCGAAGCGTCGTGATGGCCTTGGAGCCAACGGTGTGATTGATGCCGCTGGTGCTTCGGCCGCTTTGAAGGCCGCACTCGATCTGGTGCGCCCGGCAGGCTGGATCAGCAAAGTGGGCTGGGGTCCGCAGCCCTTGAATTTCTCTCTCGATCCGTTGGTGCAGAAAAACATTCGTTTGCAGGGTAGCTTCAGCCACAACTGGCCGGTTTGGGAACGCGTGCTTGCGATGCTTACTTCAGGTCAATTGGACGTTAAGCCTATCACCGGTGGGATCTGGGGATTGGAATCGTGGCACAAGGCGTTTGAAAAGATGCACAGCGGCGCCATTGTGAAAGCGGTGCTGAAACCGGTTTGATTTTACTATGAGACTGAAGGACAAAGTAATCATCGTCACAGGGAGCACCACGGGCATCGGTCGGGCCATCGCGGAACGCTGTGTGGCCGAGGGCGCAAAAGTTCTGGTGCACGGACGGGATAAAGCCAATGGCGAGGCGTTGGTCGCCAAGCTCGGCTCGGCGGCGGTATTGCACCTCGATGATTTGTCGGATCCATCCTGTCCGGCCCGTTTGGTGGCTGCGGCGATTTCGGCGTTTGGGCGGATTGATTCGGTGGTCAACAATGCGGCGATCGTATCGCGCTCCGAACTCAAGACCGCAACCGTGGAGGACTTCGATTACACGATGGCCGTGAATGTACGCGCCCCGCTCTTTCTGATCCAAGCGGCGTTTCCCCAGTTGAAAGCGAATCACGGCACCGTGCTTAATATCGGCTCGATCAACGGGCACAGCGGGGAAGCGACTTTTCTGCATTACGCGACGTCCAAGGGTGCGCTGCAGACCCTTTCGCGCAACCTTGCCAATACCCATGGAACCGACCTCGTGCGGTTCACCCATTTCAATGTGGGCTGGGTGCTGACGGATAATGAATTGGCCAAACAGATCGCGCAGGGTTTACCCGAAGACTGGGCCGATCATGTGCCACCGCTCTACGCGCCTTCGGGTAAATTGATTATGTTCGAGGCGATCGCCGCCGCCGCCGTGTTTTGGCTGAGCGATGAATCGAAACCGATCACGGGCACTGTCATGGAGCTGGAGCAATTCTCAGTCTATGGCCGCAACCCGGTGAAGACCAAAGACTGAAATTTTAAACCACGAATGGACACGAATTCGTGGTTATCGAATCTGATTTTCTCATGCCAAAACTCGCCGCCTTTCCCAAAGCTTTCATGCAGCAACTCTGCAAGACCGGCGCTATGACTCTGCAGCAGTGGGTGGATCTGGCAGCGCCGCTCGGTTTGGACGGTTTGGAGTATTACAGTGGGATGCTCGAACTTGCGGATCGCTCGAATTGGACGAAGGCCCGCAGGCAGGTCGAGGATGCCGGGATGGTGATTCCGATGCTCTGTTGCTCGCCGGATTTTTCCCAGCCCGATCCGGAATTGCGCAAAAAGGAGATCGAGAACGAGAAGAACTGGATTCGCATGTCAGCGGAACTCGGCGCGAAATATTGCCGGGTGTTGTCAGGACAAAAGCGCCCGGAGCTGACGCAGGAGGAGGGACTCAAGATCATTGTCGAGAATATTGAGGCCTGTCTGCCCGAAGCGGAGAAATGCGGGGTGACCCTTATCATCGAGAATCATTACAAGGACGATTTTTGGACCTATCCGGAATTCGCGCAAAAGATGGAGGTATTTTGCGAATTGGTGTCGCGAATTGAGCATCCGCATTTCGGGGTAAACTACGATCCGAGCAACGCGTTCCTCGCGGGGGATGATCCGTTGGAGTTATTAGACCGGCTGAAACACCGGGTGGTGACAATGCACGCCAGCGACCGCTATTTGCTCTCGGGCACCTTGGAAGATTTGCGCAAAGAAGAAGGCGGAACGTTGGGTTACGCGAAGCGATTGGCCCACGGCGAAATCGGCCAAGGGCTTAACGATTACGACGCGATCTTTGGCACGCTGAAAAGCGAAGGTTTCAACGGCTGGATCAGCATTGAGGACGGCGTCGACGGGATGGAACAGTTGACCGCGAGCGTAAAATTCGTGCGCGGCAAAATCGCGCAGTATTGGCCGATGAACTAAATTTGCTGCAGCGCGTAGAGGTCGGCTTCGGTGAGGGAGAAACGGAGGCGAATGGTTCGTCCGGCTAGTTCGCTCCAGTTGCGCTTTTTGGACCACTTGACGGGATGATGCACACTGTCGCCAAAGAGTTTGGCGGCGGCACGTCCGGAGAAGCCTTCGATCGCTTTGCCTTCGGTATTGAGCACATCGATGCGCACTGTGCCGGCCGCACTGGTGGCGAAGTTGAGATACAATTGTTGCCCGTGGGCAACAATTGGTTTGGTGAGCACTTTGCCTTTTTGGCGACCGGCGCGGAGCCGGGCAAAGCCATCGGTGCGAAGCGTCTGGAGCGCGAGGTGACAAGAGTCGGAAGCGTAGTGGCGACAGACGTAGAATCCGAGTGTAGTTGAGTCCAGTTGGAGCAGCCCTTGTGCGATCATGTTGTTACGCCCGACCCAGTCCTGAGGATCGAGTCCGGGTTTGAGATAGGCTTGGGAAAAGTGGCGATTGTAGGCGTTGCCACCGCGACTCGTCATGAAAAGAACGTCCGAGACGTCTGCCTCGCGACCTTCCTGCACACCGAGTTGCTTGGCTTGCGGGGAGGACATCCATTGGCGCTTTTGCACAAAGCGGGAAGGGAGTGAAATGTAGATATGAGGCGCAAGCGGATAGGGCTCGGTGACGTTGGTGTAGTATTCTTCTTGGGGGACACCAGCGAAGGACATGGTTTCCGGTTTCGTCCAATTCTTGAAATCAGTGGAGGTGGTGCGCGCAATAGTGCGAAGGCCACTATAGCCCCCTTCCGTCCATACGCGGAAGTAGAGCACGTAGCAGCTTTCTGTCGCAGACCAGAAGGAGACATTTTGGGAATCAAAGATGCCGGCAGTGAAGATGGCCTCGTCCTGAAATTTGGACCAATGGATGCCATCGGCGGAGGCAAAGCCGAAGAGCCCGTGTTTGTCGTTACCGGCGATCGCCTTGAATTTCTGGCTGGGGTCAACGTGGGGGTTGGTGTCGAGAAACGGGGTGAAGTTATGGGTGATCTTCACCTCGGGGTCGTCCTCCACGAGAATGATATTGTTGTCATAGCGGTTCTCGAAGGGCAACAAGCCGAGTTTGGGCTTCACCCAATTTCTGCCGTCGCGACTTTCCGCGTAGCACGTGAACGAGGGGGCTTTGATCGCACTTTGGCCGCGGTAATACATGCGGAAAAGATCGCCGTCTTTGATTACGACGACGTAGAGGCTGTAGGCGCCTTCCCATTGCTCATCAAAGGGAAAGGTGACCGTAGTGGGAGTTGGATCGACGAGTTCGTGGGAAACCCGCGTCAGTTTATCAATCAGGTAGCCATCGAAGAACGGTTCACGTCGTGTGCCGATGTTGAGCGGAGCTAAGTCAGAACCAGGGGTAGGGGAAGACATGGCATGTCAGAATTGCCTATAGCGTTGGCCTGCCAACCCCAAAGCGCGTCATGGTCGGCGTCGGATTTGCAAGTAGAGACGGCAGGATGACAGCCCGTAGGCTGGTAGCCTGCTCGCTGATGCTGTATTAAGCGCCTGCGAGCAGGCGGCCTACCATTTGGAATCGCAAACCCCTGCGAAAAGACTCCCTTTTTGCAAAAGGCATCAGTAGTGTGATGCATGGAAAAACGTCTTTTTACAGAACTCGGCCTGTCCGATGATATACTCAAAGCAGTGAACAAGATGGGCTTTGAGGAAGCTTCGCCTATTCAGACCGCAGTTATCCCCACTATCATGCAGGGGCGCGATGTGGTGGGCCAATCTTCGACCGGTTCGGGTAAGACCGTGGCATTTGCCATTCCTGCGATCGAAGCGGTGGATCCCAATTTGAAAGCAGTGCAGGTGCTGATTCTCTGCCCGACGCGCGAGTTGGCGGTGCAGGTAGCGGAGGAGACCGGCAAGATCGCATTCTTTAAAAAAGGGGTCATGGGCGTGCCGATTTATGGCGGACAAAGTTATGACCGCCAGATCCGAGCGTTGAAAGCCGGGGCCCAGGTGGTTATCGGCACACCCGGTCGCGTGATGGATCACATGGATCGCGGCACCCTTAAACTGGACAATCTCAAACTCGTGATTCTCGACGAGACCGACCGCATGCTCGACATGGGCTTTCGCGAGGACATCGAACATGTCCTGAAAAACGTGCCTGATAACCGGCAGTTGCTGTTTTTCTCGGCGACGATCCCGCGGCCGATTCAGGATCTGATCAAACGCTACTCGAAAGATCCGGCTTGGATTAAGATCGAGTCGGTGGCGCAGAATGCCCCCCAGGTGGAACAGGTTTATTTCGAGGTCGATCGCCGCTCAAAAATCGAGGCACTCACCCGCCTGATCGACGTGCATGATTTTCGTTACGGCATCATTTTCTGCAGCACCAAGATCATGGTGGATGACCTCGACGAGCATCTGCATTCTCGCGGTTACATGACGGACCGACTGCACGGTGACATTTCGCAGATGCAACGGGACCGGGTGATGGACAAGTTTCGCCGAAAGGCTTTCGAGTTTCTGGTGGCCACCGATGTGGCGGCCCGCGGACTAGATGTGGACGACCTTGAAGTCGTAATCAATTTCGACCTGCCCAACGATGCGGAGGATTATACCCATCGCATTGGCCGCACGGGTCGTGCCGGCAAGACCGGTCGCGCCTTCACTTTCGTATCCGGACAGGAGATCTACAAACTGCAGAGCATGGTGCGTTGGGCAAAGCTGAATGTGAAGCGTGGCACGATCCCATCACTCGACATGGTCGAGGAGGCCCGCACCAATGTGTTTTTCGAGAAAATCCGCGGGACGCTGGAAGCCAAGGAGTTTAAGCCGCATGATCGCATGATCGACCGCTTACTTGACCAGGGTTATGCGAGCACGGATATTTGTTCAGCTTTGATCCATTTGTTGCAGAGTTCGACCGGTGGTGCGCCGACTAAGGCCAAAGCGGAAAAACCCGCCCCGGCCAAATCCAAACCCGATTTCGATCCAGTAGCTGATCAACGTCCTTCGCGCTCAAGCAAGACTGCAGTCGTGGCATCAGTGGAACGGATTAAACCGATGAAACCTGCGCCGGATTGGGCTGAAAAAAAAACCAGTCCAAAGGTGCGGGCTCCGGATGACGCCGTCTCCACGGCCGTCGCTGACCACGAGGATATTTCCTCCCGCAAATCCAAATACGAACGCCCATCCCGCACCGGTAGTGAACCCGGCATGATGACGTTGTTTCTCAATGTCGGTCGCAAACAACTGATCACTCCGGCCGATGTGGTGGGCAAGATTGCCGGGGTGACCCGGTTGCCGGCCGATGTGGTCGGCGCGATCGATATCCACCAGCGGCATTTGCTCGTGGATGTGAAAGAACAGCACGTCCGCGTGATCATGCAAAAGCTTGCCGGCATCCGCGTGAAAGGTGAGGTGCTGGCACCCACCCTGGCGACGGATCAGTAACCGGTTTGTTTTCTTTCTCGTTCTCTTAATCTTTCTCGTTCCTCTTCTGCATCCGAACACGACTTAGGTGAAAAAAGGCAGATAAAGAGAAAGATTAAGACGAA
>DFDG01000131.1:48525-57557 GCA_002367815.1 Opitutaceae bacterium UBA3033 | reverse complement strand
CTTGGTGCCCTTCGTGGTGAAATAGAAAACCTACTTCGCCGGCACGCGCCAAACCATCGTGCAAAAAATCGGCACGCGACGATTGGTGCTGAACAAATCTGGCGCTTCTGGCACGTGGGCCTTGGGCACGGGTTCATCGAAACTTTCCAGGACAAAACCCGCGTGCAAAAACGCCGACATATAAGCCGACATCGGCCGGTGCCAGTTGATCACGGATATTCCCGCCCACTCCGCCTTGCAGGGCCGCTCGGTCGAATAATTGTCCATCGTCCAGTGCAGTTTATTATTATCCTCGTCGCGCGCCCAATACTTGGTCGAGGCCGTGGCAAATCCATTCTGGTTGGCGATCACACATCGACCGCCCGGTTTGAGCACACGCATCATCTCATTGATCGCGGTTTTGTAATCCGGGATATCTAACAGCGACAGATAACTCACCACGAGGCCCATGCTCGCATCGGCCACCGGTAAGGCTTCGGCCTTGGCTTCGTGAAATACCGCATCGGGCTGACGTCGCTTTGCCTCGGCAATCAATTTCGCCGTCGGATCGATACCGGTCATGTGCGCCCCGCGCTTGGCCAGCATCCGGCAGAAGCGTCCCTCACCGCAGCCCACGTCGATCACATCTAATCCATGCACTGCACCACACAAATCCAACATCGCGCCATCCAACAGAAAAACGCGATTGGGGTCACCCTTGGCCATTAATCGGATCCAAGGATCAGCCGATTGATCCCATCCATCATCGGGTTGTTCAGCAGTGCTCATGAGTGGAGACGAAAGGTGGAGAAACAACCCAATGCAACTCGAACCCGCGCCGGCCTGTTATTGCGAAAATACCTCTCCGGTTGTGGCCGAGCGTTTCAGAATCCACTGCACCAAACGTTTGAGGGTGAGCCCTTGGCACAGGATCGAAAACACCACGATCACGTAGGTGATGGCGAGGATGATTGCGCGTTCGCGACTGGGCGGCAAAGACAACGCCAGGGCCACCGATATACCGCCGCGCAAACCACCCCAGGTCATGATACTCACCACGCCCGGACTGAATTTGCGCCAACGACGCAACACCGTGATCGGCACGCCCACACTCAACCATCGGGCCAATAGAATCGCAGGAATTGCAATCAAACCCGCCAATAGAAACTCCCGGGTGAACGTAAGCACCAATACTTCCAAACCGATCAGCACAAACAGCAGCGCGTTGAGTATCTCGTCCACCAACTCCCAAAAGGTGTCGAGGTGATGCCGCGTCTTCTCACTCATCGCAAAACTGCGGCCATGATTACCGATCAACAGTCCGGCACACACGATGGCAATCGGGCCACTGGTATGAATCGCACTGGCCAAGGCATACCCGCCCACCACCAGCGCCAGCGTGAGCAACACTTCCACTTGGTAATTATCCACGCTCTTCAACATCCGGTAGGTCACCCAACCCAGCGCGAGCCCCACCAGCGCACCGCCCACCGCCTCTTCGAGAAAGATCAGTCCGATGTGTCCAGCCGTCGGTTGCTGCCCGCCGATCACAATTTCGTGCAACACGATGAACAGCACGACGCCGATGCCGTCGTTAAAAAGTGATTCTCCGGCGATCTTCGTCTCCAAACTCTTGGGCACATTGATGCTCTTCAAAATGCTTAACACGGCGATCGGATCAGTCGGCGAAATCAAAGCACCGAACAACAAACACCACAGATAACTCAATGGGTGACCCACCCAAACGAGCACGTAATACATGCCCGTGCCAAACACGGCCGTTGAGATCATTACTCCCGCCAGCGAGAGGGTGGCGACCGTGCCTTTCTGACTGCCCAGATCGTTCAGGTTGATCTGCAAAGCCCCAGCAAACAGCAGAAAACTCAGCATGCCCTGCAGCAACGTGGCATCGAAATCGATCTGCCCCAGCACCTCGGCGGTGATCACGTCCACCGGAAAACCCAGGTGTTTCATCCCCACCAGGCCCAGCGAAAATATCAGGGCGATCAGCATCACGCCGATTGTGGTGGGCAACTTGAACACGCGATGATTCAAGTAACTGAAAAGCGCTGTCAGCGTGATCAACAGGGCAAATACTTGAAAAATAGTCATGGGGTTGGGTGGTCGGAAGCATCGATGACACCTATTCGGCCGGCAAGCCAAGGATAAGGACCACGAGGCAAAACAGCGCCAAGGAAGTCGCCCTGCTGGGCGAGCTGACAACCAGTGCCTAAACGGCTACGCGCAAACTTCGGCCTTGTCGGACCAGCGGTTGAAGAAGGTTTCTTCTGCTGCGCTGGCAATTTTGTGTCGGGTATCCAGCCACGATTGCGCCCATTGGGTGGCATCGTGCAACTCGGAGGCCGGATTCGCGCGGCTGCGCGCCACAAAGCCGGGAAACGCTTTGCGGCCGGTGTCCTGACCAATCGGGTTGTAGCGTAAATCAAAGCTCCAACGCACGCGATCACTCACATTGGACAATGATCCATGACAGGTTCGCCGGTGCAAAAACAGCACGTCGCCCCGCTTCATCGGCAAAAGGATCGCCCTTTTTTTATCGATCAATTTGGCCGGTATACCCGCGCCGGCCGGACCCAGTGGACAATGGGTCACCAACCCCTCTTGATAGCTGCGGGGGATCAGCTCCAAGCAACCCGACTCAATCGGTGCATCCCAAAGCGAAAACCATACCGTGATCATATCGGTCTCGTCTGCCTCGGGCAGCACCACACCGTTGTCCTGATGCCAGGGTGTCGCGCCCTGCACCAGCTGACCCACCTCGTCCGCGATACCCCGTTTTTCCGGCAGTTTGAGCCGTGCATGCTGAACCGGGTTGGAATAGATTTCCGGTCCGATCAGGCTTTCAATCGCATCAAGGATGCGCGGATGCCGCAGCGCATTGAAAACCGCCGGACCATTCCAGATGGGAGTGTCGGCTTTGATATTTTTTTGCGGCAACGAAAAATCGAAATGCTGCGCCAGCACTCGGCCGCTTTCCTGGCTAACATGAATCAAACGCTCGCTGAAATCTTTCTCTGCGTGCGTGGACTTGATTTCTCCTTTGGCAAACAACTCCTTCGCCAATCGATCAAGCACCCCTTCGTATTCATGAATGATCGGATCGAGATCGGCGACGGGATCAAAAAAATTTCTCACCACCAAGTATCCTTCATTGGTGAATTCTGCAAATTGTTCGTCGGTGAGTCCAGTTGTTGTCATGGGGGGAATGGTAAGCGGCGGCAAACTTGGGGCACGGTCAATATGCCAAAAAAAAGGACCGGGGCAAGAATCTAACAAAACAATATCAGGCCAACCGCGCCCAGTTCAATAATCGTCCATTACGACCCACATCACCCAAATAAGGCAGACGTTATAAAGCACAAAACCCGCCCCGGCGAAAACCGGCATGATGAAAAACCCGCCGGTGAGCAGCAGGTTGCCGCCGATCACCAACATCAGATAATCTTTCGTGCGCTTTGATTTCCGGCGCGGTTTAAACTCGATGTCATGCAGCCCGGCCGCTTTGTCCCGCGCGAGGTTCTCGCGCAGAATATCATGAATTTCGTTCTCAACCGGCACCGAATCGGATTTGACCACGGGACTCGCGTTCGCGCTGCGATACAAATCCTGAATATCAATCGGCACATCATTCGGGTCAGCCGAATCAGCCGAAGACACACCCAGGGATTTGTTTACCCGTTCAAACTCCTTGTCTTTGAATTGATAAATTTTCCGCGGTGGCTCGGGTTCGTCTTTCATTCAGAATAAAGCAGGACCACCGGAATCAACATTTGTTCAGAAAGCAATCAAACCTCAGCGGCATCCACACCACTCTCAGGGACGGGCGGCACATAACGATGATTCACCTTCGGAAAGAGCGCTTCGATCTCGTGCTGCCAAGCGTGCAGCTTTTCAGTGAGGGTCCGCAGAATATCAGGTTCAGACGAACCGCGATCATTCGTCTCCCCAATATCCTCGCGCAAATTGTAGAGCTCCTGATGTCCGTCTTCAAAGAACTCGATAAGCTTCCAATCGCCATCGCGGACGGCGGCGGCCGGCGTCCCGCCTTGATTCGAATAATGCGGGTAATGCCAAAAAATCGCGCCGCGTTCATCTCTTGCACCGCGTAGCAGCGGGAGCAGACTTTTGCCATCAACATGTTGGGCGGGGTCGAGTGGCAGTCCGGCTACTTCGAGCAGAGTCGGATACCAATCGGGCGTCGTAGTGGGTTCAGATGAAACCGTTCCTACCGGAATCACGTGCGGCCAGCGGGCTATCTGGCAAACCCGGTTGCCGCCTTCATACATCCAACCTTTACCTTCCGATAACGGGGCATTGCAAGTGGGTGAACTCTCGGCGGTCGCGAGTCCGCCATTGTCGCTCTTGAAAACCACCAAGGTATCATCCGCTATGCCCTCGGCCGCCAAGGTGTGAAGCACGCGGCCGATCGAAGTATCGAGACTTTCGATCATCGCCGCGTATACCGGATCACTTTGAAAACGACGTCGCATGACCCGATTTGGTTGCAGATGCAGACAAGGCAAGTATTCGCCCTCTTCGATCGCATCCTCTTCCTTCAAACCAAGTCGGGCCGCCTTCGCCCGATACTTCTCCACCAACGCCTCCGGCGCCTGAATGGGCGTGTGCACCGCGTAATGCCAAAGGTTCAGGAAAAATGGTTTCGTGTGGTCGCGACCTTCAATCTGTTTCACTGCCGCATCCGTTATCGCATCGGTCAGGTATTGACCCTTGGGACCGTCGGGCAGGGTTTCAATTCCCCATGGACTGAAATAACCTTGTTGCGGCGAACCCCAACCGCAGCCGCCAATATTGACATCAAACCCATGTCGTTCCGGCCAAGTGGTCTTCCCGCCCAAATGCCATTTGCCCACATGCCAGGTTTGATAACCGCCGTCACGCAAAGCAGTGGCCAAACTGCGTTCACTCGACGGCAAAAAATGTATGTAAGGCACATCGCAAAGTTTGCCCACCGCATGGCCGCCGATCCATTGGGTCACACCAACTCGCGCTGGATATTTACCCGACAACAAACTGGCCCGCGTGGGTGAACATACCGGACAGGATGCATAGGCATCGGTGAACTTCATCCCCTCTCCCGCCAATCGATCGAGATTGGGGGTCTCATAAAATGAACTGCCATAGCAAGAGAGGTCGCGCCACCCGAGATCATCGATCAAAATGAAAATAATATTAGGCGGTTTGTTCATCGCATAAATCAGTCCCCGCGGCTCCAAAAATACTCCGTGTCTTCCAACGCTTCCACCCCGCCATGCAATTGATGCGCCGGAAATCGGATCACGTCGCCCGCCACATATTCCGTATTCACCCCGTCGTTGTGCATTACCACCCTTCCCTTCCAGATCACCGCGTATTCATCATACTCATGCTGGTGCGGTTTGAAGGTCTCGGGTTTCCAACCTTGCGAAAGATTCTGGATGCCCCAATGCCGCGAAACCGGTGAAGGAATATCGGTCAGTTTGATTTTATTGCTCATAATCGGGTCCAGGAATTTATTCCGCCCAGCCGCCAAACAAATCATCCCAGCAACGGGCGATTTGCTCATGTTCATTGTCCGGTATGCTCAAGGCGAAGGGCAACGATGCCATGGCCGCCATGGCCGCGGTGAAGGCCGCCACCGCATTCACCGATGCAGCCATGACATTAAAATCCAAACGACTGATATCATCATCCGCCCGATGGTGAAAGAAACGCCCGCTCGCACAATTCAACCGCATCAAAGTCAGGCCCGGCACGCCGACCGCGTTAAAAGGAAAGTGATCCGCATAAGGCAGCACGCCTTGCTCGCGGCGGAAGTATTGTCCCTGCTCTGCAAAATATTTCGCCAACTGGCTGTCGAGTTCCACCTGACCGCTACCCGAAAGCACATTCCAACCGAACAAGGAACCGAAACTATCAAAGTTGAAGATCACGCCACCCTCGCGTTGAAGTTCTGCACGATGCCGACGCACGTAGGCGGAACTGCCCACCGATAGCTGCTCCTCAGCTCCGAATGAGATCAATCGAATCGTGCGGCGTCGTTTGAGCGGAGCCAAAACACGCGCCAACTCGATCACACCAGCTACGGCTGTCCCGTTGTCATCCGCCCCCACCGAATCAGCCTGCGTATCATGATGGGCACCGAGATAAATCACGCCAGCCCCAGCATCAGAGCCCGGTAGTTCCGCGATTATGTTGGCCGACTCCGACGGTCGTGCTCCGCCCACCACTCGAAACCGTGCACGGCTCGCTCCCCGTTCCTTCCATTTCCACGCATCGAGAAACGCGACATTGAGCGACGTCACCACCCCACAATTCTTAGCGTAGGTCGGAAATATCGCA
Organism: Opitutaceae bacterium UBA3033; assembly: GCA_002367815.1. Taxonomy (GTDB): domain Bacteria; phylum Verrucomicrobiota; class Verrucomicrobiia; order Opitutales; family Opitutaceae; genus Cephaloticoccus. The sequence continues at coordinate 51,218 of DFDG01000131.1, read as the reverse complement.
TCGGCCAATGGGGTCGCCCCGGGATAACGCACATCCGCCATCAATAATCCGGTGGGCTGCGCATCGATCAGTCGCCGATAATTTTGCTGCGACTCAATGTGACACCCCAGATGCATCACGATTTTGCCGCGCATCAACGACGTCAGATCCGGCTGCTGGTAACCGGTGGGCCCATCAAAAAATACCAACGGCGCCTCCACCCACTCGCCCTTCGTGCCGGGGGCATTGGCAAAAAGCGAACACCCCGCATCGTGCCATGCATCGGCATAAAAAACCTGGAGTTGCTGCTCCTGCACATCACGGGCCTGCACAGGAAAGGATTCCCGCCAGACTTTGGCCCCGCACTTGGCAAATTCCGCCGCAATGTAATCAGCCGCTGCGGCTTCACCCGGCATACCCGCCAATCGCACGCCGATCTGTTCCGTTAAAAACTGCAAATGCCTTGTGAGTGCGTCAGGATTTATGGGCTGCATCTGTATACCACGGATAGCTTCCCCCTCGTCGGCGGCAAACCCGGAATCGCACGGATTTTGGTCATTCTGTCCTTCGGCACGATTGAGGAAGGAAATCTTTATCGAAAAACTGTTTTCTATTTACACCCGACCCGCGTAGTCTGCCTCTTTCCCCGTCGCCTCACTTTGGTCCAACGCTCAACCCCCTACTAACCCATGTCCCTTAACTATCGCCACCTTGGCCGCACTGGTTGCAAAGTATCTCCGCTGTGCCTCGGCACCATGAACTTCGGTCCGCAAACGACCGAGCCTGACGCCTATGCCATCATGGATCGTGCGCTCGAGCTCGGCATCCATTTTTGGGACACCGCCGATGTTTACGGTCAACAACGCGGCATGGGTATAACCGAATCGATTCTCGGTCGCTATTTCGCCCAAGGGGGAGGACGCCGCGAACAGGTGGTCCTCGCCACGAAGGTTTTCGGCACGATGGACCCGGAGGGAAAGCCAGACCCCAACCTGGACCGCGGTCTTTCCGCGCGCAAAATCATCGCCAGTTGCGAGGCTTCTCTCCGCCGCCTGCAAACCAGCTATCTTGATCTCTATCAAATGCACCACGTTGACCGGGACTGTCCGGTCGATGAATTGCTCTCAGCCTTCTCCACGCTCATCCGTCAGGGAAAAGTTATCTATGTTGGTTCGTCGAATTTCGCGGGTTGGGACATTGCCACCTTTAATTCCGCGGCCCGGCATCAACATCTGATGGGCCTCGTAAGCGAACAAAGCGTTTACAATCTGGACAACCGCACGATCGAGTTGGAGGTCATACCCGCCTGCCGCCATTTCGGGCTCGGTCTCATTCCGTGGTCGCCGCTCGGTGGCGGTCTCCTAGGCGGCGCCTTGAAAAAATCGACCACCGGACGCCGATCCAACCCAGATTTTCAAAAACGAGTGGAGGAGAAACGACCGAAACTTGAGGCCTTTGAGTCCCTCGCCACTGAACTCGGCGAATCACCCGCGAATATCGCGCTGGCTTGGCTGCTGCACAACCCCGTGGTCACCGCTCCCATCATCGGTCCGCGCACGCTCGATCAGCTCAACGACTCCATCCGGGCCACGGAAATCAAACTCACCCCCGAGACTCTGAAGCAACTGGACACTATCTTCCCGGGTCCGGGCGGAGAAGCGCCCAAAGCCTACGCTTGGTGAATTCAGCAACGCGGCAGGCCTCATGAAGTCCGACATCGTGCTTTCCCTCCCGGCCATCCCGGGCAATCCGCGCAACTCCGAAGGGTCTTTCGTCACACTGGCCGATGGACACATCCTCTTCGCCTACTCCCGTTATTCGGGAGAAAGTTGGAGCGACCACGCCAGTGCCGATATCGCGGCACGTGTATCCACGGACGACGGCAATACCTGGTCCCCGGATGACCGCATCCTCGTTAAAAACGAAGGCGACTGCAACGTGATGAGCGTTTCATTTCTTCGTCTGCAGGACGGACGTATCGCCTTGTTCTATGTGCAGAAGAATTCCGCGATTGATTGCCGTTTGCGCTTGCGCACCTCGTCCGATGAAGGAGCGACGTGGAGCGATGCCGTCCGGTGCATTCCTGCCATGGGTTACTACGTCACCAACAACGATCGCATTGTGCAACTTGCCTCCGGTCGATTGATCGCCCCATCTGCTTATCATCGCGCGCTAAAACCCGATGGCGACCTTGAGAATGCAGGTGCGCTCGATATGCACGGGGTTGCACTCTTTTTTATCTCTGATGATGCCGGGCAAACTTGGCACGAAGGTTCTCAACGCCTTAGCGTTACGGCACGCATTAACTCCGGCCTCCAGGAACCGGGGGTGATCGAACGACAGGACGGCAGCCTCTATGGTTGGGCCCGCACCTCCGCCGGACAACAATGGGAGTTCTCTTCGACTGATCAGGGCGAGATATGGACGACGCCACAACCCTCGCGATTCAAGTCTCCGGCCAGTCCCCTTTCCCTCAAGACCATCAACGCGAATCCGAGGTGGCTCGCCGTTTGGAACGACATCCCCCAGCCCCTCGAAGAAGAAAACGGATTCGCCAAAAACTCCAGCTGGGGCCGCACGCCACTGGCTGTCGCCACCAGTCGGGATGAAGGGAAAACTTGGTCCAAGCATGTGCCGATCGAAGACGATCCGGACCGCGGATTCTGTTATATCGCGATTCATCCGACGCAGGACGCCGTTCTATTGGCCTATTG
>DFDG01000131.1:44664-48449 GCA_002367815.1 Opitutaceae bacterium UBA3033 | reverse complement strand
CCTATTGTTGTGGCGGACGAGGATCGGCAGTGCTCCAGGACCTGTGCATTCGACGGGTGCCCAAAGCAGAATTACCGGAATGTGACGGAATGTTTAGCCCTGAAATATGCCCCCGGTAAATAAGTGAAAATTTTGTGATACCTAGCCTTGCCGCATGCGGGTAAGTCTCTCCATGTTCTCTCGCGAAACAACCCAACCATGATCGGAACGACACTCACGATTCTCGGTAGCCTTGGTCTCTTCCTCTTCGGCATGAAGGTGATGAGCGAGTCGCTCCAAAAGCTCTCAGGCGAAAAGTTGCGCGGCATGATGCGCACCATGACCAGCAACCGATTCATGGGTCTCGGCACTGGATTCGGGGTCACCTGTCTGGTGCAATCCTCGTCGGCCACAACCGTGATGATTGTCAGTTTCGTCAATGCGAGCCTGTTGACTGTGACCGAAGCCATCGGCATGATCATGGGGGCCAACCTCGGCACCACGACGACCTTCTGGATCGTCTCATTTCTCGGCTTCAAGTTCAGCATCTCCGCCATCGCCCTGCCGCTGATCGGCGTGGCCCTGCCCCTCATCTTCTCGCGTCGCCCCAAGCTGCGCGACACCGGGGAATTCATCATGGGCTTTGGCATCCTGTTTCTTGGCCTCATGTTCCTGAAAGATTCGGTGCCGGATATTAAGAACAGTCCGGAGGTCCTTGAATTTGTGTCCAGCTACTCCGGGCGCGGCATCATCTCGGTGCTATTCTTTTTCACGTTTGGCACCATCCTGACCGTGATTGTGCAATCCTCTTCGGTTGCCGGGGCCATTACCCTGACCATGGCTTACAAAGGCTGGATCGATTATCCCAGTGCCTGTGCGATCATCCTGGGCGAAAATGTCGGCACCACCATCACGGCGAACATCGCGGCGATGAGCGGCAATACGAATGCAAAGCGCGCCGCCCTCGCCCACTTGGTTTTCAACATTATCGGTGTCATCTGGGCGATCGCTCTGTTCAAGTATTTCGCCCATCTGGTCGATGTCATCATGCCCGGCGATGCGGGTGAAAAAGCGAATATCCCGCTACACTTGGCTGCCTTTCACACCCTGTTCAATCTGCTCAACATCTGCCTGCTGATCGGTTTCGTGCCGCATTTGGGTCGCCTGGTCGAACGTCTCCTGCCGACTCGCAAAGACAAGGCTGGGGCACACGTTTTTCACGATTCCGCGTTTCTTCCGCAGACCGGCGAACTCAACATCGCCGAGGCCGAACGCGACGTGCAGCGCATGGGCCAACTCACCCGCGACCTGATGAATGGTTTCGTCGAGTTGTTTCTCAATCCCGACACGGACTTGAGTGATCACGTTCGGGAGCTGAAAAAATTGGAAGAAGAAAGCGACCGCCTCGCCTACCAAACCACCACCTACCTGCTCAAGTGTTCCGCCCACGGGGTAAGTGATGCTTCGATGCTGAGAATCACTGCCATGCTCCGTGTGGTCGCCGAATTTGAAGACATCTGTGATTGTGGTTACCGACTGGTGATGCTGGCCGAACGCAAATATCGCAAACAACGCAGGTTGCCCGAGGAGACGATCAATCAAGTAAAACAGTTCTCCCAAATCGTGCTCCAGTTTATGGATTTTTATTCCTCGCGTATCGTTCGCGGCGTCGAGGTTCAGGACATGGAAACTGCTTACCAATTGGAAAACACCATCGACCGTTTCCGGAAAGAACTACGCAAGGAATCCTTGGCACGCATGACCTCGAAGGGTGAAACCGTGAAGGCTGAAATGATCTACATCGATATGCTCAACAATATGGAGAGCATTGGTAATCACTCGCTGAATGTCCTGCAGGCTCTGCGGCATCACGACTGATCGGATCCATTCTTCACCGCACTTATCAGGGAGCAGGCAGACCCCGGGCGGCGCGAAATTGGGTGGATTTATTAAATATTTCAACCCACTGCACCACAGCAGGTTAAAATAAATATAGGGAAGCGTGCATTTGATCCGGCAATTCCTCGGTCAATCATGGGATGAGTAATACTCTCCATCCTGAATCTTCAGAGAAAACCACCAGGTTAAGTTGGTCTCTCACCTTCCTCCTCATTGCCCTCATCGCCGGGGTGCTCGGCATCTCGAAAATCTTTTTCTTCATCTTCCTGATCCTGCTCATTGTCTCGGCCATCGTAACGGCCCTGCGCGGACGTCCACCCATTTGATTCACTCTCCCTTCAACCACAACCCATTCTTTAAAATCATGAAATACCCAAACCTCCTCACCACCGTAACTATTCCGGCGCTTGCGCTGACCCTGCTCAGCTGCACCAAAAACGCTCAGGAAAAAACCACCGACAAAGTCGCGGAGGTTTATGAAACCTCCAAAACCGCGGTCGTGGACACTTGGAACAACGTCAAGGAATACACCTATGAAAAGCAAAGCGACTTTTCCAAACGCGCCGAGGCCATCGCCTCGGATCTGGATGCGAAAATCAGCAAGTTGAAGACCGAGGCGGCCGAAGCCAAAGCCAGCGCCAGCCACTCCGCCGCCATGGAAGAGCTCATCAATGCCCGGACCAATCTAGGCGAAAAACTTACCGCCCTAGGCAAGGCCTCGGCCGATACTTGGGCCAACGCCAAATCAAATGTGATCACCGCCACTAATCGGGTAGAGGCTGCCTACGACCAGGCCGTCGCCGATCACACGTAAGCGAGGTTAACAACGCTGTCTTGTTTCACCAAGTCGTGGTTTGTTGCCCCGGCTTTATTTATTAGCCCAAGCAGAACAAATCGAGGCCAACAGGGTTGAGCTTGCGCGTTATCTTCCGTCCGCCCTGACTGGATGTAGCCCACCCCTGCATGTCTTCTCCCCAGGATACCCACGACCACCATGCCTCCGTGATCCGCGAGGCCATCACCCAACCCTCCCAATACGGCTTGCGGCAAAGAATGGGAGCCGTGCTCGGGCCCATTTGCCTGATCGCCACCCTGCTCTTGCCCGCCCCGGCCGGTCTTTCGGTTGCCGGGTGGCATACCGCCGGCGTCGCCGTGCTCATGGCCATTTTCTGGATCAGTGAAGCGGTGCCGATTCCTGTCACCGCCTTGCTGCCATTGGTCCTGTTTCCGGCGCTGCATCTCGCGGATATCAAGGTCGCCGCCGCGCCCTACGCCAATCCACTGATTTTCCTTTTCTTCGGGGGCTTCATCATCGCCCTCGCTATGCAGAAGACGAACCTCCACCGGCGCGTCGCGATCAACCTGATCGCCGTGATGGGGACCCAACCGGCGCGAATCATCGCCGGTTTTCTCCTCGCCTCCGCTCTGGTGAGTATGTGGGTCAGCAATACCGCCACCACCCTCATGATGTTGCCCATCGCCACTTCCGTGGTGCTGCTCATCCCCACCGCGAGCCGGGACGGCGTCGGCATGAAACATTTTGGCACCGCCCTTTTGCTCGCCGTGGCCTACGGCGCCACCACCGGCGGCATGGCGACCCTAATCGGCACCCCACCCAATGCGTTGCTCGCCGGTTACCTGAACTCGGTTTATCACACCAACATTGGCTTTGGTCAGTGGATGCTGCTGGGCGTGCCGGTCACACTGATCACCCTGCCGATCGTTTACTGGGTGCTGACACGCGTGGCCTTTAAACTGCCCCGACAGAAATTGCCCGGCATGCAGGAACTGATTAACACGGAACGCAGCACGTTGGGACGATTCAGCCGGGGAGAAATCATTGTCACCATCGTGTTTGGACTGACGGCCGCGTGCTGGATCACGCAGCCGCTCCTGGCCAAGGCCCT
>DFDG01000131.1:43803-44474 GCA_002367815.1 Opitutaceae bacterium UBA3033 | reverse complement strand
CCGCTCCTGGCCAAGGCCCTGCCAATGTTATCCGACACGACCATCGCCATGACCGGGGCCATTCTGCTCTTTGTCATTCCGCTAAACCTGGCGCGTGGAGAATTCGTCATGGACTGGGCGGCGACCAAGGGTCTGCCCTGGGATGTCCTGCTGCTGTTCGGTGGTGGCCTCAGTCTGGCCGGTAATATTCAAACCCACGGGCTGGCCGTTTATCTCGGCGAACTGTGCCAGGGACTCCAAGGGCTGCCAATCTTGCTTACCCTCGCGATCATTTGCTTTGGCATTCTCATGCTCACCGAGCTCACGAGCAACACGGCCACGGCCGCCACCTTTCTGCCCATCGTCGGTGCCATTGCCCTGAGCCTCGGTCAGAATCCGCTTCTGTTCCTCATCCCCACCGCACTTGCGGCCAACTGTTCCTACATGATGCCGGTCGGCACGCCCCCCAACGCCATCGTTTTCGGCAGTGGCTTGATCACCCTGCCCCAGATGGCCCGCACCGGCTTTCTGCTCAATGTGCTGCTGCTCCCGATCATCATCGGTCTGGTCTGGCTCCTTGGTCCCATGGTCTTCGGCATCGAGTTCAATCAAATCCCTTCGTGGGCCATTCCCACACCGTAACCCATCCATGAGTTGAGACCGTCTTCATTGTAGGAGCTTGCTTGCAAGCG
>DFDG01000131.1:41516-43545 GCA_002367815.1 Opitutaceae bacterium UBA3033 | reverse complement strand
GGAGCTTGCTTGCAAGCGATTCAGCTTGTTTTCCGGTAGCATCCAATCGCCTGCAAGCAGGCCTCCTACATTCCCGAATAAAAGGAACACCCCATGAAACTCGACGTCGCCATCATCGGAGCCGGCCACAACGGCCTCATCGCCGCCACCTACCTCGCTCGTGCCGGCCTCAAGGTGCAGATCTTCGAGCGCCGCGATTTCCCGGGCGGTGCCACCCTCAATGAAGAACTCTGGCCGGGTTATACTTTTTCGACCTGCGCGCATTTGATGCACGCGTTTCCCGCCAAGCTGGTCAAAGAGCTGGGCCTCATCGAACGCGGCCTCGTGGTCGACCGCCGCGACGAGGTGATCTACTTAAATCGCGATGGCACGTATCACACTTATCTTGATCAAAATTGCCCCAATCATCTGACATCGAAGGCCAAGCTCACGGCGGAAGAACAAGCGGCCCTCGCGCGTTACGACGCGTTCAAGCTGCAACTGATCGGGCTCGTCCGTCCTTACTTGCTTACGCTGCCACCGACCGCCGAAGAGCTGCGCCAACGCGCCGCCGGCACTCCCGCTGCTGAAGCGCTGCGTTTGGCGACCACGATGAGTTTGTGGGAATTGCAGGATCATTTTCTGCCGACCGCACGCCTGCGCGAACGTTGCGCATCGGAACTCTCCGCTGTCGCCGCCGATCCCTCCGCTTTCACGCTCGCTTACACCGCGATCGCTCACCCCGACCCGGTTACCGGAGAAAAAGGACCGTGGGGATTCGTCAAAGGCGGCATGGGTTGTTTTGCCGCGCTGCTCGTTGAGGCCGCCGAAGAAGCCGGGGTTAAGATCAACACCGATTGCGCGGTGCAGGAAATCCTCGTGCAGGACGGTCGCACCCATGGATTGCTCCTCGTCAATGGCCAAACGATTTCCGCGGACCAGGTGCTCTCGTGCATCGATCCCAAGGCTACTTTCCTGAAACTGCTCGGCCCGGCTTCGATTGATCCCGATCTGCGCAACAGAATTGCTGGGCTCAATACTCAGGTGGGCTGCTGCAAGTTTCTCGCCGCCACCAACGCCCTGCCCCAGTGGACCGGTTGGGACGGTGACCCTGATCTGCCCGCGCGCGGTGCCGTGCAATTGGAGATGACCCGCGAGAGCGTTTGCCTGGCCCATGAACAAACGAAGGCCGGCATCCCGCCCACGCGTCCCATGATGAGCGTCAATGTGCCGTCGTCCCTCGATCCCAATCTCGCACCTGCCGGACACCACACCATTTCCGTTTACGTATATCCGGCCCCCGCCAAACCCGCGACCGACAATTGGGACGATCACCGCGAGGCGGTCGCCCAAGGTATCATCGACCAGATCACCGAATACGCGCCCAATTTCCGCAACTCGGTTCTCCATTACGAATTGCGCACGCCCCTCGATCTCGAGCGCAAGGTCGGCCTCACCGATGGCTGCATCTGGCACCTCCAGCACGACGCCGATCAATTGTTCGCGCAACGCCCTCTGCCCGAACTTTCCAACTATCGTACTCCTGTCGCCGGATTCTACCTCGGGGGTTCAGGTCAGCACCCCGGCGGCGAAGTCAGCGGCTGCCCCGGTCACAACTCCGCGCACGAGATCCTCAAGGATCTCAGGATCTCGTAAGCCATTGAGTTGTGTTCAGGATCTTGGCCTCCCATGGCTGCACCTAGGTGCAGCCCTACAAGTTTGCCAGCATTGCTAGGTTAAGCACGATTCTGCCCGAATTAGGCATTGCCCGGTCGTGGATAAAAGTCGGAGGTTACCACTTCGACCATGTCAACCGCTGCTCCCCTTGCATTGCTTTTCGATGCCACCGAGCTGCCGCGTATTCGCGTGACGCTGGAGCGTCCCGAGTTCGCCGCCTTTTGGAAGTTCTGCCGTGAGGCAGATCTGGCCGACGACGAGCGATTCCTACGCGATGAAATCAAGCTCGATCACGTCAATGCCGATCTCGCGCGCGCGGCGAACATCTTGCAGCGCTCCGCCTTCGTGCACGCGGTCGCCGCCGAGGCCCGCC
>DFDG01000131.1:41015-41269 GCA_002367815.1 Opitutaceae bacterium UBA3033 | reverse complement strand
GTCGCCGCCGAGGCCCGCCACCTCGCGGTGGCAAAGCTCGCGTTGAACCGTATCCTCGCCTTCCGACGCTGGGATTGGTTCCTCGAGGACGGAAAGGAAACTGTTGGGGTCATGCGCAACGGCACCACCAGCATGTCCGTTGTACTAGCCGCCGACTGGCTGGCAGTGGACCTGACGGCAGCCGAACTCGAAGCCGTATTTCAATATATTGCCAACGAAGCCGCTCCTGCCGCCGAGAATGCCGTCTTCGGCAT
>DFDG01000131.1:40328-40729 GCA_002367815.1 Opitutaceae bacterium UBA3033 | reverse complement strand
AATCATCATGACAAGGTCGTGGGCTGGGGCATGGACCCCGACGCAGCCGGATTTGACCAAGCCTACCGGGATATCGATTTCAGCCGATTTCCGGCAATTCTGGATGTCAATAATCTCCGCATTATTGCCACCTCCGGTCTGGCGGCGGCGGCTGGTTTTCTCCACGGGCGCCACCCCCGCGCCGCGCATTGGGCTGCGATGGCAGAGGCCAGTATGAGGCTCTTTGCTTCGCGTCTGCCGGTCGACGGCACTTTCCCTGAGGGGCCCGATTACTGGCACTTCACGTTCAACTATTACTGCGTCTCCGCCGAACTGCTGCGGCGACGGTGCGGCATCGACCTGCGCGACTCCTTCGACTTTCCCAAAATGTCCCGCTACGTGCAGACCGTTAATCTGCCCAC
>DFDG01000131.1:39417-40148 GCA_002367815.1 Opitutaceae bacterium UBA3033 | reverse complement strand
CATCCCCGGAGGCTGCATCAATATCGGAGACGCTTTCAGCACCGCCGGAGCCGAACCGCTGGCTTGGATCGGGCGCCACTTCCGCGACACCACCGCCAATCACCTCGTGCTCCAACCCGGCACGATCCGGGAACTGCCTTGTTCCGCCTGGGCTGCAATCTGGTTCGACTCCTCCGTTCCGGACCAACGTGAGGCCGACATCCCGCTCGATCGGGTGCTCTTTCCCGGCATCGTGGTTTCACGCTCGGGTTGGACCACGGCCGATTCGGTTTTATCGCTCCGCAGTGGTGAACCGGAAAATCACGAACATGCCGATCGCAACAGTCTCATATTCGCCGCCTATGGTGAACGCCTGTTCAATGATCATTTCAAGGCGAGCTACATGCCCTCTGATCCCAAGTGGCATCTTCGTCTCACCGCCGCACACACCGCGGTCCTCATCGATGGCCAAGGCCATCAGTATCATAATGGCGAGGAAGGCACCAACGCTTCCAAGGCACACGCCAAATTGCAGGACTACCGCACGGGCCGGGATTGGATGATTGCCGTAAGCGATGCGGCCGATGCTTACCAAAAGGCAGATCTGCCGGTTGAATTGGTGCAGCGCAGCGTCATCTTCCTGAAGCCCAATATCCTGATCATCCTCGATCGCATTCAACTCTCCGAACCACGATCAGTGCAGGTGCGTTATCAAGTCTACAATGGCGACGATCACGGAGCCGCGGCGACCT
>DFDG01000131.1:0-39168 GCA_002367815.1 Opitutaceae bacterium UBA3033 | reverse complement strand
ATCACGGAGCCGCGGCGACCTGCGAGCATGGTTTTAGCATTACTCGTCCTCATGCCGGTCTCCATGCCCAAGTTGCCACGCGACAAACCCGGACCATCGAGGTGAAGCATCTGCCCATCGGAGACGATAAAGCGCACTACCCTTTTGTGGAAGTCTCATGCCCCGAATCCAACTCGCATGAAATCCTGACCGTGTGCACCGCGGCGCCAAACGGCATTGACCACGGCAAGCTGGAAATCAGTCACGCCGAAAACAAATGGAATATCACCGGGTCGCATCTTCGGCAATCGGTGCAATGCTCACTCACCACCCAGCCGGAGGCCATTCCAGTTATTATTCTCTAATATACATCCCGGAAAATCGTCATCGGTGTTGTTATCTTTAAATAAATTCATCTGATATTGGCCGATCACCCTTATGAAAAAATTAAATATCCTCCTCACGCTTGGTCTCGCGGTCCTCACGTTTGCGACCCAGCCCCTGCTCGCCGGCGCTACCAAAGCGGCTGAACCCGAACGGATCGCCTTCGGCGAGGAAGTGGATATCACCAAGTATTTGGTGCCGGGTAAAACCGTGATCTTTGATTTCACGAGTGAGTATTGCCCGCCTTGCCGCGCGATCTCTCCCTACCTCGACAAACTGCACGCCAACCGCGACGACATCATGGTCGTTAAAGTGGATATCAATCGCGAGGGTCACAAAGGCATCGACTGGAGATCCCCGGTCGCTGTCCAATATGAAATGAATAGCATCCCCCATTTCAAAGTCTATGGCCCGGATGGAGAAAAGTTGGCCGAGGGTGATGCCGCGCGCGATATGGTGACGGATTGGTTCGAATAAGACCGATCGTCTCCACTAATCTCAAACGCGGACATTTTTTTGTCCGCGTTTTTTGTGCCCATAGGAAGTTCCGCTCTCGCAGTGAAACCTTGGCGGGTATAGATTTGGATCGCCCCTTTTTGATGACCACACGTGTGCCATACCCCGCTGCTCTGATCGCCGGGTTTTTCTTTGGCTCGATTATTGTCTCAGGCACTCCGGAACCGGAAATAAACGGGTGGCAAAAACTCACGGTGCTGGACCCGATTTCTGCCCGAAAGTTATTTTCCTGATCCGATAACCGTGAAGCCAGATTGGGCGTGGCCCTGGCGCTGTTTACGATCGAGCCCCGCACCAAAACCAATTTCAATGAGGCCCAACAATTACTGACCGCCTTGATTGATGAAAATCCGGATGATGATTACGGCATCGCCGCCACTTACTACCAAGCACGTCTGCTCGAAGCGCATGCCGATGAACCCAATCGTCAGTCGGCCATCTCGATTTATCGTCAGCTATTGAGGGATCACCCGGGACACCCCGTAGCTGAATTCGCCGCGCCCAAATTGGCCTTCTTGCTGCTCTATGACGACGTACCCCCGGAGACATGGGAAGAGCACTACGCCGAATTCCAAGCCCTGCGGCCAAATCTTCAGACGACCGCGGCGCAACGTGATACCCTGCTCGTGTTGGCCGATGCCTTGCTCAATTTGCGTCAGGACAAAGTCAGGGCCTTTCCCCATCTGAAATACTGCGACGACGCCGGTCTAATCAATCGAATCATGCGCCAAAGTGTGGTGTTGATCCAGTTGGCGGAATCGGCGCGGGCGCTTGGACTCAAAACCGAAGCGCAACACTACTACACCCGTTACCTGCAGGATTTCTCGCGCGAAGCCGCGAGCGAGGAAATTCAACGTCGACTGGTTGCACTTGAAAAGGAGATGAAGCTTTGAGCCTCCAGCGCTTACGAATCGGTCTGTTTATAATCTTGGGCGGATTCACCTTGGGGCTGAGCGTTTGGCAAGTCGCACGTTCCTCGCTGGCCAATCATGATCCAGATCGCATCACCATCCGGTTTTCCCATTGGCAGTTGGAATCCGGCGTGCGCGAGGCCTTTGATGTTTTGGCGCGCGACTATGAGGAATTGCATCCCGAAGTCCGTATCGAGCAGTTGCCTATCCCCATTCGCATTTACCGCCAATGGACTTCCACCTAACTCGTCGGTGGTTCGGCCCCCGACCTGGTGCAAATTGGCTTGGGGGTGGGAGGAACCCAGCTCGTGTATTTCCGCCCCATTACCGCCGAAGTGAACAAACCCAACCCTGACAATCGGGGCACGGCGTTGGCGGGTTTGCCCTGGCGAAATACGTTCAACGACGGCATGGTGACCAGCTTTAATCAGGAAACATTTGAATGCTATGGGGCCTCGCTGTTCACCGGCACTATCCGGATCTATTGCAATCTGGAGCTGTTGCAAAAAATCACCAGCACCGAGCATCTGCCGGAAAATTTTGCCGAGCTGCAGGCATTGTGTGGCACGGTCAGAGAATACACCCGGCTCTCGGGTGAAGATATTGGACCGATCGCCGGTTCATCCCTGACATCCATTTTGATGCTCGATGATCTGCTGCGCTCGCAGACCCAACGCCTCGCCAGCATATTTAATCCCGGCACCGGGCTGCCTTCCCCCCGCAGCGATTGAGGATTTGTATCTGGCCTACCTCAAAGGCGACTTGACCGTCGATGGTCCCACCCTGCAGGCGGTCGCCGATCTATGGCGCGAAGCCGGCCAATTATTCCCCTCCGGCTTTGCCCAGTTCGAGCACGATCAAGCGCACTTTTGTTTCGTGCAAAAACGGGCCGTCATGTTGATGGGATTCAGCGGTCAGGCCACCGGCATCTTTGACCAGATCAAGTTTCGCACCGGCGTCTTCCGCAGTCCCCAACCCGATCCCGCTGACCTGCGCTTTGGCGCCCAGATGGTGGCCCGCAGTTCTGAGGGCAGCCTGCGCAGCTATGGCAGTTTTGGCGTCACCAAGGCTTCCCTGCATCCGGGCATCGCGCTGGATTTTCTGCATTATCTGACCTGTAAAAATTCCTCACGGAAGTTCACCACCATCAGTCGATTTCTCCCCACTGTCGTCGGGGTGGAACCCCCGCCCGACATGCTGCCGTTCATGCCGGACTTGCACGGCTATCCGGCGGGACCCGGTTTGAACTACACGCCCGATACCAAGACCGCCGTGGCCAATGCGCAGTATTTGCTGTTCGGGCCCAAGGGCAGCAGTCGAAAATTCCTAGACCAAATACGGAAAGAACTCGGATCGGCGCTGCGTAGTGATCTCGAGCGTAACAACAAATCCCGACTCAGTAGTATGCGAAGAACCGATACCACCATCGCGGGCACCCAACAACTGTTGGTCAACCAACCCGACAATCCATTGTTGATGCAAAAACTACAGAACCTGTTGGAAACGCAAAACGATCTGGAAGCCTCCATCCACTACACCCGGTTGCGATTGCAACAGGCGGATCGCGCCGCCGCATCCCCGGTGCTTTGAACCAACACGGTTCCGACTAACTCTGGACGAAACCCGTTCGTTTCAAAGGGAAAACGGGGCCCCTATTTCACCCGCGCGAAATCGATGAAACCGCGGTCCACGTTGGTGTGCAGTAATCGCACGTGGAGATTTTGACCCACTTTCAAACCGGAACCACCTTGGACCAGCTTGCCTTCGACCGGCGGATGAATCAGTCGCACCCAGGTGCCCTTGCTCGAGGCCCCGGTAACAAAGGCGGCAAAGGTCTGGCCGACACGCGGAGCGAGCAGCATGGCGGCGGCTGATTTCTCAACCTGCCGTTCCACTTTTTTTGCCGCATTCTCCTGTTCGGTGCAGTGCAGCGCGAGGGCGGAAAGTTCCTCATTGCCGTAGGGCGGTGGCTGGCCGGCCAAGGCCGCCTTCAACAACCGCTGAGTGATGATGTCGGGATAACGACGATTGGGCGCGGTCGAGTGCGAGTAGTGTCGTACCGCCAGGCCGAAATGTCCGGGTGCATGCCCGCCGGGCAATTCGAGCACATATTCCCCTGCACCCATCAACTTTATCACGCTGAGTGAGAGATCGGGAAAGCGAACCGGATCGGCCGCGCGAGCCGCGATCAAAAACGCTTCCAGCGCCGGGCCGTCGGGAGCCAAGGGCAGCTCCGTGCCATGTTCCGCCGCCAGTTCCACGATGAGATCCCAATGCTTCGGCGTGCGCACCACGCGGCGCACACTGGGAAAGTTCTTGGCCGCCAGAAAACGGGCCACCACGCCGTTGGTCGCGATCATCAGATCCTCGATCAATTCCTTCGCCACGTTCTTCGTGTCCTCCGCCAGATCCATCAACACCTCCCCTTCAAAAACCGGCCGGGCGCGAATCGTTTCGAACGACAGCGCCCCTCGAGTATGCCGCTGCGCTTTCAATTGCTTGGCCACCCGCACCTGCAGACGAATATTCTCATCGAGCCCGGACAAGGCCGCCATTGCCCTTGGCATGGCAGCGGAGCCGTCGAGCCAAGCCGCCACACTGTCATAGGCCAATTGGGCATGGTTGTGCACCAAAGCCTCCCGCACCCCCGAGGAAACCGGAAGGCCCTCCCGATCAAACACCATGTCCACCACCACGGCCCGCCGATCAAGGTGGGGATTGAGCGAGGTCAGATCGGTCGAAAGCTTTTCCGGCAACATCGGGAAAATCTGCGCGGCCGTGTAGACCGAAGTCGTGTTGTGTTGGGCATGCTTATCGATGGCCGTGTGCGGACGAACCAGCGCGGTCACATCCGCCACTCCGACCATCAATCGCACTGCTCCATCGGGCAGCGCCTCGGCTACTGAAATCTGATCGATGTCGCGCGTATCATCATTGTCAATCGAACACCAGGGCAGTGCGCGCAGATCAACCACCGCTCCTCCGATATCAATTGCCTGACCCTGAATGCGAGCAAGTTCCTCTTGGGCCGCCAAGGGGAAATCGGGTTCCAAACCCCGCTCAATCATCACGCGATGCGCGATCTGTTGCAAAAGGGTGCCGTGTTTACCGCCGGTAGGAGTCATCATGGGGTAGCCCGACCTTATTTTGGTATGCCCCACCGGCGCAAGCCGAACAGCGAAAGATTACCTGATACCAATCACCTTTTACCATGGCCAATAATGGTGACGCGCAGGTCCCACTGCCCGGCGAGCCCGCCACCGAAACTGCGATAACCCCGGTTCACGATTTCCTGTGGCATATCGCAATTCCTCACCGCTTTTCTTTCGCAAACCCACCTCCATTCCGTTTGGCTCAGCTCGCTTTTATGACTACCTACCACCTCTCCCCGCGCGGCCGTGATCGGGCCGCCGGCACCTCCAAACAGCCCTGGGGCACCCTCGCCGGTGCTCGGGACAATCTCCGGGCGCTGCGCGTCGCCGGCAAACTAAGCGAGTCCGTCACAGTGCTGGTGCACGACGGCCACTATGAACTGAACGAAATCGTCAAGTTCAAGCCGGAGGACTCCCACACCAGTTATGTGGCCGCACCAAAGGCAGCCCCTGTTTTTGATGGGGGCAAGCAACTCACCGGCTGGAAAGTCGGCGAGCGCAACGGTCGCACCGAATGGACGCTTGATCTCCCCGAAGTCGCTGCGGGCAATTGGAATTTCCGTTCCCTCTTCGTCAACGGTCAACGCGCGCCCCGAGCCCGTTTTCCCAAATTCACGCCTGACGCCAAGGGCGCGAAGAACGTGCTGCGCATCGGCGAGATCAAACACCCGGAACAAACCGATCTTTTTGCCGGGCGCGACACCTTCAAACCCAAGGCCGGCGACGTGCAAAACTGGGATTCACTCGGTGATGCCGAGTTTGTGGTGATGCATTACTGGATCGAGGAACGGCTGCCGCGCCCCCAACTCAACCCGCGCACCGGTTGGCTGCGGTTTGCCCGCCGTTCCGCTTTCTGCCTGTATGAATCGCATGAGAACATGTTCGGCAATCGCGAGTTGGCCCGCTATTACATCGACAATCTCTTCGAAGCCCTGACCGATCCCGGTGAATGGTATCTCAATCGCGAAACCGGTCGGATTTACTATCTGCCCCGTCCGGGCGAGACTCCCGCCAACACCACAATTCACGCCCCACGCGTGCTCGCCTTCTTGCAGGCCAGCGGCCAATTCTTCAATGATGCGGGCACGCCGGTTGATCCGCATGCCACCACCCTTGTGACCGGTTTAAACTTCGAAGGCCTGACCTTCCGTCATGCCGATTGGTTTTCACCGCTCGCGACCCTGCCCTCGCACCACAAGCCCTACGGCGAAGACTATCCGATCGGTGGCAGTGTGCAGGCGGCAAACTTCGTGCCGGGTGCGGTGGTATTTCGCGGAGCACGTGATTGTGCCGTCACCGATTGCACGATCGAACACGCCGGACTTTACGGCCTGGAGTTTGAGGAAGGTTGCCGCAATTGCTCAGCGGTGGGCAACCACCTGCATGATCTGGGCGCCGGGGGGATTCGCGGGGGTGGCACCGACCTAGATGGACACATCGACGGACGTACCGGCCATCTCCGTATCACCGATAATCACATTTACGACATCGGCCGCATCTTCCACCAGGGCGTGGGCGTGTTTCTCACCCATGCCTTCGACTGTCTCGTCGCGCACAATCACATCCATCACTCCTGCTACACCGGAATCTCCACCGGCTGGACCTGGGGTTTCCGCGAGACACCTTCGCGCAACAACGTCATTGAGCACAATCTGATCCACGACATCGGCGCTGGTATCCTCAGCGATATGGGCGGCATTTATACTCTCGGGGTGCAACCCGGCACCGTTGTGCGGGGAAATCATCTGCACCATATCTGGTCACATGATTATGGCGGCTGGGGCATCTACCTCGATGAGGGCACGTCGCACCTGATCATCGAACACAACCTGGTCCATGATACGAAGGATGCCCCGTTCAACATCCACTACGCGCGTGAGAATATTGTGCGCCACAACATCTTTGCCCGCGGTCAAAATGCCCTCGCCTCTGTCTCGCGCGTCGAACCCGAGCATTTCAGCGCCACCTTTATCCAGAACATCCTGCTCGGCCCGAGCAGCCGGCTCTATTATGGCGGCTACAAGGGCGATGTTTCCAAGGGCGCCCTCGTCGCCAATGCCAACTGTCTCTGGTCCCCCGGCGGCAAACTCCCGCCCAACGGACATCCCAAGACGCATCCGGAAAAAGCGCCGTTCAAGATCAGTTTCACGCAGTGGAAAACGGCAGGACACGATGAATTGAGTGTCGTGGCCGACCCGAAGCTCACCGAGGGCAAGAAGACCTGGACGCTAGCCAAGAACTCGCCCGCCCTCAAACTCGGCTTCAAGCCGTGGGACTGGTCCAAGTGCGGCGTGCGGCCCGCGTCCCAACGGAAATAATTAAACCGCTAATTCACGCTAATGGTCGCTGATAATCGTAAGGGCGGTTAAGGATAACCGCCCCTACCATTCGAGAATTCTGATAAGGTAACATGAATATAAACAAAAAATCAGGACTCGTGCTGGTGGGTTTCATTATGGCCTCATTTTTAGCTGCCGCGATCGGCGGTTATGCCACGGCCGAGAGTGTGCGCACCTGGTATCCGTTGCTCAACAAGCCGGTGTGGAATCCCCCCTCATGGGTGTTTGGTCCGGCTTGGACCCTCCTTTACACCTTGATGAGCATTGCCGCATGGCGGGTCTGGCGCCGTCGCGATAAGGTCGAAACCGGCAAGGCACTCAGGTTCTTCTTTACCCAACTTGTCCTTAACGCATTCTGGTCGGTCCTGTTCTTCGGTCTGCAAAAACCCCAATGGGCTCTCGTCGAGATCATAGCCCTATGGTCGGTGCTCGCGGTCATCCAGCGGGCCTTTTGGAGGATTGACCGTATTGCCGGGATTTTGTGGATCCCCTATCTCGCTTGGGTGAGTTTCGCGACTGCGCTCAATGCCGCCATCTGGTGGCTCAACCGCTAAAACTCGCTGAGGGCGTTTAGAACGCATGAAAGGTAGGGACGGTTGTCCCCAACCGTCCTATTGTTTGTCATGTTTTCAGGGGTGAAAGGGCAATTAAGGTAAACCGCGTCTACTCAAAAAATTCTATAACGATGCACGTGCTCCATCGCCACCAACGATCTGCAACGCGCCGGTAAATTTTACGATGCCGCCTTGGGCGCGCCCGGTTACCGACGCGTGGGCGAGGGCGAGTATTTCGTCGGCTACGGCGTGGTGGATAATCAGGATAAATTTGCGCTGAAACTGCAGGACCAACCGATCAGTGTTCCCCAAGACGGTTTTCATCAGGCTTTCGCTGCGCCCAATCGTGCCGCGGTCGATGCGTTTTACCAAGCGGCCATAGCCCACGGGGGCAAAGATAATGGAGGCAGCGGTGTGCACTCGGAATATGGTCCCAACTATTACGCCGCATTCGTCTTTGATCCCGATGGCTACCGCATCGAAGCAGTGATCTGTGGCCCGGAGTGAAACTTAGGCCAGCAAGAGAAACTACTTAGGCCCACACGACAAGATTGGGGTTACTTAATGCTGATCATTTCTGTGAGCAGTCGATGTCACCCAGTCTTATTCTATCGCATATGGGCCATGATCTCTTCGATGACTTTCTTGGCATTCTCATTGGTTGGATCGAGCGCGAGTGAAGTTTGATAAGACCGCAGAGCCGCTTCTCTTTCCCCCATCAGCAAGAGGACTTCACCGTAGCTGTCGTGGGTGTTGCCGGAATCTGGAAACAGTTCGACGTTGAGGGTGAATACCGCCCGCGCCTCATCCAATTTCTCCTTTTGCAGGTAACCATAACCGAGGCCATTGAGTTGAGATTCGCTGACGTAATAATCCGCAAAATCCTTGGCCTGCAATTCCCTGAACTTGGTGAGAGCCTGCTCGAGTCCACTCGCATCAATTGTCTCCTGCAGGAGGTCTGACAACGCATGGGCTTTGATATCCATCATCTCGACTTCAAATTTGAGCGTTGAACCTAGGGGAATCGGATCGCGGTCACGATCGCCATAAGCCAGTTCGGGAGGAATGATCAATGTCGCTTGATCGCCGATGCGCAAAAGCGCAAAGGCTTCGTCCCATCCTTTGATTACTTGCTTCTTACCGAGCGTAAATGCGAACGGGGTATTTCTCGGCCGCGAGCTGTCAAATACCGAGCCATCCATTAAAGTGCCGGTGTAGTGCGCGATGACCACTTGATTGGATTGGGCAATGGCACCCGCACCGGGACGTGTTATCACGTATTTCAAACCGGAGGCGGTGGTCGTATATTCGGGTTCGTCAGCGAAAGCGTTCCAGGAGCTACATAAGATCAAGCTCAGAAATAAGCCGCGAAACAGAGGGGTAAGGCGTAGTGAATTCATGAGTATTATTTTGATCACTATGACAAAGTTTTCCCGGCTAACACTACAAATGCCACTCAGGGGCCCACCCACTTATTTAAGACTTAAGTGGCAATCCCACGATTAAACTTTATGCGGGACGACATAGAAAAACACCGCGATCCAGTGGCATATACTTCCGCCGAGCACGAACAGATGCCAGACGGCGTGATGATAAGGCAGGCGCTTGGCCAGATAGAAAATAGTGCCAAATGAATAGCATGCACCACCCGCCGCCAGCCAGATGAGTCCCGCCGGGGGCAGCGCAATGATCAAAGGTTTGGCCACGACCACCACCAGCCAACCCATGCCCAAATAAATCAGGGTAGAAATCACTCGAAAACGGCCAGCAAACTTAAATTTCAACCCAATCCCGATCACGGCCAGAGCCCAAACGATGCCAAACAGGCTCCAACCCCACGTGCCCCGCAGACTCACGAGCAGGAACGGGGTGTAGCTGCCAGCAATCAGCAGAAAAATCGCGGCATGATCGAATTTGCGTAGCAATTGTTTCAACGCGGGAGAGCGGAAACTGTGGTAAAGGGTCGATGCGGTATAAAGAGCAATAAGGCTGGTGCCGAATATCGCGGTGCTGGTCACGTGCCACGCATCACCATGCAACGCGGAATAGACCACCAACAAAACCAGGCCTACGACGCTCAAACCAATCCCAACCCCGTGAGTCAAACTGTTGGTGAGCTCCTCCCGGTTCGAGTAGGTTGCGTCTGAAGGCATGAAACAATTAAGGACGCGGATACTTGTTTCCGCAACGCAAAGCGCCGGCTATCCTATGCGTTGTTAACGCCTCCCCAAAGATTACTTAGTTTAGTGATCAACCAGATCGATCACTTCGTCAGTGGTTCACCTGCCGGCCAACGATCTCGAAACGGGAAACTCAGATTTATTTCACCGTGGCGGCACTCTCGGGCCAACGCCGAAATGCCGAAAAGGTGGCGGTGGTGCGATCATACGTTTCGCGCCGTTTCACGTATTCAGCGTAGTCCGTCACCAACTCGGGGTGTTTTTCACTATGGACCAGAAAATCGGCTTCGGGTGGGTAACACGCCACATTGATCTTCTCGTAAAATTCGTCGTCGGCCTTGCCATTTTCGTCGATCAACTCCGGCCACATGCCCACGTTACTGGGGACCTCGGCCGATTGGAAACGAAGGTCGGCACTCCAGCGGATATGATCAGAGTAGTTGGGCGTCGAGCAATGCGGCGTGCGATTGGTCATGAAGATAACTCCACCTCGTGGGCAAATTGCTGAAATCGCTTTGCGCGGATCATCCGGCAGGTCCTCGTCCTTGATAACCAGGAACCCGGCATTACCGCCGGTGTGATGCTTCGCGACTTTGCCTTGATGCGTGCGCGGCAGAATCTGCATGCAACCGTTTTCAATCGTCGCATTCACCAATGGCACCCAGCAAGTGATGATCATCTGCTTGTCACAATGCTCGGCAAAGTAACCGCTGTCCTGATGCCAAGGCACATTGCCACGGCCAATGGCAGGAAGTTTGGGGCGAATACGGTAAACCGAAGAGGCCACCACTTCCTTTGTGCCCAATAGCGCTATTACGGCGGAAATTAATTTTTGATGGGCGATCACATCAAACATCTCCGGAGCGTGAAACCCTCCCCCGCGCAGACCCTCCAGATGCCTGATCAATTCCACCCCATTATCACTGGAATCACGATGAATGGCCGCCAAACGATGATCAAAATCCAGATCAGCATGGATGTTGGCCACCTTACCCTCGGCCCGCATTGTCTTTAGTTTCCGTTCGATCTCGTCGTGCAGCGCATTGCGCAGTGGTTCCAGATCCGTCGGATCAAATACATCAGGCACGATCAAATAACCTTCCTCGTGGAAGAAACTGACTTGTTGGGGCGTGAGCGATTTCGGGGAATTCATTGAGGCCGAATACTGCCACATTGCTCGGATTCGCGCAATAGGCCGCTATCACTTTTAGTGGTATTTTATCACTATGCACTCAACCCCTGATTAGTTGAATTGGTGGACCCTTACCACTTACGCGAGTTGACGCTGGTAATCTTGCTGATCGAAGTGACCCAGAGATTTGCAGACCAAACTATCCGAACCAAACCACCATTCCTCGAAACCACTGATGCTGACTTTGCGAGTCTTGCCCGCTGATCCGATATTGATGCCCGTAAGCTTCCACTTGTAAATAAACCGGTCTCCCACAGAGAAAATATCCTCTATCGTAACCACCATATCGGGGAATGCCGTCATGAAATCCTGGGCTGCCCGGGTGATAGCGATTCGCCCCACCTAAGGAACCCCGTTGATGATCAGGGAGCCGTCCGGCAAGAAAAAAAGCCGCGACACTGGCCGCGTTCTGACTGCACCAAGCAGCAGTATAACGACGGGCAAAATCCTGCACCATGTCCACCGGTGAATCACCATCCGCGGTTAACAGAGGATGATTCGTTTCGGAGCGAACAAGTTACATCGGGTGAGGCCAGCGAAATTCTAAGTGCTCAGGCGAAGCTGCCACCGCGCGTGATGCCCATGTCCTTGCGGCGGCGATTACGGTCGGCGGCGGCTTTCTTTTCGTAGCCTTGGCGACGATGCTCGGCGAGTGGATCGCCCGGCAGTTTGTTCTGCTTGCGGAAAGCGGCAATCGCCGGGGACACGTCGGTAAAGAACGCTTTTTTCAGAATCAGTTCGGCGTCGATGACGTTGTTCTTGGCTTGAGCCCGGCGCAATGCGTCGTGGTCAACAATGGCGGCCTTAGCGTAAAGATCCTGGGCCATCGCCACGGTTTGCAGCATGGCCTCGACCTTGGGTTTCTCGTTGTGGCATTGGTCCACCATGTAGGGGATCTTCGGCATCTTACCCCGATCGGAGGCAAAGAAATGAATCTCATGGAAGACCCGGAAGATTTGATAAGGGTCGATCGAACCCAAGGTCAGATCATCGTCAGCGTAACGACGGTCATTCAGGTGCAGACCACCAAACATGTCTTCATCGAGCAACCATGCGACGATCTGTTCCACGTTGGTCGCATTGTAGTGATGCCCGATATCGACCAAGATCTTGGAGCGGGGGCCGGCTTTCTTGGAATACACGTAGGCCATGCCCCAATCCGCCACGTCCGTCTGATAAAACGCCGGCTCGAAAGGTTTGTATTCGATGAGCATGTATTGCTTCGGGCCGAGTTTCTTGTGCAACGCCTTGAAGCACTGCTCAAAGTTGGCTTTGCGCTCCCGAATGCTGCCTTGGCCGGGATAATTGGTGCCGTCGCCAAACCAGAGGGAAAGATACTCGCTGTTCACCGCTTTCATGATGTCCACCGAATACGAGCAATGCTCAAATGCACGTTCGCGAATCTTGGGATCGTTGTTCGCAAAGGAGCCCCACTTGTATTCCTGATCCTGGAAGACGTTGGGATTCACCGCGCCGATTTTCACGCCGTGTTTGCGCGCCATCTTGGCGGTGTTTTTGGGGTCCTCGCCTTGCACGAAATCCCACAACACGTGCACCGCCACCGTCGGGCAACACCCGGTCAGGGCATGAACCTGGCCGGCATCGGCCAGTTTGTCGTTGGTGTCGATCGCGGCCGCGTCCTGAAAAAACTTTCCGAACCGCGTGCCCGTATCGGCATAGCCCCAGCTGGGCGTTTCAATTTTGAAGGAAGCGAGCGCCTCGACGGCGCGACGTAGGGATTTTGGCGTCATGACCTCCAGTAATTGAGGAATCAGTGGGCAAAGTCAGTTCCGAAATTATGGAAGTTCACTTTCTCAACCAGCTTGCCTCCCCTCCGTCTGCACCCAGCATCGACGCCATGTGTGATGAATGTGTTCGCTTGGGCTCGCCGTGGTTGCCCGGACTGCATGGTGGCAAACCGCGCCCCCGACCCAAGGTGCGCCGGGCGAAACCGGATACCAACAAGAAAGATTCCGCGAGAATCAAAAAGTCCTGACTACAAAACCACCGGCTCGTTCGTCTCAATCGGTGCTGGTTTGGGTGGCAGAACAAGCTTGAGCATCAGTCCGCCCAGCAGGGCCAGGGCCGCGCAAGTCAGCACAAACCAGTCGCCGTGTTGGGTATAGAAACTTTGCCGCCCCACCCAGCGTCGATCGCGCGTGACTTTGGCGAGCTGCGATCCGCGAAAATAAATACTGCCCGTATGATCAGTCACGGTTTGCCGGATGTTGCCAAATTCATCAATCCAGCCACTCCAGCCGCCATTGCCCACCCGCACCACCGGTCGGCGTGTTTCCACTGCCCTTAACACCGAATGAGCGGCCTGTTGATACGCCGCCCCACCCTCACCGAACCAGCCATTGTTGGTGTGCACTGTGAGCACTTCTGCCCCGGAACGGACACTCGAGCGGGCCAATTGAGGATAGATGTCTTCGTAGCAGATCAACGGACCCACCACCAATGCCCCCCCACGCAATGGAACCAACAGCGGATGTGAATCCGCACCCGCTTGGAAATCATCCCCAATGGGCACAAATTTACTGAGCCAACCCAGAATCGGGCGCAAAGGCACGAACTCACCAAATGGCACCAAGTGTCGTTTCGCGTAATAACCCGGAAACAGCCCTTCTTTCGGGGATACGACAAATACGCCATTGAACCAGGCTTCATCCGCCTGCCCACGATTTTCGACCGCGATGGATCCGAGCATCAATGGGATGTTCGCGCGGGATGATAGCGCCTCCACAAATTCCTTGGCCGTGCTATCGCCTTTGACGGCCCATGGGGTCACGGCTTCGGGCCACAATATCACGTCGGGTCGGTCCAACGCCGCATTGAGGGTAACCTCCTCCAACGTATTCAGAATTCCAGGACCCATCGCCGGGTCCCATTTCACAGTCTGGGGCACATAAGGTTGCACCAAGGAAAAACGCCCAAGGGGTTGGCGATCCTGATTGAAGGCCTCGCTCATCAATAAAAACGACGGAAACATAAGGACCAATAACGCGGCCATGAATTCCGGGCTGCGTTTACGCAAACCACTATGCTTTTCACGCAAGAGGCGGTGTCCATAGGCGGCAAACCCCAGATTGAAAGTGATCAGGATAAACGACACGCCATAGGCCCCGGTGAACGAAGCAATCTGCAACAATATCGAACGTTGCCACTGACTGGCGGCCAAAGGTAACCAGGGAAATCCGCCCAATACCCAAGTGCGGGTCCATTCGATAAACACCCACAAGGCGGCCAAGCCCAAGACACCCAATACCCGACGCAATGGCGGATGCAGATTGATCAATGGCATGGCCCACCACACCGCCAGATACCACAACCCCACCCAAGCACCGGTGAACGGTCCGAGTAGCAACAACCCGCCCCAAGTCACATTGTGCAACCAACCCAAAATTATGGTCCATGCCACCGCTTGGGCGGCAAACATTGTGACTGCATAAAGTCTGAACGACGGGCGCATGTAAGCCCAGAAAATCGCGGGAGACGCAAACGCGTAGGCAAATTCCGGCGTGGGGTAAGGTGGAAACGAAAACACCGTCAATACCACCGTGAGCACGAAAATTCCCGCGGCCCAAACTCCCGCTTCATGCCGACTCCAGAACGACGGACGTTCGGCGTAAGGATCGACGTAGGATTCTAATGAATCATCAGACACGCGAATTAAATACGTTACGCACCGTGGCAGTGCTTGTATTTCTTGCTGCTTCCGCAGGGACAGGGATCGTTGCGACCCACCTTGGGGGTGTCACGACGAACGATGACCTTCGGGAGTTGAATCTCAGCCCCTTCGGTTGAACTTCCACCCGGCGCCGGCAGTGCGCCCGGTTGGGGTGCCGCCGCCTCATCGCTGGGACCGACTGCTTTCACCGTGCGGCCAAGGATCGCGAGCATGTTTTCAAATGACTCCAGATTGGTCGCGCTGCGGAACAGGCCGGTGCAAATCTGCAGACGCACATTGTTCATCAACTCCTCAAAATACGTGTAAGCCTCGCTTTTGTATTCGACGAGCGGGTCCTTCTGACCGTAGCTCCGCAAGCCGATGGAACGGCGAAGCTCCTCCATCTCCGTCAGGTGCTCCTGCCAATGATGATCGATGGCGTTGATGATCACATAACGCTCAAGCGAAGCGAGTGCCTGCGGCACTTCAACTGATTCCTTGACCGCGTAGGCCTTGCGGATGCGATCAATGATGTGGACGGAGAGTGCGTCGATATCGCCGGTTTCGAGTTCTTTCGATTTAAGGCTGATGGGGAAGTGGGTGTTTACCCAACCCACCAAATGATCGATCTCGTTTTGACCGGGCCGGTTCTTGCCTTCGTAACCGGCGACCTCGAGCCGGCTGATAATTTCCTCTTCCACCTGTTCAAAGATAATGTCCTTGGGCCGTTCCGAATGAATGGCGGCGTTGCGGATGCCATAGACAACTTCACGCTGCTGGTTAAGCACATCATCGTATTGGAGCAGACGCTTGCGGATAGAATAATTCTGCTGTTCGACTTTCTTTTGGGCACTTTCGATCGAGCGGTTGAGCCATGGGTGCTCCAACTCCTCGCCATCTTTCATGGAGCCCTCCATCAAACGTGATGCCAGATTGCCCTGCAGGAACAGGCGCATGAGCGTGTCTTCCAAAGACAGGAAAAACTTGGTCTGTCCGGGATCGCCCTGACGCGAGCAACGACCACGCAACTGGCGGTCAACGCGGCGTGATTCGTGACGCTCGGTGCCGACGACATAAAGGCCGCCCACTTCGCGCACCCCTTCACCCAGTTTGATGTCGGTGCCGCGACCCGCCATGTTGGTGGCAATGGTGACACTACCGCGCTGACCGGCCCGCGATATGATCTCCGATTCCTGTTGGTGAAATTTGGCGTTCAGCACGGTGTGAATGACCCCGGCGCGCTTCAACATGCGCGAAAGCACTTCGGACGATTCCACCGATACGGTGCCGACCAAAACAGGTTGGCCCCGTTTGTGCGCTTCAACGATCTCGCGCACCACCGCGTTAAACTTGTCGCGGCGGGTTTTGAAAATGGAGTCGTTACCATCCACTCGGATGCAGGGCATGTTCGTGGGGATGACCTGCACCGCCAATTTATATATGTCGCTGAACTCGGCGGCTTCCGTCTCCGCCGTGCCGGTCATACCAGCCAGTTTCTCATACATGCGGAAATAATTCTGGATGGTGATGGTCGCGTAAGTGCGGGTTTCGCGTTCGATGGTCACCCCTTCCTTGGCCTCGATGGCTTGGTGCAAACCATCCGACCAACGACGACCCGGCATCACGCGGCCGGTGTTCTCATCGACAATCATGACCTTCCCTTCCTGCACGACGTATTCGACGTCGCGTTCGTAAAGTGAATAGGAACGCAGGAGCTGGGAGATGGCGTGGATTTCTTCCGATATCTCGGAGAAGCGTTGTTGGGCCTCCACTTTCTTGGTCTCACGTTCCTCCGGAGTGCCCGCTGCCCCTTCGCGGTCGAATTCGGAAAACTCCGTGGCCAGATCGGGCAGCACAAACGCATCGGGATTATCGGGCCGCAGCTTTATCCGACCCAGTTCGGTCAAGTCAGCCTGCTGCTGACGCTCATCAATGCCGTAGTATAGCTCCTCTTTGATTTTGTAGAATTCGGCTTTGTTGAAATCCGAACTCATCTCGGTCTCGAACTTGTCGAGCATCTTGCGCCACTCGGGGTTTTCCTGCAATCGCAGCAACAGCTTGTTCTTTGGATGTCCCAGCTTGACCTGCAGCATCATGCGCGAGGCCAACAGGCGATCATCATCGCTGAGGTCGGGTTTTTCCAACAGCGCCTTCGCCTCGGATATCTGGTTGTTGCAGAGCCGGGTCTGTTCATTGACCAAGCGGTCAATCTCCGGACGCAAACGCGTGAAAGGTTGTTCGCGCTCAATCGGGGCAGGACCGGAAATAATCAGCGGCGTGCGCGCCTCATCAACCAGGATCGAGTCGATTTCATCCACGATGCAATACCAGTAGTCGCGTTGCACCTGATCCCCTTTGCGGGTGGCCATGCCATTGTCGCGGAGGTAATCGAAACCGAATTCACTGGCCGTGCCATAAGTGATGTCACAGCTATACATCTCGCGCCGCTTATCGGATGGCATCTGCTGCTGGATGCAACCGACCGATACATCCAGAAAATTGTATAGGTGCCCCATCCATTCGGAGTCACGACGGGCCAGATAGTCGTTGACCGTGACGAGCTGGGTGTTGCGGCCCGTCAGGGAGTTGAGATAAAGCGGGAGCGTCGAGACCAAAGTCTTGCCTTCACCCGTGGCCATTTCCGCGATCTTGCCTTGGTGAATAGCCATGCCGCCGATGAGCTGCACATCAAAGTGCACCATATCCCAAGTCAGCTCGTGGTCACAGACCGAGATGGTTTGGTTCTGCAGGCGACGGGCGGCGTTCTTTACGGTGGCAAAGGCCTCGGGCAGGATTTCCTCCAAAGCGGCGTTCTTGTCACTGGCGGCGGCGATTCTCGCGCGGAATTCTTCGGTCTTGGTCCGCAGTTGTTCATCGGACAGGGACTGGTAGGACAGCTCCAATTCATTGATGCGTGCGACCACCGGGCGGCATTTTTCCAAAAATTTCCTATAATGCCGTCCGGCAAACTTTTTGAACAGAGATGAGAGCATGAAGGGCCAGAAGATAGCCCGACAGGTCGGCTTGGCAAATGACAAATGCGGTTCTATTGGGTGTCTTTCCGCAGATAATTATGTCATTCGTCAGCTAATTCTAAATTTAGCATACATTCTGCTAATGCCCACCCCAGCGCATCTGACCTGACCTCGCTATTTTGAGCCACCTTTGGTGTTAGTCTGGGACATCAGAAAGGACCCAGACAATGAAAGGTAAAAGACATACGACAGAAGATAAGATCCGCCTACTGGGGGCCGCCGATAGCAAAGAGGGATTGCCAACGCCACACTTTTCGTCACATCAACCAACATCCCAGACTAACGCTTCCCTTGGCTCAAATCCCGCGTCCCCGTCAATATCTCTAGCGGAAAGAGATCGTATCCATTATTGGCACACACGATAACGACATACTAAGCTCGAAATCCTGCGTAGGCCCAATATTGTTTCTGTTGAGTGATGCTGCTAACCGTATCCACAGCCACATACAGATAGTGGACAAAGTATAGTGGCCTAAAAATTTCCCAACTATCCACTTTCACTCTCGCCATCCAATGGCCACCTTGCCAAGGGTGCCTGAAGTATCATCTATGTTCGCAACATATTTCATCACTCCAAACCCGCAGAGATGACGAAGGCACACACGGCCATCGCGCACCAAGGAATGTCCATCGAGGATGTTTTTAACCTCGTGCGTTAGGACTGACTTTCCCGTTTATGAACGTCCTCATCCACAACGCGCGCATCGTCAAACCCGGGGCTGGAATCTCCAACGGCTCAGTCCTCGTGCGCGACGGTCACATCGTTGCGGTCGGCGAGGTCGACACAGCCACGTCCGACGAAGTGCCGGTCGTTGACGGCGGTGGACGGCTTCTGACGCCGGGGCTGATCGACCTCCACACCCACGGTGTGGACACGGCATTGTATGAGCGGAGCGAGGAAGACTACTTTGCCGCTGCTCGCGTGCTGCCTAAGTTTGGCAACACCTGCGTGCTGCCAACGCTCTATCGCGTGATGAACCGCCCCTCGCTCAAGCTGCTAGAGCGGTTCGCCGACACGCTTCCAAAGGTGAAGGAAGTTTCAATGCCCGGATTTCACCTTGAGGGGCCATTCCTCGCGCTGCCCGGAGCAGGAGCAGACACGATTCCCGGCGATGTCGTGCTGTTGGAGGAGTTGATTGCCGCGTGCCGTGGTCGCGTGCTCGCGATGTCGATCAGTCCCGACACAAAGAACATCATCCCTGTCATCGAGAGACTGGTCGCGCACAAGATCACACCGTTGATGACGCACACGGCAGCGACGGCTGAGCAGACCCAGGCCGCGATCGATGCAGGCGCAAGCCACGCGACGCACTTTTACGACGTCTTCCCAGCTCCTGAAGTAACGGAGCCCGGTGTGCGCCCCGTCGGAACCGTCGAGGCGATCCTCGCCGATCCACGCGTGACGGTTGATTTCGTCTGTGACGGCGTGCATGCGTCTCCGTTCGCCATCCGCGCGGCACTCGCCGCGAAAGGCTGGCAGGGCGTCGTGCTCATCACGGACTCAAATATCGGTGCCGGACTCCTACCCGGTGTTTACGACACACCCTGGGGATTCAAGGTGCGCGTGCGTGATGGCGACGGCGCACGCCACGACGAGAAGAACACACTTGCCGGCAGTGCACTCACCATGGACCGCGGCATCGTCAATCTCTTCAACTGGCTCAAGATTCCTCCTGAGCAAGTGTGGGCAATGGGAACACTCAATCCTGCACGCGTCCTCGGCCTCGAACGCAAGGGCCGCATAGCGCCTGGAGCCGATGCCGACCTTGTCCTTTGGAACGAAGACCTCACTGCGGCTCACACTTGGGTTAACGGAATTTCAGTCTATGAAAAAAGCGCCGGCTAAGTTCACGTTCGCACCTGCGAACTTCATACCTACGCGACCGGTGAGCCAATGCGCAGGTCCCCAAGATCAAGTGCGAAGACATAGCGAAGCAACCCAATCACTATCGCCGCCCTCCCGCCTACGTGCGCTATTTCTTCGTTTCATCTGCCTCATAACTTCGCTGGTTCCGACGCTTGCGGCCAAACCTTATGCAGCAGAAGCAATCCGGGCAAAAGAATTGGCCAAACAAGGTATCGTAAAACGGCTTTGGCGGGTGCCCAGCCAGAAAGCCAACTGGGGTCTATGGATGGCGGAGGATGCGACAACACTACACCAAGCAATCAGTTCACTGCCGCTGTATCCATACATGGAATTTATCGTTCACCCGCTGGCTAAGCATTCATCCGATCCACTGGGAAACTCTGAAGCTTAATGCTCAAACTTCGGTTTTGAAATAGGCGATGGTGCGCTTGAGGCCATCTTCGAGTTTCACCGTTGGCTCCCAGTTCAACAAACTCTTCGCCAAAGTAATATCAGGCCGACGCTGCTTGGGGTCATCTTCGGGCAAGGCTTGATACACGATTTTCGATTTGCCGCCGATCATCTTCAAGGTGAGCTCGGCCAGTTGCAGCATGGTGAATTCCCCGGGGTTGCCGATGTTCACCGGACCCACGGATTTGGTCTGGTTCATCAAACGCACAAATCCTTCGATCAAATCGTCCACGTAGCAGAAGGATCGTGTTTGGGTGCCATCCCCATAGATCGTGATGTCGTCGCCTTTGAGCGCCTGCACGATGAAGTTTGAAACCACGCGACCGTCGTTGGGATGCATGCGAGGGCCATACGTGTTGAAAATACGAACGATGCGGATATCGACTTTGTTTTCGCGGTGGTAATCGAAGAACAACGTTTCTGCGACCCGCTTGCCCTCATCGTAACAGGACCGGCGGCCAATGGGATTAACGTGGCCCCAATAGCTCTCGGGCTGGGGATTTACCGCCGGGTCTCCATAAACCTCTGAAGTGCTGGCCTGA
Organism: Opitutaceae bacterium UBA3033; assembly: GCA_002367815.1. Classification (GTDB taxonomy): domain Bacteria; phylum Verrucomicrobiota; class Verrucomicrobiia; order Opitutales; family Opitutaceae; genus Cephaloticoccus. Next base: position 18,397 of record DFDG01000131.1, on the reverse strand, counting down.
AACACGCGTGCTTTTACGCGTTTGGCGAGGCCGAGACAATTGATCGCCCCCATCACCGACGTCTTGGTGGTTTTGATGGGATTATATTGATAGTGCGGAGGAGAGGCTGGACAGGCGAGATTGTAGATCTGCTCCACTTCATACTTGAAGGGATCGATCACATCGTGCCGCACAAATTCGAAATTCGGATTAGTCAACAGATGGGCAATATTGCTCTTGCGACCAGTAAACAGGTTATCGAGACAAATGACCTCGTTGCCGTCTTTGACCAGACGATCGCAAAGATGGGAACCGAGAAAGCCGGCACCGCCGGTGACGAGGATACGCATGGAAAAGAGTCAGTGAAAAAAATCCTCTGCACTCAAGCCAGCAAATGGATTCCATCTGAAAGATATCAGGCCTTACGTGCCGCCGCCCCGGTTTCGTAACGTTCGATCCAAGACCGATGCCACGTCGCAAAATCCCCCGCTTCAATGTGCGCACGAGCTTGGGCCATCAAATCGAGATAGAAGTGCAAATTGTGCAAGGTCAGCAGCGTGCAGCTAAGAATCTCCCCGGCCACGGTGAGATGCCGCAAGTAGGCGCGGGAAAACTGGGTCGTGTAGTTTACGATCTCCTCGCTAATCGAACGTGCGTCGGCGCGAAACTTCTCATTGCGCAGATTCATCGGCCCATCGGGGGTGAAGACCAACCCATTGCGCGCCACTCGTGAGGGCAACACGCAGTCAAACATGTCAACGCCGAGTGCGATCATCTTGAGCAATTGCGGCGGGGTCCCGAGTCCCATCGTGTAGCGGGGTTTATCTGCCGGCATGAAAGGCGTGGTCGCGCCCACCTGCTTGAGCATCTCCGGTTCCGGCTCGCCCACACTTACGCCACCGACCGCATAACCGGGAAAGTTGAGTGCGGCCAACGACTCTGCTGCCTCCCGCCGCAAGTCGTCAAAAGTCGATCCCTGCACGATCGCGAACAGATGGTGACCATTCGCCAGAAATCCGCTTTCGGTCGCGATTTCCTTGCATTGTTTCGCCCAACGATAGCTGCGAGCCACGGCCTGAGCACAGGCCTCACGTTCGCAGGGCCAGGGCGGACACTCATCAATCACCATCGCGATGTCGCTGCCGAGGTTGGTCTGAATGCCCATGACCTCTTTCGGTCCGAGAAACAATTTTGCTCCGTCCAGATGCGATTGAAACGCCACGCCGTCGTCCCCGATCTCACGCAATTTCGCCAACGAGAAAACCTGGAAGCCGCCGCTGTCCGTCAAAATCGGTCCCTCCCACCCCATAAATTTATGCAGTCCACCCATCTCCCGAACCAGTTCGGACGTCGGTCGCAGGTTGAGATGGTAAGTATTGCCGAGAATGATTTGTGCCCCGATCTCGTGCAGATGGCCAGGGGTCAGCGACTTCACCGTGCCTTGTGTGCCCACCGGCATAAAGATGGGCGTCTCCACCACGCCGTGACGGGTTTGCAGGCGACCGCGGCGCGCTGCGGTGCTTGAATCGGTCTTAAGGAGTTGGAAATGACTGGGCATCTGAGTTTACCACAGCTTACCCGCACGCTTGACCCCTATGTCAACCCGTCGGTAGATGCATGGGTGCTCCTCGTTATCGATAATTTCGATTCTTTCACTTTTAACCTCGTCCAATACTTCGGTCAATTGGGCGTGGAGCAGCGCGTATTTCGCAACAATGAGATCACTCCAGCAGAGGCGTTGGCGCTCAATCCCGATCGCGTGCTGATTTCACCAGGCCCTTGCTCACCCACTGAGGCGGGCGTTTCACTGGATATGATTGGGGCTTTTGCGGGCAAAAAACCCATTTTTGGGGTCTGCCTTGGCGCCCAAGCGGTGGGGCATTATTTTGGGGGCAAGATTGTCCGGGCTGATCGGCTGATGCACGGCAAGACCTCGCCGATCCTGCACCAAGGCACCGACGTGTTCCAAGGGATGCCGCAGGCTTTCGCCGCCACCCGCTATCACTCGCTGCTCGTGGAACGGGCCAGTATGCCCGATTGCCTTGAAATCACCGCTGAAACTGCGGAAGGCGAAATCATGGGAATCCGTCATAAGACCTTGCCTATCTGGGGGGTGCAATTCCACCCTGAGTCCATTGCCACCGAAAATGGCATGAACATTCTCAAAAACTTCCTGTCGCTTAGTTAACTCAAAATACCATGCGTTGCCCCAAGTGCACCTCAATTGAAGACAAGGTTATCGACTCCCGCATCAGCAAGGAGGGTAACACCATTCGCCGGCGCCGGGAGTGTCTGGAGTGCAGCAACCGCTTCAGCACCACCGAGTCCTTCGTGCGGGATGGCTTGGTCGTGATGAAACGGGATGGTCGCCGGGAGGAATTCGATCGCGAGAAACTCGTGCACGCCATCCGCGCCGCCTGTCACAAACGTCCGGTGGATATCGAGCAAATCACGATGGTGGTCGATGACGTCGTCGACATGGTGGAGGCCCAGTATGAGAGCGACATACCCTCAAAGGCCTTGGGCGAAAGTGTCATGCAACGCCTACGCACCATCGACCAAGTCGCCTACGTGCGCTTCGCCAGTGTTTATAAGGAATTTCGTGACGTCTCCGAATTTATGCACGAGATCAGCACGTTGCCCAAGATAAAGAAATGACGCCCGACCGCGCGGAGCTTCGTCGCCTCCATTTCATCAACGCGCTTTTTGCCCACATCACCGGCCAGGACTTATACCTCGCCGAACAAATCAAAGCGGCGATCTCCTTCAGTTTGGCGGAGCTCGAAACCCAAACCGCCGCGCACCCCGAATATGCAGCCAAGTTTGATCGCGATTTCAACGCCGCCGCCGCCCGGTTACTCGCCCAATCGTTTGCCCATCTTCCCGCTCATGGGTTTTTCCACTGGGATGCCGCCCGCACCCTGACTTCAGCCACGCCACTTTTTGCCCGCGACGAAATCATGACCGGACTGAAGCAACTGGCGACTCATAGCGAAGCCACTCTGCTAGTCACCAATCTCCGCCCCGCCTTGATTCCACCGCCCAAGCGCGCTGTTGGTCGTCGCCTGCAAGAATACGAAGACACCCTCTCCTTCATCCGCGATCTCGCCGCTGCCCGCACCTCCCCCAGTGCCAACCTGCAATTGCTGTTTTTGTGATATTAAATGTGGAAAGGAGGAAGCAAACCACTCAATCCGGATTTTACTTCGCAGATCCAGTATTATATCTGGAACTCTGGAAAGTTGGAAACGATCAACAGACCTCCGCCTCCGTTCCTCAATTTTCAGTTTCCTGAGTTCATGAATTTCAGGTAAAGCGTATTTTCAGTTCCTATATTCCTAATTTCCATATTGCTCCCGACCCCATTTTTAGCCGCACCTACTGCTCTCTGATTATTAATCTGGAACTCAGAAACGCTGGAATCATTCAACGAACCTTCACATCCGATAACATTTTCAGTTTCCTGAGTTCATGAGTTCCAGATAAAAGGTATTTTCAGTTCCTGTCTTTCTTCCTGATTTCCACATTTAATATTCTGACTACCCCCATGTCTAAAACCATCTTTCAGAAAATCATCGACCGTGAAATTCCTGCCAAGATCGTCCATGAAGATGAGCACTGCATCGCGATCCACGATGTGCAGCCAGAAGCACCCGTGCATGTGTTGGTCATTCCCAAAAAATTGATCGCTCGTGTGGGAGAAACGTCGCCCGAAGATCAGGCCCTCCTCGGTCACGTGCTCCTCACTGCCGCCCAAGTCGCCCGCGAATTAAAACTCTCGGCCGGTTATCGCATCGTGATCAACAACGGACCCCACGGCGGCGAATCAGTCCCCCACTTGCACGTGCATCTTCTCGGTGGTCGCCAAATGGCATGGCCCCCGGGCTAAATATGTTTTCAGATCTTGCACCCCATGAAAATTACTCCTGATCAAATCAAAGTATTTCGCAGCCGTGGTTATCTCGCGGTGCCCGGGTTTTTTGATGCCAAGGAAACCGCCGCACTGCAGGCCGATATTGAGAGGCTCAAAAGAAATAGTTTCCTCCGTAACGTGGCAACTGAAGGCGATGGCAAGACCACCTCTGGCACCAAACAGAATCTGCAGCTCTGCCCCGCCAACTTCTACAGCACATTGATTCGCGCCCTGCCCTTCGCGCCCAAGGTCATCGAAGCAGTCACGAATCTCATCGGCGAGGAAGTAACCCTACACCTCGATCAGATTTTCCTGAAACCCGGTAAGACCGGCATGGGCACGGCCTGGCATCAGGACAATGCGTATTTCAAAGTACCCCAACCTCTCCGTGGCACCGCCATGTGGATCGCCATCCATGATGCCACGGTCGCCAATGGCACGATGCGGGTCGTGCCCCATGCCTACGGCACCATCCTCCCGCATGAGCGCGATGGGAACAGTGATCACCACATCCGCTGTTTTCCCGATGAAGCCAAGGCTGAAACCGTGGAGCTGAAGGCCGGTGGCGTGCTGTTCTTCTGCTATGGCACCCCGCATTGCACCGGCGACAACACCACCGACACTGAGCGGGCGGGACTGGCCTATCATTTTCTCTGTCACGATCAAACCAGTGAAGAGTTCTACACCACCGGTCGTATCGGCAATCCACGCCCGCGACTCACCGGACCCAAAGCCACGGGTGGTTTCGAGGAATATGGCACAACTATCGCTGGCACTTGGGGTGACGAGGTCAGCAAAGCGATCAAAGTCCACTAGTTGCGTTTAAGTCCCGCCTTTGGGTGGAACGAAAGCGTGGAAAATGAGGCCGGCGTTTGAACGTGATGAAATAATTTAGGGCGGGGTCTCAGAACCCCACCAACGAAAACGATGGGTTCAACGAAAGGCGGGGTTCTGAAGCCCCGCCCTACATATTCAATGCCGTGCTTCAAAACTCCCATCAAGGCGGCGGGCCAGCCGGTGTTTGAGTTCCAGCATCATAATGAGTGACGAAAGACTGGTCGCACTCAATCCGGTGAGTTCCGCAACCGCATCCGGCGTAAGGATGGCCCCGCCGGTAAAGCAGGCCATGATCATGGCTTCATCGGAGGTCAGTTCGCCAGCGATAATCGCGGAATCTTCCTGGCCCTCTTTGGGTGGAATTGGAGACGGCCGGAATCCATCGAGGTAATTTAATTCCGACAAAATATCATCCACACACGTCAAGAGGGTCGCTCCATCGCGGATCAGCTGATGGCAACCTTGACTGGTTGCCTGATCGATACGTCCCGGCACCGCATAGACCAATCGCCCCTGCTCACCAGCAAATCGTGCGGTGATCATCGATCCTCCTTGGACGTCGCTTTCCACGACAATGACCGCATCACAAATCCCCGCCACGACGCGATTGCGCATCGGGAAACTTTGCCGATCCGCCCGACGTCCAAAGGGAAACTCGGACAAGATCGCGCCTTCGGCTTCGATTTTGCGGTAAAGATCGAGGTTCTCCGGCGGGTAAATTATATCGATGCCACTACCGAGCACTGCGGCCGTTTTGCCGCCAACCGACAGCGCGCCTTCATGCGCCGCGGTGTCGATGCCACGGGCCAGTCCACTCACGATGCAAAACCCGAGACGAGCGAGATCAGCAGAAAATCTCTTCGCCACACTCTGCCCATAAAGCGTCGTCCGCCGACTACCTACAATCGCGATGCAGGGTTGGCCAAACTCATAGTTGCCTTTGCGGTAAAGGCCGATCGGCGGATCATTGATTTCCTTTAGCAGTCGAGGATAGCCCGTATTATCAGGGGTGATAAAAACTGTGTTGGCCTTGGCCATGCGCTCCTCTTCTCGGACCAGATTGAAATGCTCAGACCAATTGCGAACCGTGCCACTGATCGCCGGGCCCACGCCCTTAACGCTTTCCAACCGGCGGGCGGGAGCATTCAGAACTTCACGAGGGTCTCCACCCAAATCCGTTAACAAACGATTGAGCGAAATGGGGCCGATGTTGGGCAGAGCATTGAGCACCAACAGAGCCTGCTGCGTGGTCAACTCGGCATTCATGACCGTAGTCTTAAAGCGGTTCCGAGAAAGTCGAGAAGTTGAGTCGTGCGCACTGCCACAGCACCATGAGTTCTGGCCAAAGCATCAGCCGCCAAACCGTGCCACGCCACCCCGCGGCAAACCGACGGTAGGACTTCATGGGGATTTTGCGCCAATTGCGCACCAATGATTCCCGCCAACAAATCGCCACTGCCTCCACGGGCCAGCACCGGGCCGCCAAAAATACTATGATACACTTCGTCACCAGCAGTTATTCGCGTTATCGGCCCTTTCAACACGACAGTGGCTCTCGTTTTCGTGGCGAAATCATGTAGTTCCAATCCATCCGAAATACGGGAAAACTCTCCGAGATGAGGCGTGAGCACCAGCGACCCATTAGAATTCGCGATTACTGATGCTTGCAACGCATCGGCATCAACCAAGACCGGCACAGTTGAAGATTTCACGATATCAGCCGCCAAAGCCAAAGTCTCTGCTTCGCGACCCATTCCGGGACCGACAACCAAAGCAGAGGCCCGTGCGATCCGTTCCTTAAGCAAATGATGACCTTCCAATGCAAGCCCGCCATCAGGCGTTTCCGGCCAACCCACCCAAATGGCTTCAGGCACTTGTGCGGCAAATGCACTCACCAGTGATTCCGGCACAAACGCGCTCACCAACCCCGCCCCGCTGCGCAATGCGGCCATGACCGTCATCAGTGCCGCACCGGGATAGTGGCGTGATCCGGCTACCACAAACAAATGACCTTGCCCGCGTTTATCGGTGTATGGATCTCGCCAACCGCGCAATGGCTGCAGAATCCCATCCGTCAGCACGCGATCACTCCCAGAGTAAGTGTCTGTTGTGATTGGATTGTAGGCCGCCTGCTTGGAGGCGCTTGAGAATTTGGCGCTGCCTACCCACCAACCAAGATCGAGGTAGCGCAGTCGCCCCGCGTTGGGCATTGCCAGCAAGGACTGCTTTAGCACGCCGGTTGCATAGGTGAAATCTGCTCGAAATGCTGCCGGGGTATCGCCACCACTGGGCAAATCAACCGCGGCCCGAAGCCTCACGGGCAAGGCATTGACCGCTTCTAATACCTCGATTGAGGTTCCATCCAAGGGCGGGTGAAACTGAAAACCAAAGAGACCATCAAGGCACAAGTCATAGGATCTTCTGAGCGATTTCAGCGTAACCACCTTAACTTTTGGGGAGTGTTCAGTCTGAAGCTGCTGCCAAGTGCGCAGGGACAAGGGGCGTAGTTGCTTTGGGCCATAGACCAATAATACGTCGATCTGCACCTCAGGATATTGCTGACTGATGTATGCTGCCGCCAGTAGCGCGTCACCTCCATTGTGTCCCTTACCCGCCAGAACCAACAATCGGCCATCACGGGGAAATCCTCCAATCTCCAGAAAATCATTCAGGGCCCTGCGGCCAATCGCTGCTCCCGCAACCAGCATCGCTTGCCATTCCACAGACTCATCCCCGCCAAATAATTTGCTCTCCAGAATTTTCGTTTCCGCACCGGAAAGAATCGGATGAGCCATGCTGTGGTGCATGTTACTTCCCTTCAATTCCTGGTTTGACAGGAGGCGAGATCTTTTGAATGGAATCAGTAATGGCCTTCCAATTCGTCTCGTCGTGTTGCTGCAACCATTCCTGCCGTCTGGCATCGGGTTCCGTGAAGAGTAGCGGAGCGTTCGCCTCGACCCCATGGGTCAGGATGGGGCGGGTCAGTCTGAAAATCGATCGATAGTAGAATTGCTCCCCGGATCGCCGCACTTCGTAAAAGCGCGAATATTGTTTGGCTTCGATATCCCACAAAGCCACTTCGGTAAGGTCATTCGCCCAAACTGCCGGTTTATTCCACAGGGCAAAGACGGCTTCAAGTTCACTGAAGTCCGGCTGCGTGCGGGTGGCGACCAAGGGGGGCACGACTTCGGACTTTACCGGCACCTCAATGACAATTGGTTCGGGGCTGGGCAACAACCAGACAAAGAGAGCCCCCAGTAAAAAGCCTATCGAAATCCATGATGGAGTTTTGGAAAGCTGCGACAGCGAGGGCGGTTTGGGCGCAGCAGGATTCATGGGTTTAACTCCTTACCAAGGCGGCCACTGCCATCGCATGGGTCTCAGTATGCGAGAGGGAAACCAATACACCGGTGCCGCCAATTTGATGCAGCAAGGCGGTGGCTTTGTCATCGAGGCGGATCAATGGCTCCAGACGCAGGCCATGATAAACAGAAACTGAAGTCCAATCCAAGTGGCTGCCAATCCCCGTGGTAAACGCTTTCGACACCGCTTCCTTGGCCGCCCAACGGGCGGCATAATGTTTGTGCGGAAATTTGAGTTGGGAACAATAGGCCTGCTCCTCGTCGGTAAAGGTGCGCTTGAGAAACCGATCGCCATGGCGTTCCAACACGCCGCGGATGCGCTCCACCTCAATGAGGTCGCATCCAATCCCAATCAAGGTTCCACCGGGGGGCAACGAGAAGCACATTCCTTGGCTCATGAGTTCATCAGGGTTTTCATCGTGCCGACAGCATCCTCGATTCCCGAGAAAAGTGCGCGGCTAATAATGCTGTGCCCGATATTGAGCTCGTGCAGATGAGGCAGGGTGCGCACTTCGGCGATATTCACGTAGTTGATACCATGACCAGCATTAACTGTCAGACCGCACGCGTGCCCAAGCACACAACCCTTTTGCAAACGTTTAAATTCATTGGCCCGTTCTGACCCGAAATAGGCATTGGCATACGCACCCGTGTGCAACTCGATCCAAGGAGCGGTCAATTCTGCGGCCAACTCGATCTGGGGAGCATCAGGATCGATAAAGAGACTGGTTTTGATGCCGGCCGCGTTCATCGCATCAACACATTCCTTGACGCGTTCCCGGTGTTTTACCACGTCCAGTCCCCCTTCAGTCGTGATTTCCTCGCGACTTTCCGGGACCAAACAAACCGAGTGAGGTTTCAATGCCAGGGCCAGATTCACCATTTCAGGGGTGCAGGCCATTTCGAGGTTCAGCCGAGTGGCAATACGCTCACGCAAATGCCAAATATCGCGATCCTGCACATGTCGGCGATCTTCCCGCAAATGCGCAGTTACGCCATCAGCCCCGGCACGTTCGGCCGCCAAAGCCAACGCAACCGGATCGGGTTCGACGGCCCCACCAATGGCCTCAGGCGCCATGCGATAGCGGGCTTCCCGCACGGTGGCGCAATGGTCGATGTTAATACCTAGAAGAATCATGAGGACAGAGGTTTGACGTGATTAAGCGGGTAGCAATTCTTCATGGCAAAACGAAATGAACGCCATTGCCAAACCAGCCCCTGCTCCCAAGAGGGAAAATCTGCTCATCAACCTCATATGCAATGTTGCCCTGCCAACGCTGATCCTGACGAAATTCAGTGGCGCAGCCTCGCTGGGGCCGACTTGGGGGCTGATAATCGCCCTCTGTTTTCCCATCGCTTACGGCGTGCAGGATTTTATCCGCCGGCGGCGTTGCAACTTCATATCGGTAATCGGCTTTGCCAGCGTGCTGATTTCCGGAGGATTCGGCCTCTTGAAATTCGATGGGTTCTGGTTTGCCGTCAAGGAAGCAGCGATTCCGGGCATAATCGGCATCGCGGTATTGGTTTCGATGCGATCCAAACTACCATTAGTTCAGGAACTGCTCTACAACCCACAATTAATGGATATCGGCCGCATCGAAACGGCGATGGATGAACGGGGAACCCGCTCCGCCTTTGTTCCCTTGTTGCACTCCGCCAGTCGTTTGCTCGCGCTGTCGTTTTTCATCAGTGCCGTGCTGAATTATGGACTGGCCCGGTATCTATTGGTGAGTCCAACCGGTACCGAGGCATTTAACAATGAACTTGGCAAAATGCATTTGTGGAGTTGGCCCGTAATCGTGGTGCCGAGCATGGGCATGATGATGTGGGCGCTCTGGCTATTCATCAAAGGGCTGCAAACGGCCACCGGCCTAAAGCTGGAGGAGTTGATGAACGACCCGGAAGCAGCCAAAAAAGAGAAAGCAGCTTCCGGTCAATAAATCGTTCCGCGTCCGGCTTAGCTGCGATCCGCCATTGGCACAAAATCGCGTTTGGCCGGCCCGGTGTAGATCTGCCGGGGGCGATGAATCTTCAACTTTGGATTGCTCGCCACTTCGCGCCAATGCGCCACCCAACCCGGCATGCGACCAATTGCAAACATCACGGTAAACATGTTCACGGGGATACCGATGGCACGCATCAGCAGGCCCGAATAAAAATCAACATTCGGGTATAGTTTGCGCTTGATGAAGTATTCATCACTGAGCGCAACCTCCTCCAACTTCATCGCGATGTTGAGCAAAGGATCATCTTTGATGCCCAAGGAGTCCAAGGCTTTGTAGAAACTCTTTTTGATGATCTTGGCCCGCGGATCGTAGTTTCGGTAAACCCGGTGGCCAAAGCCCATCAGACGATCACCCTGGCCTGATTTCGCGGCCTCAATGAAACGACTGCCGTCGTCTCCATCGGCGTGAATTTTTTCCAACATATCGATCACCGCCATATTTGCGCCCCCATGCAAAGGACCCCAGAGAGCATTAACCCCCGATGAAATTGAAGCGAACAAGTTGGCCCCAGACGAAGCGACCATTCGCACGGTCGAGGTGGAGCAGTTTTGCTCATGATCAGCATGCAGAATCAGGAATAAATTGACGGCGGCGGCCACTTCGGGTTTTGCGATATGAGCCCGGTACGGCTCGGAGAACATCAAATGCAGGAAGTTTTCACAGTAACCCAGATCTGGGTTGGGGTAATTCAATTTTGCCCCGCGACCGACCCGAAATGAGTGGGCCGCAATGGTCCGGACTTTGGAGATGGCGATGGCTGCAGCCTCATCAAATTGCGGTTCGTTGATATTGAGTGAATTCGAAACGAGATGCGGGTAGTAGGCGCCCAGGGCATTCAACGAAGAGGAGAGCAATGCCATCGGATGCGAATCGCGCGGAAAGCCCTGAATAAAGCGGATTAATCCTTCCCGTAGGGGAGCATGTTCCGTGAGCAATCCCGAAAAGCGCGACCGTTGCTCCGCCGAGGGCAATTCACCATAGATAATCAAGTAGATTACTTCGACAAATGAAGACTGCTCCGCGAGCTGCTCGATGGGATATCCGCGGTAACGTAATATCCCTGCCTCACCATCAATAAAAGTTATGTCACTCAGGCAGGAACCGGTGTTTCCGTATCCATCATCGTAGGTGATATATCCCGTGTCCTGACGCAATTTACGGATATCAATAGCCTTCTCGTCTTCAGAGCCTGTGATAACCGGCAATGTTACATTCTTACCTTCAAGCGTCAGAGTTGTAGTGGCCATGAAGTTAACAGAATGAGAAAAGCCATGGCTTGCAAAGAAAAGATGCCTGCATTGCTCTACGTTTTAATGACATAAACGAGATGCTTAAGGACATTAGTAGGGCTCACACTGGCAGACCCGATGATCCCATTCCTAGGTTAGAGCAATCAACCTGCGGCCGCGATGGACACAAAATTACGGTAGAGTTGGATACCCTTGGTCTGACTTTTTTCCGGGTGAAATTGCGTGGCAAAACATCGGCCGCGCGCGATGGCGGCAGTGAATTTCAACCCATAGTCGCACTCGGCTAAAATCAGATCGGACTCGGTCGGCACACAATAATAACTGTGCACAAAGTAAAATGACTCCCCTGCCACTGAAAGTCCTTTAACCAATGCGGCATCCGGCTGGGTCAGCCGCACTGTGTTCCAACCCATTTGCGGCACCTTGAATTCCTCGGGTAAACGAAAGCGCACTACCCGGCCTGGGAATATCCCCAAGCCAGTGGTTTCAGCCTCTTCTGAATAATCAAAAAGTGCCTGCAATCCCAGGCATACCCCAAGGAATGGCCGGTCGGCAGCGATCCAAGTTCGCACGGCCTCATCCATGCCGGTGGATCGCAAGGCCGAAACACAATCGGCCAAAGCACCCACTCCGGGTAAAACCAATCCGGCCGCGCCGGTTAACTCTTCCGGTTGGGTAACGATGCTGACATCACCTCCCGCGAACTCGACGGCCTTGGCGACACTGCGCAGGTTTCCCATACCGTAATCGATTACGGCGATTCGCGGTGAAGTACTCATCAGTTATAATGAACCTTTGGTGCTCGGCAAAGCATCCGCCACCCGCTCATCAATCCGTGTCGCTTCATCGAGTGCGCGCGCCAAGGCCTTGAATATGGCCTCGGCCACATGGTGAGGCTCCTCGCCATACTCCAACTTGACATGGAGATTGCAGCCGACCGCATTACTGAAGGCCCGGCAGAATTCCTTGACCAAAACCAGATTGAAATCGCGCACAAACATCGTCGGCGGCACCGAATCAAAAACCAAACAAGCCCGGCCACTCAGATCCACGACCACGCGGGCCAATGCCTCATCCATGGGTAGCAAAAAGAAACCATAACGACGAATGCCCAGCTTTTCGTCCAGTGCTTCTTTGAAGGCGTTACCCAGCACCAAGCCCACATCTTCAACCGTGTGATGATAATCAACCTCGATGTCGCCCACGGCTTTGATTTCGAGGTTAAACAAACCATGCTTGGCAAATAAGGTGAGCATGTGATCAAAAAACGGCACTCCGGTGTCGATGGTGGATACACCGGTGCCGTCGATCTCCAGTTTGAGAGCGATGTCAGTTTCCGCCGTTTTGCGGCTGAGGGTTGCTATGCGTGCTTTAGCCATGCTTCGAGAGTGTTTTGCAGGATAACCATTTCCTCATCAGTGCCGACGCTGATACGCAGAAAGGACGCGGTCAAGGCATGGCTGGGGAAGTAGCGGACCAGGACACGATGCGCGGATAGAAAATCATAGGCGGACTTGGCGACTTCAGCACCAACAGTATCACGGAAATCCCTTGGTTCAGTGAAGATGAAATTTGCCTCCGATTGATAAGTAAACCAGCCCGACTCACGCCATCGAGCAATATACGCATCCCGGGTGGAGCAAATCCGTCTGACAACTTTGCCGTAATATGACTGGTCATCCAATGCAGCCATGGCTGCCACTTGGGAAAGCCGGCTCACATTGTATGAATCACGTACCCGATCGAGGAGAGCAATAATGTCGGGATGGGCCAAAGCGTATCCGACCCGGATAGCAGCCAACGCATAGGCCTTGGAAAATGTGCGCACGATTACCAAACGAGGATATTTGGCCATAAGCGACACCGCATTCATGCGGGCAAACGGTGCATAAGCTTCATCCACGACCAAAATTCCGGAAAACCGGTTCAATATTTTTCCAATTTCCTCATTACTGAAGCCCACTCCGGTTGGAGCATTTGGTGAGGTAAGAAAAAATATTCGGGCGTTCGAATCCACGACCTTTTCAAGTGGCAGGCGCATGGAGCGATCAAAATCGATCACCGAAGCGGCCCCGTCCTGAACCCCCACCAGCACCGGATAAAGCGAATAACTTGGCAGAGTAAACCCGGCACTTTGCGCGCGGGTGCAAAAGCAACGCATCAGCAAGTTGAGAATGTCGTCAGAGCCATTGCCCACACAGACATTTTCAGGAGCCAATTGATGATGTTCAGCTATCTTTTGCCTCAGAGACTGGCTCTTTGGATTAGGGTAACGTCGCAATGCCTCCCCTTGCCCACCAATTTCCTTACTCAAAGCGACACTTACTTTCGGACTCGGAGCATACGGGCATTCATTCGTGTTTAATTTCGTCCAGCCCGGTTCCGTCGGTTGTAAGCCCGGCGTATAAGCATGCAGCTTTGCCACATGTGGCAAAGCCAGGGATTGAAGAGCATCAGAGTCCAAGTGCGTCAGGATTGGTGCGAATCTTAACCGACCGGCCATGGGCATCCAGTTTTTCCATACGGGCAAAGGCTTCGACGACCTTGTTACCCGCGCGAACACTCTTGGCATCGTACCGCACAATACTCGTGCGCCGCAGAAAATCGGCCATCCGTAAACCGCTGAAGAATCTTCCCGTGCGACCCGTGGGCAACACGTGACTGGGACCGGCGGTAAAATCACCCAGGGCAGTCGGCGTATGATTCCCAATCATGATGGCCCCGGCCGTGGTGATGGTCTTTATCAGGTTCTTTAGGGCAGGTTCCTTGACGATCAATTCGAGATGCTCCGGTGCGACATAATTGGCCACTTCTGCCGCGCGTAAAAGACTGTCTACTACGACGGTAAGAAATCCTTCGTCCATCACTCGCTGGGTCTTTTCGGAGCGGGAAAGCGTAGAAACCTGACTCTTAATTTCTTTGAATACATTCTCGGCGATTTTTTTCGCTGTAACCACGAGGTAAATTTTTTCCCGACCGGAACCATGTTCCGCTTGGGCCAGTAAATCAGCGGCTACAAAAGACGGCCGCGCAGTTTGATCTGCAATTACCATAACCTCGCTTGGTCCCGGAAGCGAATCCACCCCGGCAACACCGAATACTTGGCGCTTGGCTTCGCAAACGTAGGCATTGCCCGGACCAAATATCTTATCGACCGCCGGAATGCTCTCGGTCCCGTAGGCCATCGCTCCGATGGCTTGCACCCCACCGATACGATAAACTTCCGCAATACCCAAGTAGTGCAAAGCGGCCAACAAACCGTCAGAAACTTTACCGCGTGAATCGGATGGCGTAAAAACCACAATCTCCGGACAACCCGCGATCTTGGCCAACGTCGCAGTCATCAATACGGTCGACACCAGTGGAACTTGGCCACCCGGCACATAGAGCCCGACCCGACGGATCGGATCAAATTTTTCACCGACTATCGCTCCATGCAGATTCTTGCCTTCCCATGCTTCAGGAAGTCCCTGACGGTTGAAGGCCACGATATTGGCGTGGGCCGCCTTTATAGCGCGTTTATCAATCTGTGACAGGCGTTCGGCAGCAGAGGACAATTCATTTGCGGCCACTCTGAATTCACGGGACCGCAATTTGGCTCCGTCAAATTTCGCCGCGTAGTTTACAATGGCCAAATCACCCCGAGCCCGCACATCAGCGAGTATGGAAGCGACCGAATCCACAATTTCACGCGGAACTTCGGCCCCTTGACAAAAGGCAGCGAGTTCGGTTGTGAAATCTTTGGATTTGGAATGAAGCAGACGCACCGAAAGACCCTAGCTTGGAAAATTGCCGGTAAGCAATACCTGTGGTTACTTCGAAATCAACAGGGGCATCTCAAAGGTATCCGATGCCACGGGTTCGTTGACCGTAACCCGATCAAATGTAATGGTGATGGTCTGGATCGTTCCATCAGGTCGGGTGGCAAGAGTCGTAAGAGTTTTAGGAAATTTTATCCCTGAAGCCATGATAGTTCCACCTTCTCGAATACTCTCTCCCCGCATCGTCTCGGTAAGGATCAATTGTCCGGTGGTCTCGTTGAAGTAGCGGTAGAAAGTAATTTCGGATGAGTGCACAAAAGCCAGTTTGCGGCAGGACTGCTCATCAATGGTCACGATGCCCAGATCCTTTACCTGCCCACCTTGGGATTCCAAGCCACGGAAGAAGGACAGATTCTCCCATACATTGGCCCGTAGGTTTTTAATCTGTTCGATTTGGAGCAGGGCCAAGTTCCAACGAGTCGTGTCATTGGACGCCGCGATACGCTGCCAGGCATCGTATCCGTTTAATACTGTGATCTCCGTGCCCTTCTCAGAAGTAATGAGACTGAGTTGGCGATAAGGTCGCTCAAACTGAATCTCCACTTTGATCGGTGTTTGTGGTGCATCCTCTGTCGCGAGGTTTAAATCCAATGTCCCGTAAAAATGAAGAGAGTTAACCGCATTGAGAGCTGACTCACTGCCCAGATAGGCACGAGCCTTGGCGATTATTGCCGGTTCAGAAGCATGCAAACTGGTTAACGCGGCCGAGGTGGCGAACAAGGCAAGGAAAAGGAAACGTTGGGTAACAGTATTCATTTGATGAGTAGGATAAAAGTAAGGGAAATTATTCCCATTCAATAGTAGCCGGGGGTTTGGAGCTGATATCGTAAACTACACGACTGACGCCATGCACCTCGTTGGTGATGCGATTGGAGATATGTTGCAACAAGTCAAATGGCAGGCGCGTCCAGTCCGCAGTCATGGCATCTTTTGATTCAACAATGCGCAAAGCAATGACATCGGCATAGTTGCGCTCATCACCGATCACGCCCACGGATTTTACCGGTAGGAAAACACAGAAAGACTGCCATACTTTCCAATACCAACCACTGTTCATCATTTCTTCCTGCAGGATGGCATCGGCGGAACGAAGCACTTCCAAACGAGATTTGGTCACCTCCCCTGCCACCCGAACGCCAAGACCAGGACCGGGGAAAGGTTGCCGCCAAACGACCTCGCGAGGTAGACCCAAGGCTGATCCCACCGCGCGAACTTCGTCCTTAAACAATTCCCGCAAGGGTTCCACGAGCTTCAGTTTCATGCGCGCGGGCAGTCCCCCTACGTTGTGGTGACTCTTGATCAAGGAAGCTGGATTATCACCGATCGTGACACTTTCAATGACATCAGGATACAGCGTGCCCTGAGCCAGGAACTTGGCCTTGCCGATTGATTTTAATGATTTTTCGAAAACCTCCACGAACGTGCGGCCTATGATTTTTCGCTTCCGTTCAGGATCGTTCACGTTTTTCAAACGACGTAAAAACAGATTCGCTGAGTCCATGACACGCAGGTCGATCTTGAAGTTCCGCTTGTATAATGAAACCACCGCCGCGCGCTCTCCATGCCGGAGCAATCCGTTATCAACAAAGACGCAGGTCAACTGACGGCCAATCGCCTTGTGCAGGAGGGCCGCCGCCACTGAAGAATCCACGCCACCCGAAAGCCCCAAAATAACGCGCGATTTACCCACCTGCGCGCGAATGGCGTCAATGGTATGGTCAATAAAATCTCTTGTTGTCCAGTCCTGTTTGGCTTGACAGATGTTCACCAAGAAATTCTTCACCACTTCCACTCCACGTTCGGTATGGAAAACCTCGGGATGAAACTGGATGCCGTAGAAATTTCTTTTTCGATCTTCGATGGCCGCGAAAGGTGAATTTTCCGTAGTGCCAATGGAAGTGAAACCGGGAGGCAACTTGATGACTTTGTCACCATGTGAATTCCACACCCTAAGTTTGCGCGGTAATTTGGCAAACAACCGTCCAGGCTTCTTGATGGTCAATGTGCCATGCCCATATTCGCGTTGTTTGCTATTGGAGGTCTTGCCACCCAACAAATGCCCCATCATCTGAATGCCATAGCAAATCCCCAACACAGGCACTCCAAGCTCGAATATCGCCAGATCAGGTAGAGGCGCTTTGGGGGCGAGCACAGAACTGGGACCACCCGATAGAATGATACCGATGACACCCTCTTCACGCAATTGGGCTGCAGGTGTGCTGAAATGATAAATCTTGGAGTAGACTTGGCACTCTCTGATACGACGCGCAATAACCTGCGTGTATTGAGAACCAAAATCCAAAACGGCAATGGTCTGTGGCATACGGTAAAAGATAGGAGAAAGGTGAGTTATTACAGAAAAGGAAACAATAACCGGCAAGAGCAGCTAGAATTTCAAACGAGTGTTTTCATGTCCACAATTGGGACAGAGGCAAAGTTCAAAGCCTGAGGCAGCTTCGTAAATGCGATCACAACGAATGCAGTGAAAGGTCGCCCGTCGCCGGTGTTTCTCAAAACGAGCATGATCCCTTCGGTCATAATAAATCCAGAGGCCAAGAAACAATAGGCCCACAAGCATACAATAGATAACAACGGTGGTGGTTATTGCGGACATGGATAATATATTAAACAAAAACGCGCCGAAGAGAACTTCGACGCGTTGAAATTAACTGCCAAACGAGCCGAATTCAGCTTTTGGCTTCTTCGTCCGGCTTGGCAACATCAGCTACGGGTGCGGCAACTTCTGGAGTGGTAACTTCCGTCACCTCAGCAGTGACTGCTTCACTCTTTTCTGGCTTCGGCGTTTTCTTCGTCTTGGCGGGCTTGCGACCCTTGGATTTAGTGTAACCGACATCATCAGCCTTTACCAATTCAATGAAGGCCATCTCGCTGGAATCACTATCACGTGGTCCAAGTTTATAGATACGCGTGTAACCTCCGTTGCGGTTGGCAAATTCCTTGAACTTTTCATTGAAGAGCAAAGTAAGGGCATCCTCATCTCGCAAGTCAGCGTGAGCCAGACGACGTAGATGCAAGGCATCTTTCGGATCGGTCTTTACCGCGGCATTTTTTGCCTTGGTGATGATCTTCTCAATAAAAGGGCGCAAGGCTTTGGCCTTGGTGATGGTGGTCTTGATGCGATCGTGAGTGATCAGGGACGCCGCCATATTGGACAGCATCGCCTTACGGTGTTCACGAGTCACGCCAAGAGAAGCGTGGTGTTTTTTGT
>DFDG01000185.1:5119-5931 GCA_002367815.1 Opitutaceae bacterium UBA3033 | reverse complement strand
GGAATCACCGGAGAAACAGACCGAGAAGGGCGGCACCTCCCTCTCGAAAGTGTTCGGCGCCATCGAACGATTCTCCGAAGATATCGACCTCGCCATTATTCCCGCTTCGCTCGGATGGAAGGAATCAGATCTCGACCAGGCGCCATCACGCACCAAGCGGGAGGAGCACATGGCTGGCTTGCTCCGCGTCTTGCGTCAGCACGAGTTGAGGCAGCAGCATCATCCGTTCAGCTGGAAATCGCGCCTTCGGTGCTGAACCACCGGTTGAGGATGCTGCGCAAAAGCGCAAAGTCGTCATCTCGCCAGAAGCGGCCGACTGTCGTCGTTCCCCAACCATCATCAGTCTTAAAACTCTCCACGAAGACCTTGGTCGCAGCGGCGTAGGATGGTGTGTCGCGCAAAGCAGCCAAGATGGCTTCTGACAAGTCCATCTCCGAACGCGTAGTCATGGCGATGATACGCATGAGGTCTTCCGCGTGTTTTCTGGCCGGGCGTCCTTCGGCTTGCCGTTCATCTGGTGATTTGGCGGAGTCTGACGACGCGAGCCAGCGGTCATTCATGGCCAAATCCGAGGCCATTGTGGTCTGCGTTTTCATCCCTCCCACTCATGCCCTGCGAGAACTGGCGCGATCGATTATTGGCCCCTCAATCTTTCTCGAGGTCTATGCTGCCTGCTCGTTTGCCGAATGCGAACGACGCGACGTCAAGGGAGGCTATGCGCAGGTTAAGTCCGGCGAAATTTCCAACTTCACCGGTCGCGACTCCATATTCGCACCCTCCACGACCGCCGACTTGATCCTCGATACAGAAAA
>DFDG01000185.1:4060-4923 GCA_002367815.1 Opitutaceae bacterium UBA3033 | reverse complement strand
GACTTGATCCTCGATACAGAAAAAGAGGCATTCGATGTGTTGGTGGCGTGATTGACCCTGGAGGTGCGTAAAAGCGTTACTTGCCACATCGTCCTAAATGGCGGCGATGCGTGACAGGAATAGATCGGGGCGAATAACAGAAGCAGGAAAGAATCAGCCGGCCAACTTGGAACGAAATTTCGCCCGGCCTTGCACTCCCGGCACCTGCAAAGTGAAGATTGCGCCATCATGCGATTTCTCCCCGTCGCCGCCAGCGGTGGTAAGAAACATGGTGCCAAAATCCGGGCCGCCGAATGTCACCGAGCTAACTTTGGCCACAGGAAATTTGATCACCTGCAAGACATGACCATCGGAAGCATCATGCTGGGCCACCCGATATCCATCCCAACGGGCGCTCCAAATATTATCCTGCAAATCGATTGTTAGCCCGTCAGTGATACCTTCGTCCTCCGAAGCCTGATACCACAGTCGACCATTGGTAATTTCGCCAGTGATCTCATCATAATCATAGATCCAGATCTGCTTGCGCGTTGAACATGTCCAATAAAAGCGCTTCCGATCAGCCGTAAAAGCCATGCCGTTGGAACAACCTGTGCCGGTGATCACACGACGTTTGGAGCCATCGGGATCAAATCGATAGACTCCACCGCTCGTCGGACTGTCCCCGACTGTGCCAGCGAAAACCCGACCGTGTGGATCAGAAGTCACATCATTGAAGCGAGCATTGCCGGGCTCTGAAAATTTTGCGATTTCACGTAGCGATCCATCGGCATCAAGCCGCACGATGTCATCGATACGAAAGAGGATCAACGAGCCGTCGGCTTCTTGGGTGAAGCCGCCCACATTGGGGCCGTGGTAAACGC
>DFDG01000185.1:3486-3792 GCA_002367815.1 Opitutaceae bacterium UBA3033 | reverse complement strand
TTTGGTTTCACCACTCAACAAGTGATGCGACCAAAGGTCTCCCCCAGTGATATTGGTCCAATAAAATGTGCCAGTGAGTTCATCCCACAGTGGATTTTCCGACAATTGGCAGGAGCGATTAACTAAAATTTGCGGCACGCTGTTCATGATAATATTAAATATACCTCCATCCTCACCCATTGAGTTACTCAAGCGTCCAACCAGCATCAACCACGCAATTATGTCCGGTGGAGGCGCGACTGACATCGCTCAAATAGAACAGAATATGATTGGCGATATCTTCCCCATTTATTTTCAGTCCGAGCG
>DFDG01000185.1:1355-3281 GCA_002367815.1 Opitutaceae bacterium UBA3033 | reverse complement strand
CCCATTTATTTTCAGTCCGAGCGACTGAACTTGAGCCAGGTAATTCAGATTTTTCACCTCAACTTCTCCGGTGAAATATTGTTTCACCTGCCAATCGGTGAAAACCCAACCGGGTGAAATCGCGTTCACGCGAATCCCCTCACTACCCAATTCGCGGGCGAGCCCGGTTGTCAGGCCAAGAATACCCGCTTTGGTCGTGGAATAGATGGAGCGTTTGGGCACCCCCAAACGGTAATTTATGGATGAAAGGTTAACGATCGACTTGCCTTGGCCGAGCCGCAACCAGGGCACTGATTCATGCAAAATCAGGTAGTAGGCTCTCAAGTTGAGATCGACGATGGACTGCCAGTGCTCTGCCCCGCCTTCGTCGATCGATGCCTTGGTATCAACCCCCGCGACATTTACCACGTAATCCAAGTGTGTGGCCTGTCGTCCAATTTCCGCCACCGTTTTAGTGATTACTTTTGCATCCCGTAAATCACAGCACAGCGCATGAAATCCAGTTTGCTCAATCACGGCCTTTTCATGATCCACTCCATATACGATAGCCCCATTGGCCAGCAGCGCTTCGGCCGTGGCTCGACCAATGCCTGCACTGGTTCCAGTGACCAATGCCACACGCCCAGCCAAGTCCGGCAATCGTATGCCGGGCCGAGGAGTTTCATCAAACTTTGGAGGGTCCATCATCAGCTATCCAATTTCGAACCACCCGGAGCAAAACTACGACGAGAATTTTCTGTAAAAATATCCTGCAACATGGTGATTTATGACCAAGTCAGAGCGATCAGTAAGCAAGTTCGACCATCTGGTGCGCAGTAAATTCTGGAACGTTAAATGCCACGACTCCGTCCTCAATTCTGAATTCGAGTTCGCCACCCTCGGGCACGAGCTTCACTGATTTCACTTTTTTCGATAATTGCAATTTCACCTGGGTATCGCGCAGAGGCATCAAATCCTCGATGATCTCAACCGGGTTGCCATTAAAAGATCCCCGCATGCTCGTCGTTGCATAGAGCAGATGCGCCACGTAACGCCGCTCCTTTCGCTGTTCCAATATATTGATGCGGGCCGCGGTAGGTAGATTTGTATGCACCGGTAGTTTGCCACCCAGAAGCTTGCTGAGTGCGGCCGCGAAAAAATCGCGATACAAAGGCTGGCCGTAAGTGCGATAGGCGGTGAATAGATTGTGGGCGAAGTAAACGATTTGACGGCTAATGATCGCTGCTGGAGGCATCGCATCTGGAGCATCCGGCGCATGCTGGTGCGAACAATAATGCTCCCACGTGCGATTGAAATAAGATGACCGCCTTTCCACGAACACCTTTGCCTTGGTCGGTTTGATGTCGAAAGCCCCACCGAGAATCACAATGGCGGACTTGACCGCTACATCGGGGGTGAGTCCCGTCGCCAGCAGGTAATCGGGATCATTGGTGGAGCGACCGAGGAGCTTGGCACCGGGGTCGATGGCGAATCTGGTCTGGGTCTCATCAAGTAAGGCCGTTCCCGCAGCAATGATCCGGCCTCCGACGGCCAGAAAGGCTTTGGCTTTAACCACGAAGTTGTCGGTCATCACAAAACTATCGGGCAACACCACCAGATCAAAACCGGTCCAGTCTGCATGTTCGTCGAGCACGACAAAAGGCTGATGCAATTCCAACAGCATGCGACCCACTCCTTCATCAGCGACAACCGACTGGGCATGGCCCCCCCGCCAGCGATGCTGGTTTTGCTCACAACTCACCACAGCTATGCGGGCGACTGGTTTAACCTGATCGCACCAAGGCTCCTTGCGTTCGACTTCCGCGTAGGCCTCGCCCATCAGTCGATAGGTGTCCATGTTCATTTCTCCATTGGGGTGCAACTGATCTCCAATGCTGCATTTGGCACCGTAGGCGATCATTGCCCCGCATTCGTATCGCAGTGCGG
>DFDG01000185.1:611-1178 GCA_002367815.1 Opitutaceae bacterium UBA3033 | reverse complement strand
GGCACGTTTGAAGCCGCCAAACTCGCCCCACGTGTTATGGAATTTACCCGTCATGCCCAGGAAATCGAATTTCTGCGTGATCGCATAACGCGCCGACATCGGGAAGTGATCGTAACCCCATCCACCGGTTGGCAGTGACTCGAGTTCGAGATGAGTATTATAGGCGAGCGCCTTGCGAGCCCCCAAAGAAATATGGCCTGAATTATGAAAGACCGGCGTATCCTTACGCACCGATTTGGCCGCAGCCGTAGTTGCTTTAAAGTAACGAAAGAGCACGTCCTCCGCATAACGTTGCACTTCCGCGTCGCGCTCGGGATTGTAGCCGAGTTTCTTCATCTCCTTGAGGGCCTCATCACTGTAGTCACGCTGCGTGCCGATGATATCCAAAAAGATACCATCATTGTCGGGCCAACGTTGGCAGACTTCTTCTATTTGGGCACAGAGATAAGCGAGATAGGGCGAATTGAAACGAAGGATTCGGACGAACCACTCAACCTCCAACGGCTTGTAGGTGGTCCCGTCCTTTTTCTTGACGACCCAGGTTGGGTTGGCAAAAGCCGCCAGTTC
>DFDG01000185.1:0-365 GCA_002367815.1 Opitutaceae bacterium UBA3033 | reverse complement strand
GGGTTGGCAAAAGCCGCCAGTTCATCGAGACCGGCACTGAGATAGATCGGACAACGCACGTTGATCTCACGGCAAGCATCGATCTGACGGGCCAACAGGTCGAACTTTAGATTAGGGTGAATCTGTCCAATCTTGGTCGGATGATAGCTGTAGCCGTGATGGCATTTGGAAAAGAGCGTAATCGAATTAACGTGGCCGACTTTAAGCGCCTCCTGAAATTGCCGCTTGTTAAACTTGCTGCCGATTCCTGGAATCAGGCCGCTAGTATGAAAGTCGAGGTGAACCTGCCGATAACGTAGGTGATGCATGGGGACGCCAAAAGATGGAGTGAATTTCAGGGCGGTGGCAATCCTCAGTCAGAATAA
>DFDG01000110.1 GCA_002367815.1 Opitutaceae bacterium UBA3033 | reverse complement strand
CGCATGCGGTATCGAGGCCGTAGATGAAACCAGAGCATGCCGCATTGATATCAAAACATGCCGCACTGGTCCGCATGCCTAGTTTGTGTTGAATAATACACGCTGCTGAGGGAAGGGGCAGATCAGGCGTGATGGTTGCCACTACAAGTAAATCTATATCTTCAGGTTTCAGCCCAGCATCATCCAGTGCGGCCCGGGCGGCAAATACGGCCATATCGGAGGTGGATTCTCCTGCTGCTGCGATTCTTCTTTCTCGGATACCGCTGCGGGTTCGGATCCATTCGTCGGAAGTTTCAATCATCGTGGACATTTCCTCGTTCGTTAATATCCGTTCTGGTAGGTAAGACCCGGTCCCGAGAATGACAGTTGATTGATTGGCCATGAGGTTAAGACAGGGTGGATGAGGACAAATTGGATTGCGCCAGTAGGGCGTTGATCCGTTGGACATCAGTTTCTATGCGGTGATTCAAATCTGCTTTGATGATTTCATTGGCCGCACGAATCGCACTTCGAATAGCATATCGATTACTCGAACCGTGAGCCTTAAGGATATTTCCTCGTAATCCCAACAGTGGGGCGCCACCATATCTCTCGGGATTAACACGCTCTTTGAGTGCGGTAAATGCACCTTTGGAGAGCAGCGCTCCGGCCATGCGCAAGGGATTGGTTTGCAGCTCTTCTTTTAACATTTGGGAGAAAAAACTCACTAGTGATTCCCAGCTCTTGAGCATGATATTACCGACAAATCCGTCGCAGACGACCACGTCGACATGCTCGGAAAATACCTGAAACCCTTCAATGGGACCGGAGTAATTAATAATGCCCTGCGCCTGCTTGAGGAGATCATGAGTTTCGGCAATGAGGGCATTGCCTTTGCCTTCCTCGGTGCCAATGGTCATTAGTCCCACGCGTGGAGACTTCACCCCGAGCATGACAGAACAATAGTGGCTGCCCAGAATGGCATTGTGTAAAAGGTGTTCAGGTTTTGCGTCCGGGTTGGCGCCAGCATCTATCAAGATGAAATGTCCATTTTCCCTAGGAACCACAACGGCCAGTGCAGGTCGAGCGATCCCGTCCATAGTGCGAAGTCGAATGGTGCCTGCTGCCATCAAAGCTCCAGTGTTTCCGCAACTTACGACAATGCTGGCCTGGCCTTCTTTGACCAGTTCAATGGCACGAATCATCGACGAATCCTTCTTCCGCTTCAGGGCTTGGAGCGGCTTGTCATCCATGGTGATGACTTCTGAGGCGTGAAATACTGTTACGTGATCGGGATCGTTTAACCGCGCCTTATCAAGCAAAGGCCGCAAAATCTCTTCGTCGCCAACCAAGGTGACGGGATTGAGACCATGATCTTGAGCGAGGGCAAGTTTGAGTGCCTCTACAACCTCAGCCGGGCCGAGGTCGCCACCCATGGCATCGACTGCTATTCGCCCGGTATCGCGGGAAGTGTTAACCATCGCGTCGATGGCGAAAATTGAGGCGCGGAGCTCAGACCTCGACGTCGAGGACCTGACGACCGCGATACATACCGTTCTTTGGGTTCACCCGATGTGGGCGGAATAAACTGCCGTCTGTGGGGTCTTTGGAGAATTCAGGTGCCTTAAATGCGTTGGCGGCGCGGCGGTTGGCGCTGCGTCGTTTGGATTGTTTGCGTTTAGGATTAGCCATGGGTGTGCTGTATGGTATGTCGCACCGTTTAAAGACGGTGTTGGTTGTCGTGAAAAGGTTCGGAGTAAAGAGTCGGCCTTAGGCGCGTCAAGCGCTATAACTGCTGATGGTTTACAGGTAGAAATATGCAGTGATAAACATTGCCAGCAGGATTCGGTAAATCGCGAATGTGAAGAGGCCATGTCGCGTCAGAAAATTGACCAAGAATTTGATGGCCAAAACGGATGAAATTGATGCAACTACTATGCCTAACAACACATTAGACAATCCAAATATTTCAATCATTGCTGGCCCTGAACGCCAACCTTTCACGACTGCAGCTCCGATGAGAACAGGGAGGCCGACCAAAAAACTAAATTCGGCGGACTTGGCCGGACTGAGGCCAGCCAAATACCCGCCAACTATGGTTACCATCGAGCGACTGGTGCCAGGCCAAAGGGCCAAACACTGAATAAGACCGATTTTGAGTGCTTCTGTTGGGTAAAGATCCGCGGCATCTTTATGACCATCTATGATACTTGCGTGCCGCCAACGGCGGCGTTCGACAAAAATCATGAGGATCGCACCACCCACCAGTCCGATAATGACTGTGCCGACGGAGAAGAGGTGCTTTTCTATCAGACCACTGGTTGATAATCCGACAATTGCCACTGGAACGAATGCATAAATGACATTTCTCAGCAATCTGGCCCCATTGCTGTCACGACCAAGCAAACCGTTCAGCATATTGATGAGTTGGGTCCAGTAGAGCGTAACAACAGCGAGAATTGCACCCACCTGTATCACCACGGTGTAAGTATCAGCAGCTAATTTTAGGGTCAGCGGCTCTCCCGCTGGATTCTTGATTGTGGGCTTTTTATGCCAAAGTGGATTTCCCTGTTTGTTAGTCAGGGGGACTTCTGCATCGAGTCCCAACACATGGGTGGCAATGATCAGATGCCCAGTGGATGAAATGGGTAGGAATTCAGTGATGCCCTCAACCACCCCAAAAATGATCGCGTCGCTTATTTTCAACTCTGCGACCGGGTCCGCTTTGGCGCTACTGCTTGGCTCTAATGCTAGAAGGGGCAGCGACAAACCGACTCCGATGATGAATAACAATATATTACGCACAAAGCTTTTGGTGAAAGTATTCTACGGCGGTAGCAAATTTATTTGCCGCGAATCCTTCCGGGTGACTGCCTGTTCCTTGACATGCCAATACTGACTGATCTGACCAAACAGCTAAGCAACGGGACCAATCTGCAATTTGAGCAAGTTGAGGTAGCGGCGAGTGAGTTGTCATCACCGGACGTTAGCGGCGAAGAAAAGTCCTCATTTCTAGTGGCATTGGCTGATAAAGGGGAAACGGCAGATGAGGTTGCGGCCTTTGCCCAAGCTTTCCGGCAAAGAGCAGTCGATCCGGGGGTGCAGGACTGGGCGGCTGACGCGATCGACGTGGTGGGCACCGGTGGTGATCATTCGGGCGGGTTCAATGTATCCAGTTTGGTTGTCCTCACTTTGGCTAGCGCTGGAGTGCCGGCCATGAAGCACGGTAATCGGGGCATAACTTCAAAATGTGGTAGTGCCGACTTACTGGCGGCACTCGGAGTCGACCTGACGGCAACCCCCGAGAAGTTGCAAAATGCCCTGCGAGAGCTCGGATTCGTTTTTTTCTTTGCTCCCAATTATCACCCGGCCTTCAAGCACATTGTTCCGGTGCGTAAAGCACTCGCCGCAGAAGGCAGACGCACGGTCTTCAATATTTTGGGGCCGTTGATTAATCCCGGACGCCCGGCGCACGTGTTACTCGGATCGTTTTCCGCCGCTTGGGTTCCGCGCTTGGCTGAGGCCCTCGCTGTGCTTGGAGTCAAAGCGGGAATCGCAGTTCATGGGGTGATAGCACCGGGCAAAGGTATAGACGAACTAACCACCGCCACGGCGAACCACGTGCGTGGATTTGGGCGATTATCAGAGATCAACACGATCTGGCGGGCAGAAGACTTCGGTCTATCGGCTGCTCCATTCTCTGATCTTTTGGGTGGCGATTTAGCGGCCAATCTAGCGATTGTTGATGCGATACTTGATGGAAAGGGGCCGCGAGGTCTGGTTGATACCATTGTGCTCAACACGGCGGTTGGTCTCTGGATCACGGGTAGAACGTCTTCGGTTCAGGTAGGATTGGGGGCCGCAAGAGATTTACTTCTCGGTGGCGGGGTTCGGAGAAAAGTTGAAGCGACCCGCGAATTTTATCATTCATGAAACGGCTTTATTTTGGCACCGATGGCGTCCGTGGTCCCTATGGTGGGCCACTGGTTAACGAAGTATTTTTTGCCCGTTTGGCTGCTGCTGCGGTCAAGTGGTTGCAGTCTCCAGCGCAGGGTGGACCGAAAAAGGGAAACACATTCAGGGTGTTGATTGGTCGCGATACTCGTGGCTCTGGCCTTGCATTGGAGCATGCAGTGGCCTGCGGTCTTAATTCAGTTGGGGCACAGGCAATATCTTTAGGTGTTTTGCCAACCCCGGCAGTGCCAATTGCGGTTATGGCCACCGATGCCGACCTTGGGATTGTTATTACGGCTTCACA
The DNA here is from genome assembly GCA_002367815.1 of Opitutaceae bacterium UBA3033. Classification (GTDB taxonomy): domain Bacteria; phylum Verrucomicrobiota; class Verrucomicrobiia; order Opitutales; family Opitutaceae; genus Cephaloticoccus. The sequence continues at coordinate 8,406 of DFDG01000110.1, read as the reverse complement.
TAATGCGGCCACCGATAATGGCATTAAATTTTTTGACTCTAATGGGCGAAAATTGTCAGATGCGGATGAGTCGGCGATTGAGCAGCAACTTGGTGCACCAGTGGATATTACCCCTGCGACGCTCACTTCATCAGATGCGGCCATCGCAGATTATATCGGAACCGTGCGTAGTATTTTACCGCCAAAGGCTTTGGCCGATTGGTGCATTGTGCTGGATACGGCAAATGGCGCGGCTTGCTTTACCAGTCCAGTCGTCCTTCGATCACTGGGCGCGAAAGTGGTCGCAATTGGCGGAACTCCAGATGGCACCAATATCAATGCAGGCGTAGGCAGCGAGTATCCACAGACTTTGGCCCAAACTGTGTTATCAGTCGGAGCCCAACTGGGTATCGCCCATGATGGCGACGGTGATCGCTGTGTGCTTTGCGATGAAAAGGGCGTGGTGCTTGATGGCGATGAGATCCTTACGATTCTCGCGCTGCACACTCTCAAGGAGGGCAAGTTAGCTAATAAAATTTTGGTCGTCACGGTGCAGAGTAATATTGGAGTAGATGCTGCGGTCTCTGCTGAAGGGGGGCAGGTTTTGCGCACTTCGGTGGGTGATCGTTATGTGATCGAGCGCATGATTGCGGAGGGTGCTTCGCTCGGTGGTGAATCAAGCGGTCATATTATTTGTGCTGATGTGTCTAAAACTGGTGATGGATTGGTGGCTGCTTTGAAAGTGCTGGAAGTCATGCTTGCTACTGGATTATCGCTGTCACAATTGCGCACCCGGCTGCGCAAATATCCGCAAGCGACCTCGGCACTACGCGTGGTGGAAAAGCTTGATCTGGTGTCCTGTCCATCACTGTCAAAAGCCATTGTTCTGTTACAATCTGAATTGGCTCAAAACGGTCGTGTATTGGTGCGTTACTCCGGGACAGAACCCAAAATCCGGCTACTGGTTGAGGGCCCTGATTCAGCAACGGTGAACGATGGAATTGCGCGGCTTGAATCAGCCGTTCGGTTGGACTTGGAGGTGCTATAACATTGCACCAACGGCATGTCGTATGCCCAAATTGGTTATGCCTGATCTGTCACTAGATGCTCTGGATACTCGCCAGCGGAAATTGGTGGATAATACGAAACGGGCTTTTGAAACCGGCGATCTCGATTATGTGATCACAGTCTGTGATCAAGTCTTACAGTCCGCTCCGGGGTGTTTGCCAGTGCGCCGAATACAGCGCTCAGCCCAGTTGCGAAAGTTTTCAAAACATGGCGGCTGGATGGGTAAAGCGCTGAGCGGGTTTACCGCCCTACTTTTTGTGCTGTGTGCCAGTCGTAAAAATCCAGCCGAGTCGCTGGCTCAGGCGAATAAGATACTCAATAAAGACCCCCATAGTATTACGGGCCTCCAATTGTTGGCCGAAGCCGCTACGATCAACGCTTGGCCAGAAACTGCAGCTTTTGCCCTTGGGGCTATATTTGAAATTGAACCCACTGATCGTAAAAATCTATTGGCCCTTGGTGAGGCATGGCTCGCAGCACAAAAACCAGACGCTGCTCTTCGCGTGGCGGACGAGTTGTTAAAGCTAAATCCAGTCGATGGGGAGGCCCAGAAGCTTATGCGCAAAGCTTCCATCACCAGCACTACGGTAAAAGGGCAATGGGAAAGCGGCGGAAATTTCCGCGAAAAAATCAGTGGTGAAGCAGGGGCGCCTTTGCCGGGTCGCGCTGACCAACCCAAAGTGACTGGTGACCGACCACTGAGTGATGCGAAATCCACCAATGCTTCTAACGTTGACCCATTGGTGGCTGCCCGTGATTTGGTCGAACGTTATCCGGATGATTTGGATGCAAGATTTGGTTTGGCCGAACTCTTGATTGCGGCTGGCGAGATCGAATCTGCCATCGCCCAGTATCAGCAATCACAGAAGAGCCCCAAACTGCGGTCGCGTTCATTGTTGGGTTTGGCTCGTTGTTTTCGTGATCGTGGGTTGCACGACCTTGCTATCGCCCTGCTTTCCAACGCCAAAAATGAACATGGAACGCACGATGAGTTGAAAAAGGAAATAGTTTACGAACTGGGCATTTGCTTCGAGCAAAGTAACCAACCGCAATTGGCCATGGCCGAATTCAAGGAAATCTACGCCGAGGACATCGGGTTTCGCGACGTCGCCGCGAAAATTAATGCCCATTATGCACCGCCATCCAAAGAGAAGGAAACAGAGCGATGATGGATGTAAGACTACGGTGAAACCGATTTCCCTGACATTGGGGGTCCAACCGTAAGCGGGTGCTGCGCGATAGAGGTGACGGAGAGGTTGTCCCACGTGCCGGACCATAGTGCGATCTTGTCGTCGGTCTTGATGAAGACCGGCCGCTCGGGCATCCGGTAATCCGCTGGAGCGTGCCAACCTCCCTCGATCCAATCGGGTAGGTCGGGGCCGAATCTTACTTGGTCTTTACGCCCAATAAGTCCGTAGACGCTTTGCCATAAATAGTCAGCGATGGTCCAATGCTGATCGTGCTCAATCCATAAACATTGGTCTCCCAGAAGTAGCGAAACGCGATGATCCGCGGCGAAAAATTGGGCCCAGAAATTGCTGTACACCCCGTGCCGATGCACCAAGTGGCGGAAGTCGTGGCTTTGCCAACCGGTGCTGGGAGCGATGTCGATTTCACTTTGCCAGCCCGAGCCTGAGACCAGGAATCCGCGTGGATGCTGATAGTGCGCGTAGGTTTGATCGCAAGCGCTCAGAAAAGTATCGAGTTCTGCATCGGGTCTCAAACGAGTATAACGTTGAATGCCTTCAAGCGAATCTCCCATGCCGGCAATCAGCATCGGTCCACGGTTGAGGTGCCATTGATTGTCGGCGAAATACCACATGCGATGACAGCGGGTTTGACCGCGCTCATCTATCCAATGGGAACGAGCCACGTGTCGACAAAGCCGACCCGCTTCATCGAGAAAACGCTCTTCTCCATAAATCTCGGCAGCGAGAATCAATGGGCAAATCATGAGTCCGTAGTATTCGGATGGTTCAAGAATGTCCTTGATACCTTGAATCCTCAACGTGCCAGTGGAGTCGTCATCCGGTATACCATTTATGTGAAAGTGCCGGATCATGAATTCGATATCTTCGCGAGTGCTGTCATGCCAACGTTTGTCATCGAACGCCTGCATGAAGAGCAGTTTCCCCCAAATGCGGGCGTATTCCTGATTACATACGCCGGTTTCATTGGGCCGACCATTTTTCCCGTATGGCAGGCAACCCTCGTTCATGTTCCTGAGGATCGCCGATCGGATCTGATCGAGCAGTGGTGAAGCCAACCAATCACGTGCGCTTAAAGCAGTGAGACCCAATGAGAGATTGGGCACGGCGTTGTGGATCAGCCCTTTTTTGCAGATTTCTCCAACATTAAAACCGATGTGATCGTATTGGCCGTCAGGAAGAAAGGAAGTGGTCTGGAATTCCACCATGCGTTCCACCAATGCCTTGGCACGTGCATCGGGTTGCTTGGTAATGGCCTCAGCCAGACCTGCGATGAATGGTGATGACCAGGTGGTGTGGCCAGCGGTGAAATCCCCGATGCGATAGGGATTGGTGCCCCAGACCGGATGATTGTGAAAACCATGGATGGCCCCATTGGGCTGCACCCAAGAGTGCATCCAATTGCCCAGCGCAGCGATATTTGGGGATGAAGTCATAGTGGTGTCAGGCGATTTTTGTGGATGCACTTTTAAACCAGTTTTCGGCGAGCCCAACGGCGATTAACATGATGCCTCCGCTTAGGATCAGTCTGGGTAGATTGGCGTTTTCTCCGAAAAAGAGCAGCGATACCAAGATACCCACGGGAATCTTGGCATTGTTCATGACGGCAAGGGTGCCGGTATTTACTTTGGTGGCACCGAGATTCCACCAGAAAAAACCAACCCCCGATGCAACGACGCCGAGGTATACAATGACTCCGAATTGCGACATTGTGAGGCGCAGCTCCAGCCAATTGGTGGTGAAACATGACGCAATCAAGGCAGCTGCCACCGCTCCGAAATAAAGTAGGGCGAACATTTCACCCTCTTTGATTTGAGGTAGCCGTAATCTCTCTTTTCTCCATGCCAGTTGGCCGGCCGCAAAGCATAGATTGGAAAACTGCATGAGCAGAAAACCAATGGCGATGTCGCTGCTGGGAGCGGTTTTCCAAAGAATGACCCCAGCGCCGGCAAAGGACAGCGCTGCGGCCAGTATATGGCGCCAACGCCAGCTGCGTTCTATGGCTGCATCCAGCAGGGCAATATATACGGGCGTAAAAATCGTGAAGAGCACGACTTCGTGAGCTTCCAGAAAGACATATGCTCCCAGATAGAGCACATACATGATGCCGAATTGCACGGCGCCAATAACAGCCAATCGCCAGGCATGGCGGAGCGGTATTAAACGAATACGTAGAAAGGGCAGAAATGCCAGTGCTGCGCACGCCAGACGCATGACCGCAATGGCCGCAGCATCGATTCCTGCAAGTTGGCCCTTGATCAAGCCATAGGAAAATGCCCAGACCAAAGATGTCAGTAGCAGCAGAGGCATGGGGAATTCTCAGATGCGAAAGATGGCCCCCAGCTTTTTCCCCAGTAGCATACTCATCCCGACAATCGTTATGCCAAGAAATACCATGGCCCATACCCCCAGTGCGCTGGCAATATACTTACCGTCTCCGAGCAATTGAAAGAGTTCCAGGATTGCCTTGGTGATGGGGTAGAAAGCCTGTTTTTGAGCAAGAATCAAAGAGTCGGAAACCTCCAGCATGGCAAAGGAGAAGGCCAACAAACCACCTGCAATCAGGTTGGCGGTAATCAGTGGGATGGTGATTTTGAAAGTAGCCTTGAGTGGAGGGCAGCCAAGATTCTGGGCGGCTTCTTCCAAGGTTTCGCTCGTCTGTTGGAAACCGGCGGCGGCGGATCTTACCACATACGGCAAACGGCGCACCGAATAAGCGATAATCAGCAGTACGGTGGGGTTCTCGACTGGATTGATGAAGTCAAAGAATTTTCCCTCTTGCGACATGGCCAAATAACCAAAAGCCAACACCAACCCAGGAACCGCGAGTGGCAACATAGCGAGAAAATCAAGCACCTGTCGTCCTCTGATTTTTGATCGCACGACCACGTAGGCGATAGCGATGCCTAGGATGACATCAATGACCGTCGAGATGCTGGCGAATTTCAGACTGTTGGCGATGGCCGGAACTGTGAGATCGTGACCCAGGGCGATATTGAAATTATCCAGCGTGAAATTTTGCGGCACTACCGTGCGATACCAATCTTTGGAAAATGCCACGAGCACGACTCCGATATGAGGGAGAATGGCAATGAGGGTGACGCCCGCAAACATCGCGGTGCAAAGCCAGCGGCGTACTGGGCTGAGTTTCCGTGGACCACCTGTGCTGGTAGCCTTTGCCATCATGGCATAGTTACTCCGGCCAAACAGGCCCTTCCCAATGGCATAAAGAGTGATGGAACTGGCCAGCATCACGGCCACAAGGGCGTATGGGAACGGGTTGCCGCCGATATCTTTGAGTCCATAGAAAATTTGCACCGAGGTCACCTGAGCATAATCAAAGACCAAGGGAGTTCCGAGTTCAGTAAATGACCAGATGAAGACGATGGTGCCACCGGCAAACAGGCCCGGTTTGATCAATGGCATCGTGATCTTGAAGAACCGTCTAAAACCGGTGCAGCCGAGGTTTTCGGCCGCTTCTTCCATCGCAGGATCTATATTGGCGAGTGCAGCTACTGCGTTGAGATAGATGATGGGGTAAAGAGCCAGGGCCTGGATTACGGCCACGCCCCAAAACTGATTGGCCGCAAACCAATCAAAGGTCCATCCTTCCGGTCGCAGACCAAGTTCAATAATCATGCTGTTGACCGCACCATATTGACCGAAAATCTGCTTGATCCCGATGGCCCCAACAAATGGTGGTAGAATCATCGGCACTAGAATTAACGAACCGAGAAATCCTTTGGCCGGGAAAATGAATCGGTCGGTTATGAATGACAGAGGCAACGCGATTATCAGAGTCAGCGAAGTAGTCGCGCAGGCCAGGAGAAAGGAATTCTTGAGCCCTCCCAAATAAAGCGGGTCACTCAATAAGGATGTTAGGTAGTCGATGGTGAAATGACCATCCGCATCGATAAACCCTCCTTTCAATATTTGGATGATGGGCCAAATAAAGAACGCGGCAAAAAAAGTGGCCGTCAGGGCGAAGACGACACGCGCGAAGGTTTTCGACATCGATCGCAGTTTGGTCGTGGCCCGCGCAGTCGGGCAAGGCGGAAATCGGTCGACGCGCGATTCGATCAGATTTTGCGCAGAAAGCGTTCGAACGCGGCCAGTGTTTCGGGACTGACATGATGTTCGATGCCTTCGGCGTCGAATTCCGCAGTCTTTTCTGGAATGCCCAGCGAAGTGAGGAAGGCGACGACGATCATGTGCCGACGCTGGCAGGTTGCGGCCAGTTTGTGGCCGATTTCAGTTAGGAAAATAGCACGATAGGGTTGTGCGACTACGTAGCCGTCTCGCTGGAGGCGGGCGATGGTGCGGTTGACGGTTACATGGGTGACCCCGAGGCGCCGGGCCAGATCGACCACACGGGCTTCCCCTTGAGCGCTGGACAGGTCGGCGATGGCTTCGACGTAGTCCTCGGCAATTTCCGTGGCGTGATCACGCCTGGTATGCTGCAAGCTCTCGGCCTGCAGGGCGGACGGGCGGACGGGTTTCTTGGGTTGGCGGAAGGTCTTTTTCAAGCGATCACACTATCCAAACTAGGAATTAGTTGACAAGTCGAGCGGACAATATGTAGCAAATGCTACAAAATGTATAAAAATATACAAATCCGCCGGGGTCTGGTCCTTCTCGCCTGTTTTGGCGTGCCGGTGCTTGGAGGAGTGAAATCAGCGGACAAGCACGGCTATTCGTGGTCGAATCCGGTCCCCGTGGAAATGCTGCGCGAGTTGACGACTGATCGACCGGATGCGACCGAAAGCCCGTTTACGGTGGATACAGGGCATATTCAACTGGAGATGGATTTTGGTAATTTAACCCGAAACCGCGAAGGCGGCGTGAGGATCACTGAGTGGGAGGTCGTACCTTTCAATTTACGCTTTGGTTTGCGGGCGAATTTCGAGGCGGGGATCTTTGTCACCCCCTACCATCGCACTGTGGAGATTTCGTCAACTGGGGCGCGAAACACAACCGCAGGGTTTGGGGATATTGGTTTGCGCGTCAAATGGAACGGCGGCGGCAACGAAGGAGGCAGCTTTGCCTGGGGCTTGATGGCCGATCTAAAATTGCCGACCGCAGCAACAGGACTGGGCAACGACCACTGGGAGGGCGCGCTGACGCTGCCGATGGCGTTTGAACTTGGCGGCGGATGGGGCGGTGGGGCCATGACTTCTCTCGGGCTGGCTTACAACGATGCCGATCGCCGTCGTGCGGTGTGGATTAATACGTTCACCGTCGGACGCGATCTGAGGGCAAACGTGGGTGGCTTTATTGAAGTGACATCGGAAACCGGTGTCGGTTCGCATGTCGCAACATTTAATACGGGCCTCACCTTCAGTTTCAATGCCAGCACGCAGTTTGACTGTGGCGCTAATCTGGGTATCAGCCGGTCGGCTCCCGATCTTGCCTGCTTCACCGGGCTCTCTCGCCGGTTCTGATTTTTAAAATGAAAACATTTAGAATCATCCTCGTCTGGACGCTGCTCGGCGCGGTACTGGCACCCGCCGACAGTTTTGCGGCCAAAAAGCGGATCGTGACGACGTTTACGATTATTCAGGACATGGCGCAAAACGTCGCGGGCGACGCGGCCATTGTCGAGTCGATCACCAAGCCCGGTGCTGAAATCCATGGCTATGAGCCGACCCCGCAGGACATAGTGAAGGCACAAAAAGCCGACCTCGTGCTGTGGAACGGCTTGAACCTTGAGCGTTGGTTCGAGCGGTTTTTTGGCAACCTGAGCGGCGTGCCTCGCGTCGTGCTCACGGAGGGGATTGAGCCGATTGGCATCGAAGAAGGTCCTTATGTAGGGAAGCCCAATCCGCACAGCTGGATGGCGCCGCGCAACGCAGTTATTTACGTGGAGAACATTCGCCGTGCTCTCGTCAAACTCGATCCGGAAAATACTGCGACTTACAACGCCAATGCCAAGGCATATTCAGCCAAGTTCAGCGAGATCGAGGAATCGGTCCGTGCCGAACTGGAGAAGATACCCGCCGATCAACGCTGGTTAGTGACGAGCGAAGGAGCGTTTCCTTATCTAGCGAGAAATTATGGGATGAAGGAGCTCTTTCTCTGGGCGGTTAATGCAGACCAGCAGGGCACGCCCCAGCGGGTTCGAAAAGTGATTGATGGGGTGCGGGCCAACAAT
>DFDG01000014.1 GCA_002367815.1 Opitutaceae bacterium UBA3033 | reverse complement strand
CATTGCGTGGGTGTCGGAGGCATGGGTATGGCCCCTTTGGCGATTTATTTAGCTCAGTCGGGCTATTACGTATCGGGTGAAGACGATGCGCTGCGAGATGAATTGAAGGTGCCACTGGCAAGAGCAGGGGTGGTTTTGAGCGGATTGCGTGAGACTTGCGAGTTAGTGGTTTTATCTTCCGCGATTTCAGCTGCACACCCAACCGCACGGTTGGCGATGGAGCGTGGTATCCGGATGGTAAAACGTGGCGAATTACTGGCTGAAGTAATGCGGGACCGTCGGCTGGTGGCGGTGTGCGGTTCGCATGGCAAGACGACTGCGACCGCAATGTTGATCACAATTTTGCAGCAGTCGGGATTTGAGGCGGGTTATATTTTGGGCGGTCTGTTTGCAGATGCAAAAATCCCCCCGGCCAGTGTGGGCCGTAATGACTGGGTGGTAGCCGAAGTGGATGAGAGTGATGGAACCATCGCCAGTTTTTCCCCTGAAATCACCTTGGCGGTTAATCTCGATTGGGATCACGTTGATCATTACCGGCAAGCCAGTGAAATCATAACCACCTTTGCTGATTTGTTCGCCCGGACCAAGGGCAACGTCTTGTTGAATGACAGTTGCACTGTTTCTGCTGGGCTGACCGAAGGAAAGTCGACAACGGGATCGGCGAAGCGATTTACGTTTGGAGTTGCTGGTGACTTTTCATCCGTCAACTTAACGGATGAGCAGGATGATATGACGTTACAGTTGGGCGGTTGTTTTGCTTCCGCCCAAATAAATGTAAAATCCAGGGGTGCCTTCAATGCGATGAATGCAACCGGCGCATTGGCTGCGGCTCAATTAATGGGAGTGAACTTCAGTCAGCATGCCTTGGCGGAATTCCCGGGAGTGCGGCGTCGGCAGAGTGTGTTGGAGCAGACCAACGATTTGCTCGTGTTGGAGGACTACGCCCATCATCCAACCGAGATTTCCGCTTTACTCACCTCGTTTAGTGCACGGAAACCAAAGCGCGGTCGGCTACTGGTGGTGTTTCAACCTCATCGCTTCAGTCGAACGGCCGGATTTGTGAAGGAATTTGCCGCGGCTTTGTCTTTGGCGGACAGAGTCTATCTGCTCGATGTGTATGGTGCGGGTGAAGCGGAAATTGAGGGCGGCACCTCCGAGATTCTTTATCAGGAATGCCTGAAGTTACCCCCAGCCCTCGGAGTGGAATATATCAGAGAAGATACATTGCTCTATCGGATGCTAAACCGGGAATTGAAAGCAGGCGACTGGTTGGCGTTCGTGGGCGCCGGGAGTATCGATCAAAAGGCCCGTGAATGGTTGGCTGTCCGAAAAATGACAAATTGGGCGAAGTTTTCAGAATCCATGGCGGGGAAATTATCCCCCGCGACCAAGTTTACCCGTGAAGAATCCTTGGCCGATAAAACGACCATGCAGGTTGGGGGATCGGCCAGATTGTATGCTGAACCGGCGGACATCAAAGATCTGCAGTTATTGGTGCGAACCGCCAGAGCTGAAGGAGTGAAAATTCATCCGCTCGGTCGCGGGTCAAACTTGATCGTGACGGATGAAGGAGTGGATGGATTGGTGCTTTCATTGGCCCATAGGAATTGGGCAGAATTTGAAGTTCGCGCAGGAGGTCACATATGGGTCGGGGCAGGGCTGCGCTTGAAAAATCTGTGTGGTCTGGCGGCCAAAGCAGGATTGGTGGGATTTGAATTTTTAGAAGGCATCCCCGGCAACGTGGGCGGAGCGTTACGCATGAATGCCGGAGCGATGGGAGGCTGGATGTTTGATATCGTGGAGGAAGTGCAGTTGATGAAGCCTGGTGGGGAAACGTTGATGTTGAAAAAATCTGACATGCAGGTCGAATACCGGCGCTGCTCGGATTTGGATGACGCTATTGCCTTGGGTGCATTGTTAAGACCGGCTGCTTCAGCAGATTTCGTAACAGTAAAACGTCAGATAGATGTATATCGTAACAAGCGTAAGGAATCTCAACCTCGCGAACCTAGTGCGGGCTGTATCTTTAAGAACCCTCCCGGCGAATCGGCGGGAAAATTAATCGAGGAAACGGGACTTAAAGGTGTGCGGGTGGGAGGGGCGGAAGTTTCTGCCATTCATGCCAACTTTATTATTAATCGGGATCATGCTTCGGGCGCGGACGTCCTGGGATTGATTCGACAGGTGCGGGAGAAAGTGAGGCGAAGCAAAGGGGTGGTTTTGGAGCCTGAAGCCCAACTTTTTGGACGCAACTGGGAGGATGTTTTATGATAAAACCAACCTTAGTCGTGCTGGTGGGGGGGACCTCATCGGAGCGGGAAGTATCAATTGGATCAGGCAAGGCTTGTGCCCAGGCCTTGAGCTGTTCTTTCGCCACCCGCATGATTGAAATTTCGGCGGATACTTTGCCGGAGGAATTGGATCCTGCGCGACACGTGGTTTTTTCAACTTTACATGGCACTTTTGGTGAAGATGGTGGCATGCCCCGGTTATTGGACAAGGCAGGGGTGTATTATGCCGGTTGCGGTGCCGATAGCAGTGAATTGACGATGAACAAGACGCGGACGAAGGCGTTGGCCGCAACCCATGGGGTATCGGGTCCCCGTGAAATGTATTTTTGGGCGAAAGAGAAACCTACGGCAGACAGGGTTATTGCCGAGTTGGGCGAGTTCTTGATCGTCAAACCAAATGCGGAGGGCAGCAGTGTCGGCTTACGGGTCATCGCCAACCGGAATGACTTGGAGGCTGCGTTGGATGAGATCACTCGCGGCGACTGGCTAATCGAGGAAAGAATTATCGGCCGAGAGGTTTCAGTTGGTGTGCTAAATGGACGCGCGATGGGCGTGGTGGAGATTAGACCGAAATCTGGGGTCTATGACTATAAGAGCAAATACACCAAAGGGCACACCGAGTATTTCGCTCCGGCGCCCTTGGAGGATAACCTGACGGAAAAAGTGCAGTCAGCGGCTGAAGTTGTTTTTGCGGTCTGTGGTTGCCGCGACTATGCTCGGGTGGACTTTATGGTTTCTGCATCGAACGAACTTTATTTGCTCGAAATCAACACATTGCCCGGCATGAAAGAGACCAGTCTTTTGCCGATGAGTGCACGCTGCGTGGGGCTGGATTTTACCGCATTGGTCAGTGAATTGGTGACGCCCGCATTGCAACGATTCGGTTCAGGACGCGCTTTAACTAAAACGTGAGTAATACGAATAAAATTCATCCTCAGGCCCGTTCTTGGCGAGACATTACCCAAGAGGTTAAACCGCGCGCTATGTCGCGTGGTGGGCGATGGAGAAAGTTTACGACTTTATGCCGGATTGCCGGAGTAGTGCTCACGGTTTGTTTGCTGCTCGGCGGCGTTTTTATCTTCACCGAACTTTTTCGGGATAATCCCGCCAATATCTCATCCGTCGTCAACGCTGAGCCGGTGCAGGAGATCACTTTGCGCACTGATGGGGTGCTGACACAGGCTTGGTTGGCCCGCACTCTGGCTTTGCCGGCCAAGGCAACTTTGATGGAACTCGACCTGACTTTGTTGCGCGACCGTCTGCTCGTGGAAAATCAAGTGATGAGCGCGGTCTTGACCCGAAAATTTCCGGCCACTCTTGAGGTGAGCCTGTCCGAGCGTTCCCCCGTGGCCCGTATCAATGCCCGGATGGGAAGTGCCGCGCCACGGCCATTGCAGGTGGCCCGGGATGGAGTCGTTTACGAAGGTCTCGGTTATGACCGTAACCTGTTAGCGACACTGCCATATTTGAATGGGGTGAAATTGGTGAAGAGTGGCTCTGGGTTAAAACCGATTTCGGGGATGGAAATAGTCGCCAATCTTTTGGCCACGGCCCGAAATGAAGCCCCGCATCTCTACCAGACTTGGAAGGTGGTCTCAATGTCGCGTCTTGAATCTGATGGGGAACTCGAGGTGCGGGCGTCCAACATCGATCGAATCATTTTCATGGCCCAGACTTCGACGGATTTTCTGCGTCAGGTCGCGCAATTGGATGCGTTGATTGATACAGTTCAGGCCGAAGCGGATCAACCCGTGAACGAGATTAATCTCGCCGTGGGTCGCATGACCGATGGTCGTATTCAAGTGCCGGTAAGCTTTAGGGATAATTTGCCGACCACCCAAATTGTGCGCGACGACAAGCCAGTTTCCAAACCTTTGTTCAATCCAAACCGCCTGACCAACCTTGAGCTCTAGTCCTCATTTTATTGGTGCCGTCGAAATCGGCACCTCGAAAGTAACTGTTCTGATTGGTGAATACACCGGTCGGGAACTTGCCATTATTGGCCGGGGAGAGTGTCAATCGCACGGCGTGATCAAGGGAGTGGTCGTGGACTATAAGGCGGCTAGTGATTGCACGCACAGTGCCTTGGAATTGGCTGAACGCGAAGCAGGTGAAAAGACGGATACGGTATTTCTCGCCCAAACCGGGGGGCATCTCGAAGGTTTTTATAATGAAGCGACTGTAAACGTTAAGGCAGCGGATAACATGATTTCGGCGGAGGATATTCGCACGGTATGTGAATTGGCTCGGGCCAAGGAACTGCCCAAGAATCGAATGGTGGTGCATCACATTCGACGGCCGTTTCGGGTGGATGGACGATTGATTCCCACTTCGCCGGAACATCTCATGGGGCAACGTTTGGATGTGGGTTACTGGACGGTCCATGGTCAGGAGCAACGTTTGGCGGACACTATCCATGTTATCCGGGGCTTTAATTTGGAAGTCAGCGAACTGGTGCTATCGAGTTTGGCTTCGGGCCACATGGTTACCACGGTCGAAGAACGTCAACACGGGGTGCTTGCCATCGATATTGGTGCAGGCACGACGGACTACGTGCTATATCGTGACGGGGTGCCGCATACTACGGGAGTTTTGCCGGTTGGAGGCACTCATTTGACCAACGATTTAAGCATCGGCCTGCGTTTGACCGAAGGACAGGCGGAAAAGCTAAAACTGCGGTATGGCCGGGCGGAAGTGCAGACCCGGGACAAAACCGAAAAAGTGTGGCTGGATGGAAATTTTGCCATTGGTGACCGTCAGTTCTCCCGACTGGCGATTGAACAAATCACCGCGGCTCGAACTTGGGAAATATTGGAAGTGGTAAAGCGAAAACTGGGTGGAGCATTTTCCGCCGAAAACTGCAGCTCAGGCGTGGTGTTGACCGGTGGTTCCGCCAAACTTGCGGGCTCAGCCGAAGCGGCGGCCAAAATCTTTAATGTGCCGGCGCATCTTGGAGAAACGCCATCGTGGGTGGCGGAAAATCTGCGCGATCCATCCTACAACACTGCGTTGGGTCTGCTCTATTACGGCGTGCAGGCCCATAATGAAAGAGTCGGTTCGCCCCGTCGCAGAAGTGGATTTTTCCACAATGTAGCCCGTTTGTTTGTCAATTCCTGAGCCCGCCATGAATCTCAACGAATTACCTCTTGAAAGTTCGAATTCGGGCGAACCCAACATCACCATTAAACTGGTTGGGGTGGGTGGGGCTGGCTGCAATGCCGTCGATCGCTTGAAAATGGAGAATCTGGAGCGACTGCAATTGGCAGTGATCAATACAGACTCGCAGGCATTGGCCAGTTCACCGGTGCAGGAAAAGGTTTTGCTGGGTATGAGCGTCACTCGTGGACTGGGTGCCGGGGGTGATCCTGAATTGGGTCGCGAAGCGGCCGAGGCGGACCGGGAGAAAATCACCAATGTGGTCAAAGACTGTGACCTAGTGTTTCTCATTGCCGGGATGGGGGGTGGCACCGGGAGTGGCGCGATGCCCACCGTGGCTGAAATCGCGGCCGAGTCGGGCGCGCTGGTAATCGCATTTGTGACCATGCCATTCAGTTTTGAAGGCGGCCGCCGCCTAAGGCAGGCGGAGGAAGGTATGCAGGCATTGCGTCGGGTCTGTGATGCAGTTATTCCGCTACCCAACGACATCCTGCTGCAGGAAGGCGCGGATGATGCCACTGTGCTTGACGCCTTCGCCCAGGCCGATGGCTGGATTGGTCGCGGCGTGAAATCCATCTGGATGATGCTTTTCAAAACCGGGCTGATCAACCTCGACTTCACTGCTCTGCGGCAGGCTTTTCAATACCGGGGCTGCAAAACACTCTTTGGTTTGGGTGAAGGATCCGGCGAGAATGCCGTGGCGGATGCGATCGCGAGTTTAAAGCTTTGCCCTTTGCTGCATACTCCGGAATTTGCCCGAAAAGCAGATCGATTGTTGGTCAATATAACTGGAGGCACGGACCTTACCTTGCCCAAGGTTAACGAGTTGATGAGCAACATCACTGATCAGTTTGGCCGTAATTCACATATTATCATGGGGGCGGTAATCGATGAGGATATGCGGGATCGGGTTGAAATATGTGTGATCGGCACCAGCGATATGGGAGGTCGCGTGGTGGGCGTGCGCCGGCCATTGCCTTCCATGCGGACCCGATCGTCAAACGGACGGGAGATCGAAATCCCTGCCACCGCCGAATCGTCGGAATCAACCTCAGTATCAATTGATATTCAGGCTAGGCGCGAAACTCTCGCGGCAGAGCAAAAGATCATAGATCTCAAGGCCGCGCAGGATGAATTTGGCTTTGGTGAGATTGAAACTCGCGGACATTTCGAGAAAACAGACCGCAATCTGTATGATGGCCATGACCTTGATGTGCCGACTTACCTGCGTAAAGGCATCAAGATATCAATTTAGCCCGGTTTGAACGGGTCGCAAATATGATTCAAACACCCCCCTTGGCAAACGCCGGGGGTTCTGCATCGTAGCTAGCATGTTTGTCGACGAGTGTGTAATCAAAGTAGCGGCCGGTGACGGCGGGCGGGGCTGTATCAGCTTCCGTCGGGAAAAATATGAACCATGGGGAGGTCCCAATGGTGGCGATGGAGGCAGCGGTGGAGACGTGATATTGCTGGGAAACGACGACACCAACAATCTGGTTGATTATAAATACACCCCGCAACGCAAAGGAGAGCGCGGTGAACATGGTTTGGGCTCGGACCAAAACGGTCGCGGGGGGAAGCCCTGCATCCTCAAACTCCCGCTGGGCACAATCGTTACCGATGAAAGCACGGGCAAAGTTGTGGCTGAAATAATTTTCGATGGTCAACAGGTGGTGTTATGCAAAGGGGGCAACGGAGGCTGGGGTAACATTCACTTCAAGACTTCGGTCAATCGTGCCCCCAAGCGCGCCAATCCGGGAGCTCCGGGTGAAAGTGGAGTTTATCGGTTGGTGCTCAAAAGTATCGCGGACGTTGGCTTGGTCGGTTTCCCCAATGCGGGTAAATCCTCGCTAACTAAGCGTATCACAAGAGCCAAGCCCAAAACTGCCTCATATCCATTCACAACGCTTCATCCGCAAATCGGGGTTATTGAATACCCGGAAGACGCCAAAGGTGAACGCCGGCTACTACTCGCTGACATCCCCGGACTGATCGAAGGGGCCAATGAAAACCGAGGTTTGGGGCATCGTTTTTTAAGACATATTGAGCGCTGTGCTTTACTGGTTTTCATTATCGATATGGCCGGAATCGATGGCCGTGACCCGCGCGATGATTATGCGCATTTGCTGCGTGAGTTGGAGCTCTATGATCCTCAGCTTTTGGAGAAACCGCGTTTGGTGGCCGCCAACAAATTGGACCTGCCTGAAGCCACGGGTTGGCTGACGAAATTCAAGCGCCGACATAAAGTAGATGTGGTCGAGATGTCCTGCTTGTCCGGGGAGGGACTTGATAAATTAAAGAAAGAACTGTTAAAACGAGTGACCAGTTTAAGGAAACGCGAAAAAAAGTCGCAGCTTTCCTCGAACTGATCTACCCATTTGTCTTATGCCCAATCCGCAACGTCCATTACTGCTTCATGCCAATCGTTTGTTGGGGGCAGCCTTGGTGGAGCACAATCTGGTTAAGATGGAGGACCTGGATAAAGCCAACGAGAGGTTATTGGAAATTATAGCTAACAGTCCGCCACGACAATGCACCGTTTTGGGGATTCTGGCTTATGAGATGAAGGTCGTTCAGGAAGAGGAAATCGTGCAATATTTAGTGGAAAGCGAAGGCGTTTCAGCGGTTGATCTGCGGTATTACGAGATTCCGGAAGAAATTAGCTCGGGGTTGGATTTTGATACCTGTTGGGCGACTTGGTCCGTGCCTTTTGACAAGGTGGATGGCTTTAATTTTGTGGCTTCATCCTATTATCTGAGCTCCGTCGTCCGCAGCCACTGGGAAAATCTTTTGGATGGTCCGATCCTTTGGTTCGGCACCACTTTGGAAGGAATTGCGGACTACCTCGAAAAACTACAGGTGGCAAATGCCAAATCAGCGCCCCCTACTTAAAAGATGCCACTAGGAAAAGTTCAGACCCAGATCGTGGCCCGTTTGGAGCAAATGGGCAAATTGACCACAGAACAGCGCTTGACCATAGCGGGATCTCCCGAGGAACCCACCGGAGATATCCTCGATAAAATGTTGCGGGATGATTATGGGATCGAAGCTTTCGCCTTGTTGGTCGCCAAGGCCCGTGCGTTTGGTTTTGCCCCGTGCAATGTGGCCCGGTGCAGGGTAACATCCTCGACTTACGAAAGATTGCCGCAGGAATTTTGTGAACAGAATCTTGTGCTTCCCGTGGGGGAATTGGGGGAGTGCGTGTTGATCGCTTTTGCCAATCCGTTTGATGAATCCCTGCAAGGCAAAATCCATGAGATCACCGGTAGAAAAGTCATCCGCCTGCTGGCGCCCGATAAGGATATTCGAGAGAAATTTTCCAAAGTTCAGGAAGTTTCGGGCGAGGGCTTTGGAGATGTAGTGGATATGATTGGCGCCCAATACGGCGTCGTGGCGGATGCCAACGAAGATGACCTTACGGATGAGGAATCGGGTCCGATAATTGACTTGGCCAGTCGCATTATTGAAGAAGCTTATTTTGCCGGGACGAGTGATATCCACATCGAACCACAGGAGCATGATGTGGTCATTCGATACCGGGTTGATGGCGTGTGCCATGAAAAGTTGCGCCTGCCAACGAAGGTCGGCCCGGCTCTGGTCGCGCGGTTAAAAATCATGTGCAATCTGGATATTACCGAGCGCCGATTGCCGCAGGATGGCCGCATCGTATTCAAGCAATATACCAAGAAGGGCCTGGATCTGGATCTGCGTGTTTCCACCGCGCCGCTTAATCATGGTGAAGGCATAGTGATGCGTATTTTGGACAAGCAGAAGACCACTTTGCCATTACCGGCCTTGGGGTTTAGCGAGGAAAATCTGGCCCGATATAGGGCAGTAATTACCCAGCCCTACGGCATGATATTGCATTGCGGGCCGACCGGTTCAGGTAAATCGATGACACTTTATTCCGCACTCAACGAAATCAATACGCCTGATATCGTCATTCGCACTGCGGAGGATCCGATCGAATACACGCTGCCCGGGCTCAACCAAATGCAGATGCACCGCCAGATTGGTCTGACCTTTGCCACGGCGCTGCGGGCATTCTTGCGGCAAGATCCCGACATCATTCTGGTGGGCGAAATCCGTGATCGGGAAACAGCCGGAATAGCCGTTGAGGCAGCACTCACCGGTCACTTGCTGATCTCCACTTTGCACACCAATGATGCGCCAGGCACGGTGGCCAGGCTGAGTGATATGGGCGTGGAGCCATTCATGATTTCATCTTCATTGCTGGCGGTTTGCGCCCAACGTTTGATGCGTCGGGTTTGCAAGACCTGCCGGGTGGCGTATGAACCGGAAGGCCGCGAAAAAGCCGTTTTTGAAAAAGGCATCGGCTGGAGTGGGCAGATTTTCAAACACAGCCCCAAAGGCTGTTCGAAATGCAGTGGTAACGGTTACAAGGGTCGCGTTGGCATCCACGAGTTGATGGTGACCAACGAAGAGTTGGTCGAAGCGATCAATAAGCAGGTGGAGTCGGTGGAATTAAAGAAAATTGCCCAACGGCAGGGGATGAAAACTTTGCATCAAGACAGTCTCTTGAAGGTCAAAGAAGGTCTTTCTACGCTCGAAGAAGCCATCGCTTGTGTGCCACCTGATATGAAGTAATCCTCAGGTCTCTCTCTATTTCTTAGGAGAGTGGTTGATTACCTCCGGAGGATGATTACTGCATTTCTGCTCATGAAACGAATTACGCTCGTCGCCCTTGTATCACTGCTCCTTGTTGGTTCGGGTTGTTCAAAAAAGAAACCCGAGATTACATCACTGCAACGGAAGGAAGCCGCGAATTTGGTCAACGAGGCAGAGTTCGCGATTGCTATTCGGGATTTTCCCCGAGCCGAGGGGTTGATGAGACAGGCTGCCGTTCATTGCCCGGACAACGGCAGTTACTGGCTTAATCTGGGGACTCTCACCCGTAAGAGCGGCAAAAAGTCCGAGGCTAAATCATCGTATGAAAAAGCTGTGGTGGCGTATGCCGATGCATATATGGCAGAGCCGGATAACGGAAAGCTGCTGATGTGCCAGATGTATGCCCATGCCCTGCTCGGGCAATTCGATCAAGCCCGCGCCGTCTTAAAAAAAGCCCGGGCCAAACACCCCAAGGACCCGGAGGTCATGAGCTATGACGATAGCTCATTCGATAGAATGCTCGGCGATAAGGCATTCAAGGAACTGGCGATCTGAATCGTTAATCGTGGACAGTGATCATGTCTAATACAAGATGAGCACGTATTGGTCGGAATTTGCGTTGGTGGCTGTGGCTCATATGATCGGTGTGATCAGTCCCGGGCCGGATTTTGCCCTCGTTTTTCGCCAAAGTATCAAACATGGCCGGGCCACGGCAATCTGGTCCAGCATTGGAATTGGCACCGGAATTTTGGTTCATGTCAGTTATTCATTGTTCGGCCTTAGTCTGCTGATCCGAGAGTCCGTGCTCATGTTTACGGTGATCAAGTATGCCGGTGCTGCTTATTTTGTTTATGTGGGCTTCAAAGCCATCCGCACCCCAAAAAGACAGTCGGAAACATTCAGGACCGACGTTATGCCACCGGACAAACACGGGGCATTTCTTAGCGGATTTCTGGTCAACGTACTCAACCCCAAAGCGGGACTTTTTTTCATCGCGGTGTTTTCCATGATTGTGAGTCCGAACACGCCGAAAGAGATTCGATTCGCATATGGTTTGTGGCTGACGTTGAGCACCATGGGTTGGTTTTCCTTGGTATCAGTCATTTTTACCCATGCTCCAGTTCGGCAATTTTTTATTCGCTTCGGTCATTGGTTTGATCGAGTGATGGGTGTCTTCTTCATCGTGATAGCCTTGCGAATGGCGACCGTGACGCTCAATTGAGGACGTTCACTACATTCCATTGGGATCGATACTTGGAGGACCGGCCAGGAGAAACTATCTTCAGTTTCCTGCATTCAGATTTTGGCTCGCGACGAGATAAGGACCGTAATCCGCGTAGTCCCGATGTTCAACGACCAGACCATTTTCAATCCGGAGAATCAGCAAAATTGGCATGCTCTTGATGGCCATTTATTTTCCGCCTTTTAGATTGAATGTCCAATCCAAGGTTCCTTCAAAAATGGCATAGTTGCCGGAGAAGACGGCGCGCGTGCGATAAAATTACATCCTGGCGATTGAGGCGTAATTCTTACGAAAATTACGCATCATGGTTTCTTTTCCATTTTGACGCACGCCACCAAAAACCAGTTCCGCGGTGGGATCGGCAAAGCTACTATCATCCGCCAAAAGGGGGCAATTTGGTCCCAATTCAAATCGATGTAGGCCGCAAGGTAGGATTTCCCTACTTTCTCGGATGTGGCGGAGGTGAGGATGTAAGTCTCAGTGGATTGGGCTGATACAGATAGCGTCATTATTGCCATCAGTAATAAAGTGAGTAGTGATCGCATGGCTTGGAGGTTTGTTTACGTTGTTAGGGTGGATTCTGTTTTAGCGTGGCTATGTCCTGCTTTATTTTTTTCCCATTCGCGATGGAGGATCGCGAAGACGCATTTACTTTCCCATTTTCCCTTGAATTGGATGTGTTCGATGAAAAGTGCTTATTGCCGGAATCCGAGTCGTAGGAAAAGTGATTTCGCCGCTTGGTTGTTTGCATCGGTTACGGCCGAGATGCGGTGCGCGTCAAGCTCATCGAAAATGTATTCAATCACAGCAGTGAGTGCCTCGGTGGCATAGCCTTTCCCATGGGCTTCAGGTGTAAAGGTAATGCCAAGCTCCATCAGTCGCGAATCGTCTCCCGGGCAATGCAATCCACAATCACCAATGAGCTTTCCGGATTGCTGCTCAACGATTCCGAGCTGGAACCAAGTATGAGGCAACCCAGGCTTCCCCGAACTATTCTTTTCGATGAGTTTGAGCGCATCATCGTGGTTAAAGGATTCTCATGATTAGTAACGCGCGACTTCGGGTAAACTCCGGTAGGCACAAATCGCGTCAATGTCGTCTATCTGCAATCGCCGCAGTAGCAGTCGGGAGGATTTTAGTGAAGTGAAGCCAAGCTGATTAACGGATACGGATTGGGTGAAATACGATATTAAATCGATTTTCTAAATGCCTTGAAGACAAGCGGCCATTGGACGGAAGCGTGCTTACCGATCCAGGCTTCGGTGAAGGCACCCATAAATTTATCAGAAGCATTTTCACCGGTTTGCTCACGATAGTAACGTGTCGCGGACCATGAATTGAGGTGTGAGAGGTAGTCCTGCAGTCCCCATTGCGCTGTTGCTTCGAAAACCGGACTGGGGATCTCAAGTAAAGGTGGCCGAATGGACACGTAACCATCATTCAGTATCGCAATTCTCTCAGGCCAAGACTCAGCAATGATGGATTTGAATTCTTCCAACACCTGATCGATGCCGGCATTAACTATGGGCCAATTGTATCCCCAGAATGCCATGACACCGCCGGGTTTTATCACTCGAGTGGCCTCGGTCCAGAATTGTGGAAGATCAAACCAGTGTATGGCTTGTGCCACGGTGATCAAATCAACCGATTCCGTGTCCAAACCTGAATCCTCAGCTGAGGCAAAACGATAAGTGATACGCGGATGTGGGGTTGCGAGTTGAAGTAGCTCAGTGCTGATGTTGGTTGCAATTACTTGATGGAATGTTTGGGCCAGATCTTGTGCCGATTGACCTGTCCCGGTAGCACAGTCCCATGCGAAATCGTGACTAGGGCATTGGTCGAAGAGAAATTGATAGAGCTCGCGGGGGTAACCGAAACGCCCGCGGACATATTGAGATGCGATAGTTGAGAAGTGATCCTCGGCATACTTCATGAAAATACCCCGCCGCCGAGTAACTGTTCTCCACGGTATAGAGCGAGAATTTGCCCAGCGGCGAGGGCACGCTGGGGGGTGGAGAATTTGATGCGCGCGGTGGCAGGCGGGCTCAGGCGATCCCGCCCTACATCAGGCTGAAATTCGATTTCGACCCTTGGGTCGCGATAGCGCACGCGGCATTCAAGCTGAGTCGTCCCAGTGATCGGTTGATTAATAAAGCTGAGGCTGTGCACGTGGCTTTCCTTGGTCCAAAGGCCGGGCGCGGTCGGTTCATCGAAGGCGACCAACAGTGCGTGGTCGTCTGCACGTTTGCCGACGACGCAGTAGGCTTTGTTATCAGTGTTTGAGGGAATCCCGATGCCTTTGCGCTGACCGATGGTGTAATAATGCAGACCGCGATGTTCCCCCATGACTTGATTGTCCGAAGCACGAATTATCGGCCCGGGATGCTCGGGCACATAGGCTTTGAGGAAATCCGCCATTTTAACTTCTCCAATAAAACAGATGCCCTGGCTGTCCTTTTTTTGCGCGGTGGGTAAACCGGCTTCGGCGGCGAGGCTACGCAACTCAGGCTTCGACAATTGGCCGATGGGGAAACGTGCGGCGCGAAGTTGCTCCTGATTCAGGAGGGCGAGGAAGTAGCTTTGGTCTTTGTTTTTATCTGCTCCCTCGAAGAGGGCGTAAGTTTTAGTCGCGGTCGTTGACCCCGGTCCGGGCACAGCGAGCCCGGCTAAAACATCCGGCGGTGGTTGGGAGCAACCACTTCCACCCAGTTCAAACCGTTGGGCGTAATGGCCCGTAGCGACGGCGTTGAATCCTTCGGCCTGTGCATATTTGAGGAAGACACCGAATTTCATTTCCCGGTTGCACATTACATCCGGATTGGGCGTGAGACCCGCTTGGTAACCACTAAGCAAGTAATCAACCACCAGGCGGCGATAGTCCTGCATCAGATTGACTACGCGAAATTCAATCCCGAGGTGGTCGGCGACAGCGCGCGCGTCCTCAATATCCTGCATCCATGGGCAATGGCCAATGACCTGGTCTTCATTGATCCAGTTTTTCATGTACGCGCCTACGATCTCGTGACCCTGTTGCTTGAGCAGTAGGGCGGCGACAGAGCTGTCCACACCACCGGAAAGGGCGACGAGAATTTTTTCGCGATTGGCCATACGCAAAACGACGTAGCGTGGCCCGATTTTGTCAAACGAACGTGCATTGCCTGCTCGTCATTGAATCTGCAGATCAAGATTGCGTTGCACGCTTGCAGCGTGGTGACCGACCTCGCAATTTCCTCATCAATGAAGACTAATCCTCTTATCCGAGCTTGGCTCGAGTCACTGAGCGCGGGCTGCATTGAGTGCACCCGTGATTGGAGTGATAATGAGGTGCCGGCGGTGCGATTGGTCGGCGAGGGATCGAAGCGGGTGTTTTCCACTTTTGAACGGGCTCCTCGTTATGCAGCGGCGCGGCGATACGCGTATTTTGTGCAGGAGGCCGGGCAAATGGTCTTTGCCCTACCGTGCGAAGCCACGGCCGAGAAAATTGTCTACGTGGCTGGAGATTTTAATGACTGGGAAAACGGCGTGGGAAATCCCGCATGGCAGTTGAAGCCCGGCAAACTCAATGGGGATGCCATGTTGCTTTGGACTGGTCCGGCGGAGCAGTTTTGGGCTAAACCTCACCTGCGGTTCAAA
>DFDG01000184.1:56938-59996 GCA_002367815.1 Opitutaceae bacterium UBA3033 | reverse complement strand
TTTCCGCACAAGTGTTCCGATGTAATGTTGCGGGCCATTCACAATCAACCATCCGTCAAGACCCTCGCCAATGTTGTCAGCCCCAACGTGAAGTGCATGCAATCAATGCTCTTCATCAAGGCCTCCGGCAAACCCGGCCAAGCGTGGCATCAGGACGAGGACTACATTCCGACGCGTGATCGCTCTCTGGTCGGCGTGTGGATTTCCATGGACCGCGCCACTACGGAAAACGGTTGTCTCTGGGTGCTCCCCGGCTCGCACCAACACGGTATCATCTGGGATCAACATTGGCACGCCGACCGTCGCTTTGATTGCGCGGAGGAGTCGGAAGGATTTCCTTACACCGACGAAGAATCCATTCCCGTGCAAGTTGAGCCCGGCTCCGTGGTCTTCTTCAACGGCTATCTGTTGCACCGATCGTTGCCCAATACCGCTCCCACCGGCACCTACCGCCGTGCCCTCGTGAACCACTACATGAGTTGCGAATCACGGCTTCCCTGGGGCCGACCTCCAGAAGGAGTATCGACCGGTCGATTCGATCACCGCGATATTATCATCGTCGCCGGTAAAGATCCCTACGCCCACAAAGGCTATGAACAGATTCACACCCCCAGTGTGAGACCCAGCGGCGAAGGCGGTTGCGACAAATGGGGCGGCAAGGGCAAACAATACAAAGACGCGATCAAAGCTGAAGTGCCGGCGGGCAAAGTGTTGTCCGCCTAAACTCTGGGCTTCGCCTCGACCGCCAGCTCGATGCTGTTGACGGTGACAGGCGCTGAAACGAGCACCGCTACTTCGTTCGCGCCATATTTCAGATCCACCGATCGCACAGTGAAATCGTGCGATTGTGCCAGCTCCGGCGGTTTCTGATCGTAGGGCTCCGGGAAAAGATGCGGGTAATCCGCCGGGCGCCCCTGCCCTTGGCTGAAACCGTTGATTTGCACAACCATGATCACTGCGGGGGTTGGGTGGGCCAGCACGACGCGGAGCGTGCAGTGTTTATCCGCCAGACTCTTTTCGCCCACGAACAACGTCGCCAACAATGGTGCAACCGGTGTGGCTGCGGCCGGCAGACTGGCCCGGCAGTCGAAAAACGGCTGGTCGAACAGGGCAAAGGCCGCGTCCACCAGATAGAGTTTGTCGGTGTCCGCCAGCGTTGCCGGATCGCCCAGCTCGCCGAGGACGACCATTGGTTCCTCGTGGTTCCAGTCGCGGCCCGCCGGGTCGGACCCATTGCACTGGGCGGCAAACATGTTGAACAAGGTCAGCCCGTCAGCGCCCTGCGCATAGAGCGCCGCCGACGCACCGCGGTAAATCTCCGCTGTTCCGTCGCGCGGATGAAAATACCCGTCGATCAGCGGTCCGCCCACGACATAGTCGATGCTGGCGTGGACCGGCAGACCGGGCAGCGCCCGTTTGAACTCCGCGATCGGCAGGGCGAATACGAGTTGGAGAAATTTCCCAATCGTCAGGAAATTGAGGCAGCCATGCTCGTGCCACGCCACCGGATCCAAACCCACGCGCCGACAACCTGAAAGACTTGATGGCACGCGAGCGCATAGTTCGATTTTTCGGCCCTGCTCGCCGTTCAATCGATCTATCATTCCCCGAACTTCGCCCAGAAATTCCGTCATCACCGGCGCGTAAGCCTCGGCTAGGTCGCGCGGAAAGTGCGGCCCCTGGGCGCCGGGCTCGGTCCAGCGAGCCGCCTCCTCCCCTGTTTTTCTTGCCGTCGTGGGCCAGGGGTTTGCTGGTGCCACCACCACGCTCGAGGGGAAAAACGGCGGGCCGCGCAGGAAATCCAGTTCCAGTCCGGTGAAGGGATAACGTCGGAGCAATTCCTCCATCATCGCCAGCCGATGCGCGCGCACTTCCGGCACCGCGTAGTTGAGTCCGGCATCGGGCAGCCGCCACTCCGGATGCGCGCGGTAGAACGCGTCGGTGTATGGACCCTCCCCATGCTCCAGCTTCACCATGTGCGTGTCATTCATCCGCATCGTGGCAAACGCCTGCCGGCCGCTTTGCACCACGGCCTCAACCAAAAAATGGAAACAATCTGTCCCGTCGCGCCGGTAAAGATCGGCCACGCCCTCGATGCCGCCGGCCGCCTGCTCACCCATCACGCGGTAAAGCTCCGCCCGCACTTCGGGTTTCAATGGTCGCCAGTGACTCAGCTCGGAGACTTGGCTCGGATAATTCACGCTCTGGCCTATGCCTGAGCTGAGCATCACGGCGGTTATCTGCGAGCCGGCCAGCCGGTCAATCGCCCTGCGGATCGCAGCCTGCGACTGGCCGCGATAAAACGGCGACCATCCGTCGAGGTTATAGAAAAGCCGTCGGGGTTGCGACAATGGTTGGTTCATCAAAAATCCCGCAGGAAACCACCGGCCGTCCAACCGCCATCGACGCTCAGGATCTGGCCGGTAACATAGCTCGTTTCCGGAGCCACAAAAAACAGGACCGCCTCCGCAATCTCCTCGACCTGCCCGACCCGCCCAGCTGGCACATGGCTGAGCATGCGTTGCGCTTTCTCCTGCATCATGGCATCGCCGCCGTAAAAAAGCTGCTCGGTGCCCGTCGTCAGCGTGGAGCCGGGCGCGACGCAGTTCACCACGATCCCATTCGGCGCAAGTTCGATCGCCATCGTGCGGGTCAGGTTGATTACACCCGCCTTCGCCGTTGTGTAAGCGCATTGCAAGCGAGCCGGCACCAAGCCGAGCACGGATGCGATGTTCACGATCCGTCCAGCACCTTGCGCAACCATCACCGCCGATACCGCCCGGCTGACCAAAAACACCCCGCGCAAATCCACCGCCATGATCCGATCCCATTCCTCGATGGGAAACCGGTCGATCGTCACGCGGTGGTCCATGGTGTTAATGCCGGCGTTGTTGACCAGAATATCGATGCGGCCGAGCTGCGTGACCACCCGACCGACGCCCGTTTCGACCTCCGACGCGGACGACACATCCATGCGCAAAGGCACTGCGTCCGGCATTGTCGCCGCCATCTCTATCGCCGCGGCTTCATCAATGTCCGCGACCACGACCCGCGCACC
>DFDG01000184.1:14235-56724 GCA_002367815.1 Opitutaceae bacterium UBA3033 | reverse complement strand
CGCGCACCGCCCACCTGTAGTGCTGTGTTACCGGGCATGGCCCGCACCCTAGGAACGCCGACCCCGCCCGAGCTTCTCCGTCTCTATGAGCAGATGTTGCAGTTGCGTCAGTTCGAACTTGCCGCGCAGGCCCGTTACAAGGCCGGCGAGATGCCGGGCTTTATTCACCTCTACATTGGCGAGGAGGCTGTGGCGGTCGGCGTGTGTGCGCACCTGCAACGCGATGATTGGATCACCAGCACGCACCGCGGCCACGGTCACGCGCTGGCCAAAGGGCTGCCGCCATCCGCGCTCATGGCCGAGCTCTACGCCAAGGCCACGGGCTGTTGCGGCGGTCGCGGCGGCAGCATGCATCTTTACGACCGGGCGCACGGTATCTTTGGCACCAACGGTATCGTCGGCGGCGGCATTCCGCACGCCGTGGGTGCCGCTCTCAGCGCTCGCACCCGCGGCACCCAAGGCGTAGCAGCAGCGTTCTTCGGCGACGGTGCGGTCAACCACGGAGCGTTTCACGAGAGCCTTAATTTCGCGGGAGCCCAGCAAGCCGGCGTGCTTTTTGTCTGCGAAAACAACCTCTACGCCACCGCCACTCCACTTAAGCTCGTCACTCGCAATCCCGAGATCGCGACCCGAGCCGCTGCCTATGGCATCCCCGGCGTGGCTGTCGATGGCAACGACGTGCTGGCCGTCTGGCAGGCCGCCCGCGACGCCGTCATCCGGGCTCGCGCTGGCGCGGGACCGACTTTGATCGAAGCCAAGACTTACCGGGTCGTCGGTCACCACGAGGGCGACCCACTGACTGGCACCTACCGCAATCAGGAGGAACTGGATGCGTGGAAGAAACGCTGCCCGATCGCCACGTTTCGGCATCGTCTCATTGACGAATTCAAGGTGGCCACCGCAGCGGAACTAGACGCCATCGACGCCCGCGTGGCTTCGACGATTGCCGACGCTGTTGAGTTTGCCCGTTGTTCGCCCGAGCCCGACCCCACAACCGTTTTCTCCCATTGCTGGTCGGAACCGATCAATCCGCCGCTGCCAGCTACTCCAGCCTCGACGGCAACAGCATCTCAAGGCTGGCTAGATGCCGTGCGCGACGGTATCGCCGAGGAGATGCGACGCGATCCGCACATGCTCTATCTCGGCGAAGGCATCGGCGAACGGGGTGGGAGCTTTGCGCACACGAAGGGACTTTGGCAGGAATTCGGGGCGGGTCGCGTGATCGACACGCCGATCTGTGAACTCGGTTTTACCGGTGCTGCCATCGGCGCTTCTGCCACCGGATGCCGCGCGGTCGCCGACCTCATGTTCGCCGATTTTCTGTTCGAGACCGGCGGGCAGATTCCTCTGCAGGCCACCAAACTACGTTACATGAGCAACGGCCAGATGACCGTCCCGCTCGTCGTGCGCGCGCCGTGTGGAGCCATCAAGTGCGCCGGCCCACAGCACAGCGGCACCTACCACGCAATGTGGGCTCATCTCCCCGGTATCATAGTTGCGATGCCGTCCAATCCGGCCGACGCCAAGGGGCTGATCAAAACGGCATTGCGCGGTGATAACCCCGTTTTGTTCCTCGAACCCAAGGCGCTATTTTCCTCCAAAGGCGAAGTGCCGACCGGAGAGCACCTCGTGCCATTTGGCGTCGCTCGCCTCGCCCGCAGTGGTGAAGACCTCACAATTGTCGCCGCCGGTCGGATGGTGTCGCTCGCCCTGACGGCCGCGGAAACGCTCTCTCACGAGCAAGTGAGTTGCGAGGTCATCGACCTGCGCACCATCGTGCCACTCGACCTTGAAGCCATCACGCGCAGCCTCGACAAAACCGGCCGTGTGCTGGTGGTCGACGAAGGCTACACGATGTGTGGTCTTGGCGCAGAAATCGCCGCCGCGATGGGCGAGCTGGCTTTTGACGCACTTGAATCGCCGGTCGGCCGCCTGCATCTGGAGCCCGTGCCACATCCATTTAACCCGGGGCTGGAGGCGAGCATGCTGCCCAGTGTGGAAAAAATTATCGCCGCCGCCAAAAGCTTGATGCGCGGTGAGGCTATCGCGCAACGTCGTCCCAGGGTCCAGCTGTTCGACGCAGAAACTGTCAGCCTCGACTCAACCAACACGGCGGCTATATCATCCCACATACTGGCACCCGAGCCTGAGCCGTTCGATGGCGAAGTCATCACGATGCCGCATGGTGACCTGACCGTCAGCGAAGCGACGGTCGTTCGTTGGCGGAAAAATGTTGGTGAAAAAATTTCCGGCGGTGAAGTCATCGCGGAGGTCGAGACCGACAAGGCCATCCTCGAAGTGGAGGCACCTGCCGCTGGCCGGCTCAAAAGAATCGTAACACCCGCGGGACAAACGGTGAAAATGGGCGGCGTGCTCGGACTTTTCGAGAAGGATTAATCAGCTGGGATACATCTGCGCGAAGAGTCGAACCGACTCGAGATCCTGAACGCCGAAATCTTTCTCGTTCATCTTACTATTCATATTCATCCCCTTTCCGGCAGTCAATCGACTCGTCCCATGAAACCTAGCGGCGAAACCCGAGTCCAATGAATGCATGAAACCCCTCCTGTTGCGCTTGTATCGTGAATGGCTGAAACCATTGGCCCTTGTATTTCTGATCTCTGCACCACTCAGATCAGCAGTCGTGGATTGGAACTGGGTGCCGAGCGGATCGATGAAACCAACCATGGTGGAAGGTGATTTGATTTTGGTGAACAAACTCGCCTACGACCTGAAGGTTCCGTTCACCACGACGCTTCTAGCCCAGTGGGGTGATCCTGAACGTGGTGATATTGTTGTCTGCAACTCCCCGAAAGATGGCATTCGTTTGGTCAAACGGGTCATCGGCCTACCCGGCGACAAGATTCAACTGCGCAACGAGGTTTTGTTCATCAACGACGTGCCCCAGAAATATACGGCCCAAGAGGTGAAGCCTTACCTGCGTGATATTTTTGAAGCGCCCAACCCCTTGGTTGCCGTTGAACATCTCGAAGCCGCGCCCCACCTCGTCATGGTGCTGCCCAACCGCAACTCCCTGCGCAATTTCGGGCCATACATCGTGCCCAAAGGAAACTATTTCATAATGGGAGATTCCCGGGACAACAGCAGCGACTCCCGGTTCTTCGGTCCCGTGGCGCGCAAGGAAATCGTCGGCGAAGCCAAATTCGTCATCGTCTCGTTCGATACTGCTCGCTACCTGCTGCCGCGTTTTCATCGCTTCGCCCATCCATTGAAATTCGACGGGGTGTGACCGCCCGAATCTTTCCTCTTTCTCTTTATCATAATCTTTCTCCCCCCGCATTTATAGGTAGGGGCGGTTGTCCCCTGTATCGTGCCGGGTTCGCACGATTTGCATTGAGAAAGAAGAGCGAGTAAGACCGCATCCACTGCGATACTTTCCACCCATGAGCAAACCCACACCCGCCCAACAGCGTGCATTTTTTGAATCGTTCGGTTTCCTGAAACTTCCCGGACTGCTGAAACCCGAGATCGCGACCATCATCAGCGAATTCGAAGCGGTCTTTCCGCAGCTCGGCCTCAAGCACGATGGCACGAAACGCACCATGATCGTGCCGTTTGTGGACCAACGTCCCGGTCTTTGCGCGCTGCTCGACCACCCGGCGCTGAATGCCACCATCTGCAACCTACTCGGCGACGATTTCAATTACATGGGGAGTGACGGGAATTACTATTCCGGAGAATCCACCTGGCATCGCGACAGTGTCACCGGCAGTAACAGTTACATCAAAGCGGCACTTTATCTGGATAGCGTGACCAAGGATACCGGCTGTCTTCGGGTTATCCCGGGTTCACACACCGATCTCGGTCTTCGCACCTGGAAGGACGAAACGCTGCGCGACTCCGAAAATCAATGGGGTCTGCATCAACGCGATCTACCCGCCCAACCTCTCGAAAGCGAACCGGGCGATGTCCTCATTTTCAATCATCGCCTGTTGCACGCTTCCTTTGGCGGCGGTAAAGCGCGCCGCATGTTCACGATGAATCTTGGACGTCGCGCCAAAACTGCCACCGAGATCGACGATCTCATCGCCTACGGGGACCATCACTTTTATCACTATGGCCTGCGCACACCCTACGGCAAAGCGATGACCGACCAGGCATCGCCGGAACGCATGCGTCACCTTTCCCAGCTCCCACAATTCTGGGACGCCAGTGTCGCCCGAAACAAAGCTCGATTGGCAAACGTGTAAAGCGCTGGAACCAATTAGGGCTCGGCACACGCTGGGTCCTGAACCCGCTTTGTGCTCATGGGGACACCCACTGGATTTACATATCGAGCACATATTGACGGATCAGTCGCCATCACGCATCAAGGCAAGGCGGCGGGCATATTGCGTGGATCAAAGGCGTCTAAATTTCTGGCTGAGGCCAGCAGCACCGACTCAACAGGTCTCCAGCAAACTATGGCGCGACTGACCGGAAACTATAAGCATGGAAACGAAAAGTGCGCCTCGGAGCACAGTGGTAATGAGGCGGGATGAGGAAACGGGGTAACTGACGATCCCATCTTCCCATTTCTTGAAATTGAAATTTGGGGAATGAAGATTGCACCGCGATGGATTATATGGCGGAAATCCAACCCGAATGAAACGTGTCGACCGATGGTTACAACAATGGCGAATTCATCAGGCTGCTCGCTGGATACCCGAACAGGCGCGATTGATTGATGTGGGCGCTTTTCATGGCGAGCTTTTCCATTTTTTAGGCTCCAAGTTACATTCCGGTTTCGGGGTCGAACCCTTGCTGAAAACACCAACCAAATCAGCCGTCTATGTTATTGAGTCGGGTTTCTTTCCTGAGGTTCGACCTACAGTGGGTTCATGGGATGCCATTACCATGCTAGCTGTTTTGGAGCATATTCCTGATCAAGAGCATTCAGTGATAACGGACGCTTGCTATGAGCTACTTCGTCCGGGTGGTCGCGTGATAATCACCGTGCCGTCGCGGGTGGTAGATCACATTCTCGCGTGCCTTAAATTTTTACATCTGATCGATGGTATGTCGCTAGAGGAACACCATGGCTTCAAACCTCACCATACTGAACATATTTTCTCAGAACCTCGGTTTCGATTGGTGCAACATTCCCGATTTCAAATCGGGCTAAATCATCTCTTCGTCTTCGAAAAAACGAATAAGGAATCGGCCAACATTGATAGATGACAAACAAAAAGCCTGCACGACACCATTCAGCCGTTTAACTCTCCTCTTGATCCCATGAATGCTTTCAACGGTCTCGGCCTCAATCTCGGCAACCTCAGTAGACTCTCCGGCGCAAAGACGCGCTCGATCAGCCCGGAAAACTTTAACGGTGAGAAAGGCGCGGGCGGCATGGCCACCGAAGGGCACAGCAAGGAGTGCGCGCGTGATCTTGGGCAGGGTTGGAAAATTTCCCCCTGCATAAAAATCAAAGCCGGCGAGACCTTCACCGTCGCGGATATCAATGGCAGCGGTGCCATCCAACAAATCTGGATGACCCCCACCGGCACATGGCGGCACAGTATCATGCGTATCTACTGGGACGATCAGGTGAACCCTTCCGTCGAGTGTCCCGTCGGAGATTTCTTCGGCATGCACTGGGGCAAGTTCGCGCCCCTCGTTTCCCAGCCCATCTGTGTGAATCCCGGCAGCGCCTTCAATTGTTATTGGGAAATGCCCTTCCGCAAACGTTGCCGCATCACCATGAGCAACATCGCAGCGGACGACATGGTGTTGTTTTATCAGGTCAACTACACCCTGACCGAAGTGCCGGATGACTGCGCGTATTTTCACGCCCAATTCCGCCGTACCAATCCGCTCCCCTACAAGGATGTCTATACTATCCTAGATGGGGTTAAAGGCCGCGGTCAATTCGTCGGCACCTCAATGGGTTGGGGCGTCAACCACACCGGTTGGTGGGGCGAAGGAGAGATCAAGTTTTATCTGGATGGCGACAAATGGCCGACCATCTGCGGCACCGGCACCGAGGATTACTTTTGCGGTTCCTACAACTTTGAGAACAAGGAGACAAAACAGTATCAGGAATACTGCACCCCCTACGCCGGCCTACATCAGGTCATCCGGCCCGACGGAGTCTATAGTTCGCAAATGCGCTTCGGCATGTATCGCTGGCACATCATGGATCCGGTGCGCTTTGAGCAGGATCTGCGGATCAACATCCAGGCTTTGGGTTGGCGCGCCGGGGGCCGCTATCTGCCCTTGCAGGATGACATTTCCTCGGTCGCATTCTGGTATCAAACCCTGCCCACCGCGCCATTTCCCGCCCTGCCCGATCGCGATTATTTGGAAGTGATCTGAGATGCGTTAACCACGAATGGACACCAATAGACACGAATGCCTGAGCAAAAACATGCATTCGGTCAAATTCCGGCAAATACCGACGACACAGGCCCCAAGAAATTATTCCATATTCGTGTGAATTTGTGTCCATTCGTGGTTCCTTCAGTTTCGCTCCTTTCAGCCTGATCATGCCTGCAGAACCCAAAAGCGACCCCATCCACGCTGATAACGCCAACCTGCCCCATTCCATCTTCACCAACGTCAACTTGGGGCAGTCAAAGTTCGACGACGTGAATCTCAGCGGGACGAAATTCAACAATATCAATTTTTCCGGCACCACCATACGGGATGCCAACCTGAGTGAGGTCAGCATTGAGGACGCAAATTACACGGGCATGAAAATCGACGGTATCCTCGTCACCGATCTGCTCCGCCTGTATCGCAAGCAGGCGGGTTCTTAGCCAGCCCTGCCTCAATCAAGCGTCAGCACGCGGCCACTGGTCGTGCCGATAATAAAACGCCGCCCGGGACCGCGATGATTGCCGGGGCGTGGAATCGCCGTGATGGGTTCGCCCAGATCGATCCGCCCCTGAATCTCGCCCGTGGGCAGAAACATCCAAACGACACCCCGCTGCGCCACCACCACCACCCGGCCATCCGGCAGTGTCCAGACCAGTTCGGCCGTTTCACCGATCCACGCCACCCAGGCGCGTTGCCCGGTGTTGCCATTCACTGCCACCACGTAACCCGCCTCCGAGGTCACATAAATTTGCCGCAGCATCGGATTGAAAACGAGGGCCACCGCGCAGGCTCCTACATCACAGTCCCACTTCACCACTCCGTCCGCACCGTAGGCGATCAACTGCCGACAATTGGCATCCACCGCGGTGATTGTTTCGATGTGCCCGTCACCATCGATATCCGCCTGTTGCAAATCACGCAGGTTGGCGGGCAATCCCCAACAAACCAAATCGGCGCGTTTGATCTGCCCGCGCACCGAACCGTCACCGTTTAATAAAACCACATAACCATGAATTGACGGCCGCGACGTGCCCCCCAACAGCACTTGACTGCCCTCATGCACCCCCGGCCACATGGCCGTGAACACGCCCCATTGGATCGGCCGCTTCCATAATTCGCGACCCTCGCAATCAAAGGCATAGACGCGCCGGTCGGCATTGCTGATCAGAATTTCGTCCCGGCCATCACCGTTGATGTCCGCACAGGCGATCTCCCGAATGCGACTGCGGCACTCACTCCAATTCGACCACGGCAATGAGACCCACGGAATTTCTACAGTCCAGCATCGGCGACCGGTGTGATCAAAAAGTGTCAGTGCCCCGCTCTCCTCGCCGACCACGACACCTTCAGGGGAAATCTCCAGCGAGAGAATCGCCCCCGACACCTTCGACCGCCATGATTCGCACCTCCCGGCATCAAAGAAAACAACTTCACCGTCGGAGGTGCCGACCACAAAGCCCGACCAACGGGATGCAACCGAAGTGATCTTTTTTCCCGGCAAAGCAATATCCCGAAACTCTGATTTCAATTCGGTCAACTTTGGCGCCAACGGCAGTTCGCGCGCAGTCGAAATGCCGACAGGATTACCTGCGCGACCCAGCATCCCATGCCAGTCACCGCATCGCACCTTCATGCCACAACCTATGCCTTCGCATTGTTGGAGAAGAATTTTCGTCGCAGTTCCGGATGTCTCCGAAACAATGAAGCCCTCCCCGGTTGCTCGCAGGGTGAACGGTTCCTCGGTCCCTTCGTTCGTCCACAGCAGTCCACCCAATGTAACGTCGTCCCCCGTGGCGACCTCCATCCGCACTCGCTCCGACAAGCCGCCAGTCGTGCGACTGCGACCATCCGGATTCACGGTGCTCGCCATGTGGAGAAATACTTTTGCGTCACCCATTCGCTGACTGCTGGTGAAGCCTGATGCCGCCAACGTCCGCTCCCCTTTCGGATACCAGAAACGTTCAGCGAGCAGTTCACCCGGTGCGAGCGCCTTCACGCGGTCCAGCACCAGCGTCCAACGTCCACGCCGACGCAAAACATGCCGCTCCCAAGTGGTTTCACCAATCCCGTCCATGATGGTGCCAACGGCAGAAAAATCACCCTGCACTTCCCGATAAAGCAGCCGGGCATAGCGCTGAATCAGATCCAACCCGCGACCATTCAACACCACATTGACCCCATTTTGCGCTCGCACTCCTTGCGCGCGCTCGTAACTCGCCACCGTCCGGAACCAATCCACCCCGCCTTCGCGCAACCACACCAGACAATTGGCATCTTGAAAGGAATGCAGTCCGCCGGAGATCCCATCGAGGAGGAGATAAAAATCCTTCGCGCCCCATCCTTCCCGCTGCGCGAGTTTGTCGAACCCTTCCTCCTCCTTGGTCGTAATCTTGAAAATCCCGTCGGGATTATAAACGGGTGTCTCGATCGTTCGATACCATAACGGATCGATCGGAGCTAAGGCGAGCCCGAGCATACTTTCGCGCCGGTTGATCACGCTGGTGGTCACGAAGGAGCGCAGCACTTCCTCGTAACTCGCCGGGTCCGGGGAATCCAGCGACTTACTCAAACGCATTCTCGCAGCACTGCGTACGAAACTCGCCCCATCCCGTTCCAAGCTTAGATAAGAGGAATCACCCGTTACCACCGCGCAATTGGCCAGATAGACCCGCGGTCCATCCGTCCCATGGGCAAGCAGAGCCCGATCTGCAGACTGTCGGAAGGCCTCGCTCGTAAAATAGTCATGCTGCCCGGCGGCCATCGCATAATTAAGCGTGTTATGCATCGAAGCCGTCCATTGGTGACCCCATGAATCCTCGCAAGGTTTGGCACTGGTGAGCTGCGACGCAAATAGTTTGGCGGCGGTGTCTAACCATTCCCGGGCCTCCGGCAAGTGGTGCCGGCGGTCGAAATAACGTCCGACAAAAAAGGCGTCGAGCGCGGCGCGCGTGTCGTGATTGAAACGCACCGCGTGAGTCAGGGCCCGGTCGCTGATCTGCACCACGCCCTCACCGGAGCGCTCCAAATACAGGAACATCGCATCAATTTCCCGCCGGTCATCCGGCGTGAAAAGCGGATGATCCTGCAACAAATCCCACAGGATCAGAAGCACATAGATGCGCCCGTGAATCTGCGAGGGGGCCTCGGGGTTGGGCGCATAAACATCGTGGGACTTGAAATAGTGCAACTCGCGACGAAACAAGCGAAGGTAGCGCTCATCGGCCGTGCGCAGATAACCGACCCCGCAAGCCGCGATGTGCTCCATGTATTCCCAGCTGCCGGAATCACCAACCCGACCCCAGTCCTCATCCCGGTCTGCCAGATAGCGAACCATGTCCAATTCCTGCGGGGTCACCCATTGTCCCAGTTTCACTTCGTTGAAATAACCCAGCACCGCGCCATGCCGGCGCACCCGCGCGACCAGCTGAGTTACCGCTTCACTCACCCCACCAATATCGCTGCCACCCACCACAATCACGTGCGCGCCCGTGCCCAGGGGATCGCGAATCGTGCGCAGAGTATACCCACCCGGACCGGGAAACGCCAAGTCGGTGAAATCGTAGGACTCATAGTAAAGTCGTCGCACCCATTCGCTCTCCATCACGTTGCCCAATACCAACCACGGCCCCGGTCCAACCAAAGTCTCTGGCCCGCCCTCTTCGCTGACGGTCGGTCTGACGTCCGTCAACGCCGCCAGGGCGTCGGCCAATTCATGAGCCACGGCTGAGTAGGCCGCGGTCGGCGGATGCACGATGCGCGTGTTACCGCCAGCGAGATCGAACCGCAATTCCGGCAACAAACCGATTTCAGGGTCGGAAGGGAAAACCATAAGTTGGGGTCAGCCGCCCGCCTTGACCGGAGCCGCCACGGGATTGGCTCCGCGGTGGGCCATCAGCTCGGCCTCGTGCGGACAAAGTTCGCCCCGATAACGGATGCCGCCATGCGAAAGATTGATACTCATCGCCACTTCGGCCCCTGCCTCGACCCAATGCGGCGTGAGCAGGGCATTCCATAGCACATCACCCGGTCGCATCTCATAGCAAAGCGCATCGGACTCGGTCAGAGCCGCGGGTTTCGTAAAACCCTCCGGCTTGTAATCAACCCGCACTTCGCGCGGTGCCCAGCGGTCGGGATCCTGGAGACCGCAGAATCGTTTGGTGCCGCAAATCTGCCACGCGAGCACATGCGAGAAATCCATGTGATAGTTGGTCGCGCAGCCTTTACCGCTGATGAAAATAATCGGATAGCAGCGCTCGAAAGTGAAACCATTCGCCTGCAACGCCTGCTGCCACGGGTCCATCACTGCGCGCGTGAAACCGTGCAGGAATTTTCCGGGCGCGTCGAACCGGGCGAGTTGGAAATGAGCGAGCGCGAAAGAGGATTCCAGCGCCCGTTCGACTGGCAGCGCCCGAAAGGCCGCCGCCACATCCGCCAGTTCAAGCCGGTCACTCCGTGTGCCGGGTGTAATGCGGGCATCGGCATCGGCGCGCAATTCTTCCACCACCCGGGCCAGCGGCGGCAGCTTGAAATCAAAGGGCACACATTCGCCGGCCATCAGGAAATTTTGCACGCCGGCCCAGCGCTTTTGAAATTCCTGCCAAGTATCAACCAGCGTAGGTGCATGCAATGCCATGTCGGGATAGCGTGAAGGTTTTTGCATCAAAAACAATCACCGCTCTGGTCTTAAACCAAAAAAGTGCATCCAGCGGTGCCCCAAGGTTGCAACCCCGGCCCAACAGTTTTGGAATAGCTCAACCTCTTCCCCATGGATAAACCGAATATTCTGCTCATCACGACCGACCAGCAGCGCTGGGACACCCTCGGCATCAATGGCAACCGCGTTTGCCAAACCGCTTACCTCGACAATCTGGCGGTCAACGGCACCAATTTCTCCCGGGCTTATTCGACCACCCCGAGTTGCATCGCCGCCCGGCGCACCTTGCTCACGGGGCAACATGGCACCTCCCATGGCATGGTGGGCTATCAGGACGAAGTGGAATTTCATCCCGAATACACCTTGCCGGGACTGCTCGGCGAAGCGGGTTATCAAACCCAGCTCATCGGCAAACTTCACCAATTTCCCCAGCGTAAACGTTATGGTTTCGACCACGTCATTCTGAGCGAGCAGATCGATTACCGACCCAATTCGCCGACTTTTGCGCAAAACGACTATGTGGATTGGTTGCATGACGCGGCGGGGGGTAATGTGGACCCCAACCTGCACGGCATCGGACCCAACAGCCGCCTCGCGCGTCCTTTCCATCTCGATGAAAGCCTGCACCACACCAGCTGGGTGGTTCAGGAGGCGGCGAAATTCCTGACCAAAAAGCGCGATCCCTCGTGCCCGTTCTTTCTCCATCTCTCATTCTGGGCGCCGCACCCCCCGTTGGTGCCGCCGCAATTCTACTACGACTTTTATACCCGCAAATCATCGCAGTGGCAGCCCACGCTCGGCGAATGGAGCCCGCGCGGTGAACAGGCCCCAGGCAACCAACCCGACAGCAACACCGGACCATACGATCTCGAGATCATGCGCAACGCGATGGCCGGTTACTACGGTCTCGTGCATCAGATCGACGACGCCATCGGGTTTCTGCTGCCCCGTGCTTTCACGGCCGGCACTCCCCTCGCCAGCCAACCGACTTGGATAATTTATACTTCGGACCACGGTGAAATGTTGGGCGATCATCAGCTCTTCCGTAAAGTCCTGCCGTATGAAGGCGCTACGCACGTGCCGCTCTTCGTTACTTCGCGCAATATCGATCAACCGAAACAAAGTTCCGACGAACTCGCCTGCCTCGAAGATATTTGCCCCACGATTCTCGACATGGCCGGCGTCGGCATTCCTCAGGCGGTTGACGGCAAGTCACTGCTGCCCGTGATTGCCGGAAAACCAAAAAAATCGAAACGCACCATCCTCTATGGCGAACACAGTGGCGGCCAAGCCAACCACTGGATTATTCAGGACCAAATAAAATATATCTGGTTTGCCGAGACCGACGAGGAACAGCTCTTTGATCTGACTGCCGATCCACGCGAAACAAAAGACCTGTCGGGCGAAACGGCCCGTCTTGAATCATTTCGTAAGCTGCTCGCCGCAAGGCTTAAGGATCGGCAGGACTACACCTACGACCCTGCCAAACTGAAGCCGTTGGCGAATCAACAACCCACCGTGTTCTGGCCAGGCTTCGGTAAGCTCCTCCAGGGTTCAGGTTAACCTTTTGCCGCCGTCAATTCATCGATGGCCACGCCAAGGTTCATCCCCAAACGATTAGGCAGGGTTTGGTGAAAATCCGGAAATCCCGGCAGGTTATCGAGAGCAAGAATTTCGTCCTTCGATTTGCCGGCGGCCATCTCGCGTTCCACGTGGGCCAGCAATCCGCTGAGATAATCACGAAACACCAAAATGTCGTCCTGAGCAAACTCGACTCCGAACCCTTCCTTGCCGTGACCGGAAATATAAATCGCGTCCTGAGGATACGTCTTCACCGCTTCTTCCAGCACCATGATCCAATGGCGAATACTCGCGCCGGCCGGCGCGTCGATATAAGGGTAAAGCCGGTTGAAAACCAGGTCCCCCAGATGCACCAAATTGGCGCGCTCGAAATGCACGATCGCATCGCCGTTGGTATGCGCGGCACCGAAGTAGGAGGCCGTGACCACTTCGTCACCGATTTCGCGGCGCCACGATTTCACAAAGGTCTCATTGGCCATGACCGGAATCTTGCCCTCGCCCTCTCTGGCCGCGGCCGCCAGCTGCAACCCCGGCACATTTTCCTGTGCCACGATGGTATGGGCGACCGGACGAAAAGTCCCGTTGCCACTGGTGTGATCCCCGTGGTGGTGAGTGTTGAGCACCACATCGATCTGGCGATCGATCCGTCCGGGCAACCCCTCCAGACAAAAAGCCGCCGTGGCAGGAAATTGAGTGTCCACCACCACGAGCGCCGCCGGATCAACCATCCAACCTATCGTGCCACCTCGACCCGTAAAGTAGCCCACATTGCGGCGGAGCGGGTGAAATACCCCCAGGGGAGCCGGTTGGGATTGGGCCAAAAGTGATGAGCGGGCCAGCCAGCCAGCCGCCCCCAGCATAGCGGTGTTTTGCAAAAAGGAACGGCGGTTCATGACGCCACCATGCAGGAAGATTCCGCCTCAGTAAATTTATTGTAACCAAATCACTTTATCCGGGTTTCCACCAGCAACCAGCAATGCTCGTCATCTCCCGTGATCTCCGATATCTCAGATATCTCTATTTCCAGCCGCGTTTCCGCGGTTAACCCTACCCGTTACCGATCCGTGGAAACCTCTACCCCGCAATCCGACCACGAACTCATACTCGCCGTGCGCGAAGGTGAGCTCGATGCCTTGGGCGAACTCTTTGAACGCCACCATGGTCCGCTGTTTGGTTTTCTGACCAAACTGACCAACGACCGCTCGGCCGCCGAAGACATCACTCAAATCGTGTTTCAGCGCATCCTCAAATACCGGCACACCTACCGCGACGAAGGTCGCTTCGCCACCTGGATGTATCACCTGGCCCGGCGCTGTGCCGTGGATCACTATCGCAAAACCCAACGGACGCCCACGGCCACCGATCCGGCCGATCTGCAACATCACGCCGACGACCAACCTAACGCCGGGGACAAAGCCATCGCCAGTGACGATCATAAAATCCTGCACCACGCCTTGAACCGGCTCGATCGGGATGATCGCGAAATTCTCCTGCTCAGTCGTTTTCAGGAACTCTCGTTTTCCGAAATTGCCTCCATCCTCGAATGTTCCATCGGCGCCGCGAAAGTGCGCGCCCATCGCGCCCTGCGCCAATTGCGCGATATCTACTTCCAAATGCAAAAGGAGAATCTGACATGAACTGCACCCACGCCCAAGAGCGGCTCACTGAGCTGCTCGATCCCCGTAATGCCACCACCACGACCGATGAAGTCCGGGCTCACCTTGCCAACTGCCCGGAGTGCCAGCGAGATTTCAGCGCATTGCATCGCACCCTCAGCACCCTTGATACCATGCCGGTTGAAAATCCCACCCCCCGCCTCCGCTCCAATTTCTATGCCATGCTCGAGGAGGAAAACACTCCGCCACCAGCACCTCATTGGTGACCAATCGCCGGAAACGGACCACGCTTTGGAGCTGGATTCTTTCGCCCATCGCGGCCTGCGGACTCCTCGCACTCGGCTTTTTTGCCGGTCAGCGCAACACGCCTGCTCCAGCACCCGCAACCACAACCACGGACGCTGCCACCCAACAGCAGATCGCTGCACTGCAGCAAAAAGTGGATTCAATGGGCCAACTCGTCAGCTACTCCATTCTGAAGCAACAACCTGCCGGTGAACGCCTCAGAGGTGTGCTCGCCACTCAGGAATTAAATTCTCCCAACGATCAAGTGCTCACGCAATTGATCAACGCTATGGCGCTTGATCCCAGCACGAACATCCGGCTGACCGCCCTCGA
Source organism: Opitutaceae bacterium UBA3033 (assembly GCA_002367815.1). GTDB lineage: Bacteria > Verrucomicrobiota > Verrucomicrobiia > Opitutales > Opitutaceae > Cephaloticoccus. The sequence goes on along the minus strand of DFDG01000184.1, from coordinate 41,937 downwards.
AGCCCTCTTCGCCCATGCCGACAATGAAGTCGTGCGCGCCGGTGTGCTGGCTTCACTCGGCCGCGAGCAAAACCCCTTGGTGCAAGTGGCGATGATCGATTTTCTCGTCGCGGCCCGGGATCAGGAAGCCGTCTCCACGTTCCAACATCTGGCCAAGCAGGAAAATATTAACCGCTCGGTGCGCGATGCAGCCCGCCGTGCTATTGCCCAATTTTAATCCCTTACACAACCAACCGATCGGTCGCACAAGCCACCATCAAAACCATCACCAATAATATCATGAAAACCTCTCAATCCTGCTCCTCCCTCCTCCTGGCCGCATCCGTTGCGGCTTTGCTCCTCATGACCTCCATCACGGCCCCGCGGGCCCATGGGGAAGAAAACACCACCACCGTCAAATTTTCCGATCCCGCCAAACCCGGCACCCTCAGGGTGAATCTCAAGATGGGCGATGTCGCCATCACCGGGACAGATGACAAGGAAGTCTCCGTGCAAACCGAATTCGAATCGGAAGACGCTCCCACCCGTGATGACGGTCTGCGGGTAATATCCGAAAGCGCGACTTTCTCCCTCACCGAAAAGAATAACACCGTGACTTTGGACACCGGTGACTCCTGGGCCGGCTTCAGCAATGATGCCGAATTCATCATCCATGTTCCCCGCAATACCAATATCGTGGTATCCAATGGTTTTGGCGGAGAAGTCATCATCACGGACATCGACGGCGACATCGAAGTCAAAAGCCTCAACGGTGAGATCGCGCTCGATAATTTTTCCGGCGGGGCCCTCGTCGAAACCATGAACGGCGAAATCATGGCAAAAGTAAGAAAGCTCAGCGAAAACAAGCCGCTTTCCTTCACGTCCATGAACGGTGAAATCGATATTCGCCTACCGGCAGATGCTCAGGCGAAGATCCGGTTGCGCACCCAAAACGGCGCGATCCTGACCGACTTCGATGATAAGTCTCTCGTAACCAAAACCGAGTCGGTGCGGGGCAACAATCGCTCCGGCCACTATTCGGTCAATATTGACGGCAACTCCGAGATCAGAACCGCCGTGCGTGAAGCCGTGCGGGCCGGCATGGAAGCAGCCCGCGAAACAGCCGAGGCCATGCGGGAGACTGCTGCCGCAATGCGTGAAGCGGCTGCTGAAGCCCATGATGGTGGCATTGTAATTGTTCCACCAGTGCCTCCCGTCCCGCCCATGACTGGGGGCAAGCTGGTGTCAGGTGCTCTCAACGGTGGCGCTGGTCCCGAGATTTATGCCGCCGCGATGAATGGCGATGTGACTCTGCGCAAGACCAAGTAACCCACCGTTAAAGTTCATCCTTTACGCACCCTCTGGTAACAACCGGAGGGTGCTTTTCATTTTGCAGAAATGTGCTTCCATGTGGCCAACCCCATGGACTCTGCAATCCACCTAAAGCTCACTTCCTGGCTGGAACAGGAGGAAATTGAATGCGCCCTGCTAACCGCTGCTTCGAGTGTGGACTGGGCTTCGGGTCACGAAACATCGATCGAAACGGGGCCAAATCCATTTGCCGGTGGGCCCACCGTTCTGCTCGTGGAAAAAACAGCCGCCACGCTGTTGTATCCCGATTGTGAAATTCCGGACTTGAGCGCGTTGGGATTGAAAGGTCTGGCCTATGCCAGTTACACCCCGGACCACACCCAATCTCCGCCCAAAAAATATCGGGATGCCTTGCGCGAGCTTATCGCCGGGAAATCCAAACTTGGGGTGGAATTCGCCAATCTTCCCGGTGACCTCGCGACGGTGCTGGCCCACGCCAAACCGATCGATGGCCAGATCGATTTGCTGCGTATCGTAAAAACCTCAGGGGAAATCAGCGCCATCCGAACCTCCTTGGCTCTCTGCGATCTCGCCCAAGCCATTCTGCCCAAGTTGGTGCAACCCGGTCGCTCGGAATTGGCCATCTGGGGCGATCTGCGGGCCGCGTTGGAAAGCAAGGCCGGCCGGCGGCTGCCCCTCCTGGCGGATTTTGTTTCCGGGCCGCGCACCGGTAACATCGGTGGTCCTCCAACCGATCGGAAAATCCAAGCCGGCGAATGGCTGCTCGCCGATATCGTGCCCCGACTCGGCAATTACTGGGGCGATATCTGCGGAGTGATTCCGGCCGGTGAACCCGGCCCGCGTTACGGAGAGTTGAAACCATTGGCCGACGAAGCGCTGGACTTCGCCATCTCCCTGATCAAGCCCGGGGCGATTGCCGGAGACATTGATCGTCGCACCCGTGAGTTTATCACCGGTCGCGGCTATACGCCATATCCCCATCACACCGGTCATGGGATCGGGGTTTGTTACCATGAGGCTCCGCGCATCGTGGCGGGTGACACGACACCTCTGCAGGAAAACATGGTCATCGCCCTGGAGCCCGGGGTGTATTTCCCCGGAGAATGCGGAGTGCGCATGGAGGATGTGGTGCTCGTCGCCGCCACCGGTGCGGAAATCATGACCACTCATCGTCGCAGTTCCCCACTTTAATTCATCCATGAAGATCACAAAAATTGAATCGTTTCACCTCCGTCACGAGGATCCGGGGATCAGTCTTTTCGACGGCTCCTACGACGACTGCGTTATCCGCATCACCACGGACACCGGGCAAACCGGGATTGGCGAAGTGGAATCGTTTCCCGCTGCCATTCAGGCCCTGATCCACGGTCCCGATGCTCACAATCACGCCCGCGGTCTGGCGGGGGTGTTGCTCGGGCGCGATCCGAGCGAACCCGGCCTGTGGGATGAGCTTTATAACGCCTGTGATTATGTCGGTCGGCGCGGCCTCACCATGCACGCGCTCGGCGGACTCGATCTGGCGCTCTGGGACTTGCGTGGGCAGGCCGCCGGCCAGCCCATCCACGAATTGTTGGGGGGCGCCAAACGGAAAAGACTGCGGGCCTACGGCACAATCTATCCAATCAAAAAGACCCCGGCCGAAGTAAAACTTCAGGTTGAGCAAAAATTGTCCGAATTGCATCTCAGTGCCGTGAAACTGGTGGCTGATCCCTGGTGGATGGATGATATCGCGCTCACCACCAGTCTGCTGAAGGCGGCCCGTGAAGTGCTTGGCCCCGACCGCGGGGCCATCGTGGATTGCGCACTGGCTTACCAGACCGCGACCGAGGGTTTGCGACTTTATCCAGCCTATCGCGAAATCGGCCTGCTTTTTCTGGAGGCGCCCTTGCCGCTGGACGACATGCCCGGTCACGCCGAGATGGCTAAACACGGCATACCTATCGGGGTCGGTGATCTTGGTCTAACCCACGTGCTGGAATTCATCGAGGCCATGGATCAAGGCGGTGCTGCGATCTGCCAGCCGGACATCACCATGGTGGGTGGCTTCACCGGCATCCAAAAAATCGCCGCCGCCGCCCGCACCCGCGGCAAGCGGGTGATCACGCATGGTTACAAGACCAACATCACCATTGCGGCCAACCTGCATTTTCTGGCCGCCCACCATGACGAAGAGTTATTAGAATTTTCTACGAGCAGTTCTCCGCTGCGCTGGGAAATGACCAATGAAACTCTGCCCGTCGCCCCGGATGGTTTCGTCACCGTGCCGGACAAGCCGGGCCTGGGGGTGACCCTCAGCGAAGTTGCCTTGCAAAAATATACCCGCGCCAAGTTGACGTCCACCCTGTGAATTCATCCAAGCCAACGGTCCGGTTGCGAGGTATCGCATGGAACCACACGCGAGGTTTCACCCCGATGGTGGCAACTGCCCAGCGCTACACTGAACTGCACCCAGAGGTGGAGATCACGTGGGAGAAACGCTCCCTGCAGGCCTTTGCCGATGCCCCGATCGAAAAACTCGCGGATGAATTCGACCTGCTGATCATCGACCATCCGTTTGCCGGTTTCGCGGCCCGGCACCCTGCACTGCTCGACATGAATACGGTGGCCCCGGCGCCGCTGTTGGTCGAGTTGCAGCAAAACTCCGTGGGGGCCTCGTTTGACAGCTATCAATTCGCCGGGAATCGCTGCGCGTTGCCCATCGACGCGGCGACGCCGATCAGCGGTTGGCGGGAAGATTTGCTGCAGCAGCACAAGCTCCAACCACCCCAAACCTGGCCGGAGTTGTTGGAACTGGCCCGGGCCGGTTTGGTGGCGGTGGCCGGAATCCCGGTGGATTGCCTGATGAATTTTTTCATGTGTTGCCACGCTCAAGGTGAAGCACCCTGCCTGCGAACCGATCGGGTGGTCGGGGACGAAAAGGGCGGCGCGGCTTTGGAAATGTTGCGTGAGTTGATGGAACTGCTCCCAGATGAAACCTGGACCCGGAACCCCATTCGCATCTGGGATAGGCTGGCCCACGCCGACACCGACGGTCCGGCCTATTGTCCTTTCGCTTACGGCTATGCCAATTACGCCCGGGCGGGCTATGCTCCCCATGCGCTCAAATTTGGCGGCATGGTGAGTTTTCAGGACCGACTTTTGCGTCCCACTTTGGGCGGCACCGGCTTGGCCGTGGCCGCTAAATGTGCCCACCCGGCAGTCGCACTCGAATATGCCGCCCTGGTGGCGGGTGGGCATTGGCAACGCACCCTCTATTTCGACAGTGGAGGGCAGCCGGCGCACCGCACCGCTTGGACGGACCGGGCGGTGAACCAGCGCAGCAATGATTTTTTCGCTGCCACCCTGACCACCATGGAGAACTCCTGGATGCGGCCCCGGTATGCCGGTTACCTATATTTTCAGGATCACGCCGGCGATATCGTGCGCAATTTTCTCATCGGCAAGACCGACCGCCCCCACACGCTCACCGCCCTCAACCGCCTCTATCTGCAATCCTTCAAACTCCACCCCTGATCACCATGCTGCTCCAAGAACGGGTCGCTCTCATTACTGGTGCCGCTTCCGGCATTGGTAAATCTGCCGCCAAACTATTTGCCCGTGAAGGGTGTCGTGTCATCGTGGCCGACTTGGATGAATCCCATGGTCGGAAAGTTGTCGCCGACATCACTGCCAGCGGTGGCACCGCGGAATTCACTCGTTGCGACGTCGCCAATTCCGCCGATGCCAAGCAGGCCGCGGCGCTCGCGGTGGAGCAATGGGGACGCCTCGATATTCTCTACAATAACGCGGCCCCGACCAGTCTGTGCAATGAACACGACCGGGCCGTGCATGAATTGGATGAAGCGGTGTGGGACACCATGATCAACGTTGCCTTGAAAGGCGCCTTCCTGATGGCGAAAGCAGCCCTGCCCACCATGATGGCCCAAAAGCGGGGCGTGATCTTGAATACGGCCACGGTCAATGCCTTGATCGCCGAACCCGGGGTGGACAGTTACACCGCGGCCAAGGGTGGCGTCATCGCTCTCACTCGCAGCATGGCGCTGAACTACGCCAAATACGGCATTCGGGTGAATTCCATCAGCCCGGGATACGTCATCACCGAATGCCAGATGGGTTGGTATAACGATCCGGCGGCAAGAAGCGCGGCCGAAGCCACTCACCTGACGCGTTTAGGCCAACCGGAAGACATCGCCGAACTCGCGCTCTTTCTGGCCAGCGACAAGGCGGCGTTTATTACCGGGAGTAACATTGTCATCGACGGCGGTTTCACCGCCTTCAAAGCCCAGAACAATGGCGGTGATTTCTTTCGCACTCCGGAACAGCCGTCCTTTCTCAAAAAATAATAGGCAACTATACGTATTGGTGTTTTAGAATGGAACAGGTTAGGCTAGACCAGTTCTGTCTTTGACCGGACACCAAGCATGCTGACAGTGATTATTATTCTCGTTCTTTTAAGCGCACTAGTGGCCACGGATCCCGATTCACCGGGCGGCGGCAACTAAACGAACGGGTGTGCCATCAAGCATCGGTCGGGTTGGCAGTTCGATGATAGAGCTGGATTGAAACGGGTGATGGATCAACCAACCGGAATTCCCCCCACGCGGGGTCGAATCCGGATGGTCAACAATACGACCAGTCCAAGGGCAAAAAATCCACCATTGGCCAAAATCGCCAGCTGATAGCCGTGGTAAACTGCAATCCACCCGAAGATCGGCTGACCAATAATGGCGGCCAGTTTGCCCATAAAGCCCCAGTAACCAAAAAACTCTCCCGATCGCCCCGCCGGGGTCAGCATCGCCACGACGGCCCGGGCCCCGGATTGCAACGATCCCATGGCCGAACCGGCCAGAGCGCCGATAATATAAAACTCGAACTTGGTGGTGCAAAAAGCAGCCCATACGCACACGGCAATCCATTGGACCAAAGATATGGCCAAGGCGAAGCGCGGACCGGTTCGGTCTTGCATCACCCCAAAGACATAAGCGCCCGCCACTCCAGCCAACTGCAGGACCACAAACAATTTGATGATTTCAGTCTGCGTCATATGCAGCACTTCGGTGGCGAATACCGAAGCAAAGGCCACCACGGCCGTCAGTCCGGCCATGAACAATAGCATCGAGATGAAAAAAATCATCAGAGTCCGGTGCCGAGGCAATTCCCGAGTCATGCCCGCCAACTGCCCCCAACCCAGTTTCAAGTAAGTCGCACCGACAGCCAATTTTCTCGGGCGGGCTCGTTCGCGCAGTATCAGGGTCGGCAAGCTGGCCAACAGAAAGAACGCACCGGTCATGGCAAAGGTCCACGGCACCCGTCCCGATCCACTATCAATAATCAATAGTGCCAGCACCAGACTGAGCAATCCTCCCAAATAACCAAAACTCCATCCGTAGCCCGAAATACGGCCGACGTTTTCCGCATTGCTAATTTCCGGCAGAAAACTCGCGCAAAGATTTTCCCCCAACGAAAAGGCCATGTTGGCAATCACCACCAATCCCAGGGCCAACCAGATATCACCGGCCCCGGCAAAATAAAGTCCGAGGGTCGCCAACGAACACACCACCGCCGTGCTCATTAGGTAAACCTTCTTGCGTGCCGTCACATCCGCCAAGACACCAACCAGCGGCGAAACAATTATTACGAGTAACTGTGAGACGGCCAGGGCCGTGCCCCACCAACCCGGACCCCGGGCATCCCCCTCCGCCACCACGCCCATAAAGTAAACCGAAAATACGACCGTAATAATGATCGTGGTGAAGGCCGAGTTGGCAAAATCATAGCAGCACCATCCGAATATCTCACGGGGTTTGGCGGGCGGCGGGTCGAAAGGGGAAATCGTGGAATTCCGCACAAAAGTGAAACAATTCCCAAAATCTCCTGCTGGCAAGTGTGTTACAATATCACGATCCACCATGTCATCCCGGGATCTCTGGGTTATATCGGGATATTGTTAAACTCGGCTTGCACGAATCCCACATAAAGGGTTCGTTGGCCATTCCTTTTGCCCATGCCATCGTCTGACAATAAACTTTCCGTCTCACTGCTGCGCCGCTCTGGCACTGCACTTCTGCAGTGGATTGATTCTGATCATTGTCCTGAGGGGACTGAAAACATGCGCAACGAACCCGATCGGGTGGATTGGGTCCGCGTCATGCCCTTCGTTTTTCTGCACGCCGGTTGCTTGGGGGTGATATGGGTCGGCGCCAGTGCCTTTGCGGTTTGGTCCGCCGTGGCCCTGTATTTTATTCGCATGTTTTTTGTGACCGGGATCCATCACCGTTATTTTTCCCACAAGACTTACAACACTTCCCGCATTGGTCAGTTTCTATTGGCGGTATGTGCCGGCACCACGGTGCAACGGGGATCACTCTGGTGGGCCTACCATCATCGTCACCATCACCAGCACAGCGATGAGCCCGAGGATGCCCATTCACCCCACGTGCATGGCTTCTGGTGGTCGCATATCGGTTGGATTACCAGCCGGCGCAATTTCCCCACCGATTACAGCAAGATCAAGGACCTGGCCAAATTCCCCGAACTCGTCTGGTTGAACCGCTTCGACCTCGTGATACCCATCCTGTTTGCCACGGGTATCTTTGGTTTGGGTCAGGGCTTGGCCCATTACATCCCACAACTGGGAACCAACGGATGGCAGATGCTCGTATGGGGATTTTTTGTCAGCACGACCTTTCTCTTTCATGGCACCGGGTGTATCAACTCAATGGCGCATCTCATGGGTCGTCGGCGCTTCAAAACCGATGACGATTCGCGCAACAGCGCCATCCTGACCTGCATCACACTGGGCGAGGGTTGGCACAATAATCACCACCGTTTTCAAAGCTCCACCCGCAACGGATTTTATTGGTGGGAAATTGATCCCACCTACTACGGCCTGAAACTATTGTCACTGACCGGCTTTATCCACGGACTCAAACCCGTGCCCCAAAGTGTCCTGGATGAAGGCGCCCACGCCGACCATTATGCCTCGGTCGCCGCGGCCCAAAAATCCGCGCTGGTGCATTCGCATTATACTTCACTGCGACGCGCGATGCCCACTGTGGCCGCCATTGCCGTCGCCACGGCCACGGCTTCACCGGCCGCCATGTTGCAAAGAAAGACCAATCCGGCCGTGCATAAAGACGTCTCCGAACTGGCGCATGAATTGAAAGCGAAAGCATTCAAGGATCCACCGGTAATTTGAATTCAATCGGATAATTGGATTTTCCCCGGGCCAGCAACCAATCCCGGAACCCAAGCCGAAACGGCAAAAAAAGTCGCGTGAATTTCCGCCCCCATCAAGCGACCCAAATCAAACCAGCCGCGCCCAGACGCACATTCTGGCAACGCCGGGTGGTCGAGCCGATTCTGGTTCAACTCAAACAGGGCAGCAGCCCGCACAAAATTGCGCTGACCATCGCGGTGGGTATCGCGGCCGGACTTTTTCCGGTGCTGGGATTCACCACTCTGCTTTGTTTTCTATTGGCCGTTATCCTGCGACTAAATCAACCGATCATTCACCTCATCAATCAGGTGCTATGGCCCGTTCACCTGGCAATGATGGTGATTTATATTCGCTTCGGGGCTTGGATGTTCGGCACGGCCGTACTGCCTATCGACCCGACGGAACTTTCCCATATGCTGATGCATTCACCGCGGGAATTCTGGGCCCGTTTCGGTCTCATGGGTCTACAGGCTTTGTGCGCGTGGCTGCTCACCGTGCCGTTCATACTCGGCGGCATATTTTTCCCGATGAAACACGTGCTCTTCCGGTTCAAGCGCACTCATCCCACTGGCTGAAATCGTTTGCAGGATTAAATCCTGCTAGTAATTCGACAAAATTCAGGGCGAAACCAATTCGCCTAAATTACCACCGGGATCATGGAAATAGAGGCTATGGCCGCCACCGTCCCAACTGACCCCACGGCCGATCTTCACCGCATGGGTTTGAAGATGGCTTCGCCGAGTTTCCAAATCATCCTGCACAATGGCCAAGGCAAAATGCATCGCACCGCGGCCAATGCGCAGCGGAATATCTCCGCCTGTGGTAGCGATTGTTTCCAACGTGGCTCCATGAAGAAACGACAAGAGCACTTTTTTTGGCCCGGCATCGAACGATTAAATCGGTCAGGATTTCCCGTCATGGGCGTCAATCCCAGCACCGATTGATAAAAGATGACCGCCCATTTCAAGTCACCCACATATAGGCAGGTTTCAACTACGCCATTAATCGGAGGACATTTTGGGCCGCTCATGAAATTAATCTACAGCCTCCAGGTTCCCTTTGCAATTCACCGGATGGAATCTCGGTCCGGCAACTTGAAGACTTCGACCAACTCTTTGATGGCGTGGAGAAATGCCGCCGCGCCGGAGCCATTGACCACGCGATGATCAAAAGTAAGCGAGAGTGTCGCCACTTCCTGCGGAAAAATTTGCCCGCCATCGTTGATCATACGTTCGTGCGCCTTGCCGATGAACAATGTGCCCATCGACGGCGGCACCACGATTGGCGTCGCTTGTTCGATACCAAACGCACCGAGACTGGTGAGGTTGATGGGCGATTGCACATCGCTGAACTTACCGGCACGCGTGTCAGCCAAAGTTTGTGCATAGGCCGTGGCAAATGCCGCGAAATCGAGCCGGTTGCTGCGCGGGATTACGGCCGTGCCCAACCGATCACCGTCCAGCGCAACCGCAAATCCCAGATCAAAATCTTTCTGTTCCAAAATGCGGCCATCCTTCGCCACGATACAACGGAAGCCGGCATGTTTTTCCATCGCTCGACAAACGCACCAAGCCAGCATGAGTGAGGGAGAATGATCCAGTCCAGCTTGCTTGGCCGAGGTGCGGGCAGTGCGAATCGCCGCCCATGCCACATCAAGTTGCATGTTGGCGGGCACGACCGTGGAAAGGCGCCGCGTAATCGCCGCCGGTAAGGCCGGTGTCCGTGCATCCCCGCTCGCAAGACCCAAAATGGACGGAGCGGCCTTTTGCAATGCTTGCAAACTGGGATGCGCTGGAGGCACCACTGGAGTAACTTCGTGTTGCGATTGCTCTTTGGCCATCGCCGCCAGACTGGTTGCATCGGCGGTCACCATCCCGATCTCCTGGCCAATTTCTACGACATCGTCGACCTGCACCTGCCAACTTTTAAAGATGCCGCCAAATGCTGCCTCAATCGGATAAACGGCTTTGTCGGTCTCCACTTCGCACAACACATCGTCGGGTTTGACCACATCCCCCGGTTGCTTGTGCAGCGATACCACCCGGGCCGAACGCAGGCCTTCACCCATGATCGGCACTTTCACGACAATTTCGTTATTGGAAGCCATGTTATTTCTTATCGAAGTTGATGGTTGATCGACTGAAGTGACGGTCGGCGGTCTGGTTGTTTTGGCTGCACGCAGTTCCGGTTTGGCCTGAAAATTACCTTCACGCTCCAACGTGGTCGCCATCACCCGATGCAACGACTCCACGATTCGTTTGGTATCGGGCAACGCCGTGTATTCGTAGATCGGGTTGTAACCGATCATGACATTGCCTTTTGAAACCAATACCGGAGGACTCACCATGCGGCTCCAGACATCGGGGCGACCGGTAATATGAGAAATAATCATCTGCCCCACAGAGCAATTCTCGGTATCTTCCTGCACCACGACCAGTCGCCCGGTCTTGCGCACTGATTCTTCAATTGCCTCGTGATCCCATGGCACGATCGAGCGGAGATCGATTAATTCCACGCTGACTTCCTCACCAATCTGAGCAACGGCCTCGAGGGCTTTCTCCATCGTATTGCCCCAGGCCACCAAGGTGACATCATCCCCATAAGTGTGATGCCGTGCATGGCCGATGGGAACCGACATGACGGGCTCCAACACTTCCCGCTCGGCCCACAGTAAATGTTTGGGCACCAGAAAAACCACCGGATCTTCCGAGTGCATCGCCGTCCACAAAAGGCCGGCCGCATCTTCCGGTGTGCTAGGCACCACCACACTCAAGCCCGGGAAATGCGCGATCGCCGATTCATTCGCCTGCGAGTGCCAAAGTGAACCACCCGGCAAATAGGCCCCATAGGGCGCATAGATCATCGTCGGGCAGGTCCACTTGCCAAACGTGCGCCAGCGCAAGGTCGCCAAATTCGTGACCAACTGATTCCAACCCGGATAAACAAAATCAATAAACTGCAATTCAAACACCGGACGTTTGCCATAACTCGCCAATCCGCAGGCCACGCCCAGAATTGTGGATTCGGCCAATGGCGAATTGAAAACCTGATCAGGGAAATCAGTGGATAATCTTTGCGTCAGCCGAAACACCCCACCCTTAGGATCCTCCACATCTTCACCAAAGATCACGCGATTGGGTTCGGCATCCAAACCGGCCCTCAAGGTAAGATTGAGCACATCGCCCATGCGATACTTGCCGGGCTTGATTACTTGCTCGTCCAGCGGAGGTGGCGGCGGAGATGAAACATTGGTCTCAAGATCGTTTGCGAGAGGGTTTTCAGCTTTCTCCGCAGACAAATAATCCTGTCTCACGCGTTCTTTGATTTCTCTATCCAGCCGATCATATTCCTCCTCAGTCAATTCTCCCTCGGCCAACAATTGTCGCTTCAACATACTCAGCGGATCGCGTTCATCCAAGTGGGACAAATCTTCCTTCGTGCGATAAATCGCCTGATCGTCTGAACTCGTGTGACTCGATAGCCGTTCCATCTTGGCCCAGATCATGATCGGTCCTCGCCCTTCTCTTATTTCAGCAATCGCCCGTTGGCCCGCTTCGTATACTTGCTCCACATCCCAGCCATCCACTTTGATCCATTGCTCGTCGTTAAATATCTTCAACGCATGAGGAGTCATTTCTGCGGTCGGAGTGCTGATTCCAAATCCATTGTCCTCCACCACAAGCAACAGAGGTAACTTACGCTCCTGCGCAAAACATACCGCCTCATAGAAATCTCCCTGCCGCGTGGCCGCATCACCCACGGTCGTCACCACCAGACTTTGCTTGCCGTCGAGTTGCATACCCCAAGCCATGCCGCAGGCCGGCAACAACTGCGCCGCCGTTGGGGTCGGCACACTCCAAATATTGAGATCACGGAAACTATAGTGCGACGGCATCTGCCGACCCCGTGATGACGAATCCCGCTTCGCCATATAATCGAGCGCCAATTGCCGGGTCTTCACGCCCCGCCCCAGCACCAGTCCGCGATCCCGATAATAGGGTGCCAGATAATCATCCGGTTCCAATTGGATACTCAACGCCGCCAAAGCTTCGTGGCCGCGACCCGAGACATGAAAATGCCCTTTGCCCTGACGGTTTAAATTTCCTTCCCGCAGATCGCCATGGCGGCTTTCCAGCAGAATATTTAATAGTTCAAGTTTTAGTTTGGAGGAAAGACAGGTAACAGAAGGCATGGGTCTCCGGGGTTCTGGAGTTGGGGTGTTTGTTTATGACAAAAGATTCCCTCAGCCCACCGCCGACTGGCAACGTGTTTCCCCCATCCCACGGGCTCACACCACCTCAATTAATCCTAAAGGATTAGCGATTGCCGGACGTGTTGGCCTGCACGTTTGCCCGAGCATATCGCATCAGTCCGCCTCTGAAGGCAGGAAATCCAACTCCACTCATTAGAGCGAAATCAATATCCTCCTGCGTCTTTATGATCCCTTCATCGAGACAGCGTTGTGCCTCTTCTATCATCACATTCATGAGACGATCACTGATCTCTTGCGCAGACATCGTGATCGTTTCGACAGGTGAAGGCACCACGGTGTTCAATGATTCCTTGCGCCCTTCGTAAGCGTAGAAACCCGCGCTCGCCCCGTTCTTGCGTCCCATCAATTTCGCATCGAGTAATTTGCGACAGATTGATGTGCTTTGAAATCTTTCGGGATAATAGTGCGACATTTCGCCGAAGATAAAGTCCGTCACATCGACCCCCACTTCATCGATCAGGCGCATCGGCCCCATCGGCCAACCCCAATCACGCAGCGCGTTATCAATCGCGGTGGTTGTTACCCCCTGCTCCCAAATCCGGCAGGCTTCGTTAAGGTAAAAGAACAGCACTCGCGTCACCAAAAACCCCGGCGACGACCGGCAGATAACCGGTGACTTGCCGAGCATCTTCACGAATTCCAAGGCCGATGCAGCGGCGAACTTCGACGTCTTTGAACCAACGATCAATTCAGCCAACGGCATTCGACTCACCGGGTTGAAAAAGTGGATGCCCAACGTGCGCTCGGGATGCGCCACATGACCCGCAATTTCGTCAATGGGCAGCGCCGAGGTGTTCGAAGCCAGCAAGGTGTTCGGTCGCACCATTGCCGCGAGTTCAGTAAACAGTTTCTGCTTCGCCACTACATTTTCCACGATGGCTTCAATCACCAGATCACAATCGGCAAACCCATCCCATGCCGTCGTCGTGGAAATACGATTCAGCGCAGCTTCCCCTGCTTCTGGCGAAAGTTTTCCGCGTTTAACACTGTCGGCAAATATCCCACGGATTACTCCGAGTCCGCGCTCAACAAACTCTGGCTGCACATCGCGCAACACGACTTGTAGGCCGCGCGCCGCACACCATTGCGCAATACCCGACCCCATCACACCGGCGCCGATAACCCCTACTTTTTTGATCGCGGAGGCTTCGCTGGCGGTTTCACCGGTTTCCGGCAGGTCCCAACCATCAAGCGTTCGTTTACGAGCCTCATCCTGCAGAAAAAATGCGTAAATCATATTTTTGCAGACGACCCCTGTAGTCACCCCGCCGAAAACTTCGGCTTCGATAGCCAACGCTTCATCTACTGAAGCATTCGCGCCACGTTCAACTACATCGATCGCGGCCAAAGCTGCCGTGGTTGAACCCCGCAGTTTGGCTATCGTCGTCACCTTGAAATCTGCCATCCAAGTTGCCTCGGGAACCGGCACGGTTGCTCGAACCGGCACTCCGTTGGCCACAAATTTCAATGCCGCCGTTTTTGCCTGCGATTTGAGGTCATCCGCTGGCACCACTTCATCAACCAAGCCGGCCTTCAAAGCATCGAGCGCAGTCAACAGTCGGCTATTCAAAAGGTGATCCCACGCAGCCGGAATCCCGATCAACCGCGGCAATCTTACGCATCCGCCCCAGCCCGGGATGGTGCCAAGCGTGCCTTCGGGTAGCCCGATCAATGTCGCCGGGGAATCGGCCGCCATGCGCCAATGACAAGCGAGTGCGGCTTCGAACCCTCCTCCGGCGGCGGCGCCTTCGATGGCACATATCACCGGCACGGGACTATCGGCCAGCAGCCGCAAAACGCGATGGCCTTCACGGGAAACTGCCGTGGCCGCGGCTGCATCCGGCAAACCGCTGAGCCATTTCAGATCAGCACCCGCAAGAAATATTTTCTTTTTGGCACTGACCAACACCAGTGCTTTGGCGGATTCCGCCATGGCCTTGGCTATTGCGGTTTCAAGGGCAATGAAAACTGCCGGATTAAATACATTGGCCCGGCTGGCTGGATCATCAAAGACGATCCAGCCAATGCCGTCGGCATCAACTGAGGAAGTGATAGGTAAAGACATGGCAGGGGTTAGGTTACTTTTGACTTAGCATGGCAAGTTGCTGCGTCGAGTAAACCGTCGAGAACGGAAACCAAAACATATCTTCCTCCCCACCACTGGCCGCGAGAGCTCAACTTCATGAGCGGCAGCCACCGGTTTTTTGTTTTCCGCATTGCAGCAAAATGAAGCCGTGGAAAGTGTTTGGCCATGGCGCGACGTCGCGTGAAGTCTGATAATCCTCCCTCCTCTGCCAAACCTTCATCATCCCTGCCGATATGGTTGGGCTTGCTGGGCATGTGTCTGGCGGCCTATTACCCCGCGATCAGTGGGGGCGTGTTATGGGATGATCCAGCGCACATCACGCGAGCAGATTTGCAATCGTGGGCCGGCTTGGGGCGTATCTGGTTCGAAATCGGAGCCACGCAACAATACTATCCCGTATTGCACAGCGCTTTCTGGTTCGAACATCGGCTCTGGGGCGATGCCGTGGCCGGTTATCATGCGGTGAACATTTTACTGCATGCCATTTCTGCGGGATTGATTGTGGTTCTGGTGCGAAAGTTGAAATTGAAGGGAGGGTGGCTCGCCGGCTGCATCTTCGCGTTGCACCCCGTAGCCGTGGAATCTGTCGCATGGATTTCTGAACAGAAAAATACTCTTTCCACCGCATTCTATTTACTCGCCCTGCTGGCCTGGTTGCGCTTCGAAGCGCAGCGTGAGTCGGAGCCAAAATCATCGGGGACCTGGCGCACCTACATCCTCGCCTCGCTTTTATTCGGACTCGCGGTGTTGAGCAAGACCGTGACGGTTACTCTGCCAGCGGCAATTTTGGTGCTCGATTGGTGGCGCCGCGGCAGTCTGTCCTGGCGGCGGGATGTGGTGCCATTGTTGCCCTGGTTCGTCTTCGCCATCGCCGCCGGGTTGATGACGGCTTGGGTGGAACGCAACATCATCGGAGCCGAAGGTGAGGTCTTTGCCCTGACTCTGCTTCAACGATGTCTACTGGCTGGCAATGTGGCATGGTTTTACTTTGGAAAGCTGGTCTGGCCGATCGATTTGATATTCATCTATCCCAGATGGGATATGGAGGTAACCACGGTGGTCCACTTCATTGCCCCGTTGACCGCCATCGCCGGCCTGGTCGCGTTGTGGTTTCAGCGCCATCGCAATCGTGGTCCATTAGCCGCAGCCCTTTTATTTGGCGGCACACTTTTTCCTGCGCTGGGATTTTTTAACGTCTTTCCCTTTCAGTTCTCCTACGTGGCGGATCATTTTCAGTATTTGGCCTGCATCGCCATCATCGTGCCGGTTGCTGCCGGATTAACGCTACTGGCGGATCGTTATCCCCAACTGCCGGTCTGGTCCAAACGCACCGCGGCCGGAATTCTACTGAGTGCGCTCGGTTTTCTCTCCTGGCAGCAAACGCATGAATATCGTGACAACATAACCCTTTATCGGGCCACCCTTGAAAAAAATCCTGCGTCCTTGATGGCCACTTACAATCTGGGTATGGAATTGGCCGCCATTGGCGAGGTGGAGGAAGCAATCACTTACTATCGCAAGGCCCTGAAAATGAAACCGGACTACGCGGAAATTCATGCCAACCTTGCGATGGCGTTGATGAGGAATCCGGGCCACGAAGATCAAGCGATCGCGGCGTTTAGGGAGGCGATTCGATTGAAACCAGAGCTCTGGCAAGCCAGTTTGAACCTCGCAAATCTACTGCTTACCATTCCGGGTCATATCGAGGAAGTGATTCAACTTTATCGCGCCGTGTTGAAGTTTGATCCAAGCCGGGGCGAAGTGCGCTCGAGTCTGGGCTATGCCATCATGCAGGTGCCCGGTCGGGAACAGGAGGCATTGGGTCATTTGGAAGCCGCGCTCAAATTCATTCCCGATGATTGGAGCACCCACTATCAAATCAGCCGGATCCTGCTCAACCGAAGACCCGATAATTTCGAGGCTCTGGTGCACCTTGAACTGGTGGTTCAATCTCGACCGGACTTCGCGGTGGCCCGCTATCATCTGGCCAAGCTTTTGCTCTACCGACCCACCCGGCGGGATGAAGCCATCCGGCACCTACAAACCGCATTGTTATTGGAGCCATCTTTTGAAGAAGCCCGAAGCCTGCTTTCGCAGGTTCAACGTCGCGCTCCGTAAATAGGCGCCAGCTAAGTGCGCCGACCGCGGCAAAACTTTCGCATGTTTTTGAGTGCGACTTCAAATTCCGGCGGCAACGGAGCATGCAACGCCAACGGTTCACGCGTGGTCGGGTGTGTGATAACCAACTCACTTGCATGCAAGGCGAGTTGCTTGATCAGGGGTCTCTCATCGGCGCGACCTTTGTAACCCCGTTTGATGTCCGAAAGGAGCAAGAGGCGTTCCGGATCACCATAAAGGGCATCATTCAAAATCGGCAAACCCGCGGCGGCCAGATGGACCCGCAATTGATGCTTGCGTCCGGTCTGGGGCCGACACTCCACAAATACGAATCGACCAAAATTTTCCCTGACCACGAAATCACTCTGCGCTGGCTCGCCGCCGTTGCGCCGGAAAACTTTCATCCGCCCGGGTTTGGCTGAGTCGCGCCCGATCCACCAATCGATTGAAAACAATTCCGGCACCAAGCCGGATTCATTGCGCACGATGGTATCGGACGGCAGGCTATCCTCAAGCGGCAGCACCACAACGACCGCGTGATGAATTTTTTGCACGGCCTTGGATTGAAACTGGCCGCTGACAAAATCTAGAGCGGGTTTGGTCTTGGCCCAGACAATCAAACCACTGGTTTCTGCGTCGAGCCGATGCACATTGCTTAAACCGGCGCCAAAAACCGCTTTGACTTGCGCGGTAAGATTTTCCTGCTCCTTGCCGGACCGTTCCGACACCACCGGCAATCCGCTCGGTTTGTTAAATACCAGCAGGGTATCGTCCTCAAAAATAATTGGCGGCAAAGGCATGCAACTACTTGAGAACGGCAAAGCAGCGGTAATGTCACGCCGATGTTTTGCGAATGAAAATTTCGTTCTTCTCAGATGATACGTTTTTGAACGCACCACATCCCAAATTCGGTGCCCCAACGTCCTGATACTCCGCAACCAGTTGGCGAATTCCCTGTCTCAAGGAAAGCACCGATTAAAAAACCGTGAGGTTGGTGACTCGGTGTGAATACACTTGCGACCACTCGATCCACGGGACTGCTTACATATACAAGCGATTTGTTAGATATGTCGGTATTGCCCAAAAGTATATTCACCTTCGGCGCCGGTCTTTTGACGGACCGGATGCCCTCGCAGCTACGGCGGGCCGTCATATCCGACCAGGATAAAATTTTGCGGAAACTCATCTCGAGTCTGGCCCTTACTAAACAAGGTCGAAACCACGGGATCACGACAAAGATGAGTTATAATCAGTTCGCGAAAAAAGTGTCTTTATGCCGGTATGATGATCTGATCCCCCAGATTGAGAGGATGAAACAAGGGGAAGCCGATGTGCTTTGGCCCGGTCAGTGTTCCCTCTACGCCATTTCTGCAGGCACCACGGCAAGCCCAAAAAATTTACCGGTTACGGATGCGATGCTGCAACACTTTCGGTCTGCAGGTCTCAAATCATTGTTATTCTATTCGGCAAGGGCAGGCCATGCCGGGATCTTCTACGGTCGGCACCTGATACTCGGTGGCACTTCCAACTTGACCACGATATTTGAGACCAAGGACTTCAAAGCGGTCGGAGGATCCATCAGTGGTATCACCGCAAATAGAATTCCCCCTTGGGTTGAAAAACATTTCTATGAACCCGGCAGCGAAATTGCCCGGATGGGGGATTCTCCGGAAAAACTGACCGCCAGCATTGCGCGCACTCGTTACCAAGACATCACGCTGATGGCTGGTATTCCCAGTTCGTTACTGATTTTTGCCCATGCTCTGCGAGAACAAGGCAGCACCAACAATAATCGCCCAGATGATTTACAGGCTTTGTGGCCCAATCTGGAATGTCTGGTCCATGCGGGCGTGCCCATCGGACCTTATGCGGATGAATTGCGCAAAGTCTGCGGGGCTGAGGTTAATTTCCACGAAATTTATCCTGCATCGGAAGGTTTTATCGCTGCCCAGGATGGGGCCAGCACTGCCGGTCTGCGTTTAATAACCAATGCGGGGATTTTCTACGAATTCATCCCCATCAATTTATACGATGAAAGCCGACTGGCCCAACTCCACGACAAAGTTGTCTCCCTCGCGGATGTAAAAATTGGGGTGGACTACGGGTTGATCATGACCACTCCAAGCGGCTTGTGCCGTTACGTGATCGGCGATGTCGTCCGGTTTATGAGCACAAAACCGCCGCGGTTGGTTTACGTCGGTCGCACTAAACTGCAACTAAGCGCCTGCGGAGAGCATGTGATCGAGAAAGAACTCACCGATTCTTTGCTGAAGGTTTGCCACCAATATGATTGGAGCATCGTCAACTTTCACGTCGCACCGCTTGTCGCAAATTCACTTACCGGTCGCGGCCATGGATGGCACGAGTGGTGGATTGAACTCAAGCCCGGAACATTGATCACTCCCAGGGGGCCGTTTCTGGCCGTCGAACTCGATGCGGAAATGCGGAAACTCAATCCCGATTACGATGCCAAACGAAGATCAGGCACCCTCAAACCACCCATTGTTAGACTGCTGATGCCGGGGACTTTTGAGGCGTGGATGCGGCGCAATAACAAATGGGGCGGCCAGAACATCATGCCTCCCTGTCGTAATGATCGTGAGATCGCCGACGGCTTGGCCCAAATCGCACGATTCACCGCAGATTAATCAATCCACCGGTTGGCATGCGTAGTGCTATGAATGAATCGTCATGTAACGCGAACGATAGGGATAGCCAAAATGACACCGGCTAAAAAAGCTGGGAAATAGCAAACCATGGGGGTCGGTGTTAAGGGGTTATCACCGGCCCCCTCTGTTTATGTAATGGGGCTTGGCCGCTTGGTCTGGTGATAGCGCGTTAAGCCTCCTCACGGACCAAAGGTTCGTCATCCGAACATTCACCTGTGGCCTCAGCTCAATACCAGTCCAATAGCAGCCAGCATCGCGGCCGCCCCGATCAAGCGGTATACCAGCACGCCGCGCCCGGCATGTCGTTCGGTGTTGGAAAACCAATGCCCGGTCAGCCAGACCAGCAACACACTGAAAAGACCCCGCGAACTATAGACGATGTTGACCGCAGTCGCCTGTCCCCAAATGCCCAAGGTAATGGCAATACCGGCATTGTTCAGGGCATTGAGCAGGGCTCCCGGCAATACCCAACGCCAAGCCTGAGCCGTCATACCGCGCAAACCCCCGTGGGCAAATTTCAGCAACCCAAACGAATAAATGCCGACAGCCATGTATAAGGGCGGGAAAAAGTTGCCGGGGCCCCAAGCCGGGGCCCATCGCTGCAACAACACATCGCACAACCCATATAACAGCGAGCTGGTAAGGGCCAACAGGATGGTTTGGCGCACCAACCGGTGTTTGGTCTTAACGCCCAGATTTAACAGTCCCACGGCCGTAGCACTCAACCCGGCACCCAGCCACCAAAGCAACGGCACATGATCCGATAACAACAGGGTGCTGAACAAGGCCACAAAGATCACCTTCGCCCCCATGACCGGGGCGGCCACCGAAACATCACCGCGGGTAATTGCCAAAAACATCACGACCTGCGCCACGCAAAAAAGCAGCCCACTCAGCGCCGGCTGCCAATAATGCAACCACGCCACGGGAGCCCAACCATGCGAAATCCACCAAGGAAGAAATATCAGCGCACACGCCCAGTTGGCAAAAAATGTCGCCCGCCAGATTCCCACCCCCACTTCCGACGCCCGCTTCAACATCAACATGCCGACGACATAAATTAACGCGCATGAGAGCGGTATGAGCATGAAGACGGGAAAATGCATGTATCCTGACAACAAGCACGCTCCCGCCTCTGGCTTACAATCTCAAATCAGCAAGATGTGATACTGTCAGCTAAATCAACCGCCAGTGATCCAAACGGTCATCATCCTGAAATGAGAATCACGCCTCATTTCAAAACCTTGAGAATCATCTCTTCGTAAATCGCCGATTCCACAGCGCCGGTCTTCACGTCACGGATATTGCCTTCGCGGTCGATGAGAAATGTGGTCGGAATCGCATTGAATCCACCGAAAGCCGCTACGGCATCACTATCACCCATCACCAGGGGATAATTGATCCCAAACTTCTCCGCAAACTGACGAACAACCTCTGGTCCGCCGCGATCCAGTGAGACACCCAAGATCACCAAACCATCGTTGCGATATTTTTCCTGCAGTTTGATGTAGCCGGGAATCTCGACGCGGCATGGTGGGCACCAAGTGGCCCAAAAATCTATGACGACCACCTTGCCCTTGAATTGCTCGGAAGAAACCCTGTTGCCGTCCAGATCAAGCAAAGACCAGGTTGGCGCCACGTCCACCAATGGAAGATCGACCCTTTTATTGGTCGCAACCGACTCACTCAGGGAAGCCGACTCAATTGCAGTATCATCGACCGCATCTTCCTCGCGGGGGTTACAGGCGGCCAGACCAAAAAGTAAAACGGAAGCTATCAGCAAGGGACGACGATTATTATTCATTATTGAGATGTTTAGAGTGGGAGTAGCCTACCACTCGTTTCTTCCCCACAATTTCGCAAATCGGCTGGAAACTTTCCCCGTCCCGACAAAATCAGGATAAATCCAAGCCGAGCGTCTCAATAAATTTCCGCATCGCTGGAGTGAGCACCCGTCCTTTGCGATGCAGAATCGCCAATGGTCGGGTAAATTCTTTACCCTTGAAGTGAACGGCCACGAGCGACCCCTGCTTCGTCTCCTGCATCACCGTCGCATAGGGCACGATAGCGATGCCATGGTCAATTTCGACCGCGCGTTTGACGGTCTCGATATTGTCGAATTCCATGACGGGTTCGATCTCGAGTTTGTTTTCCCGAAAAATGATATCCACCGCCTTGCGCGTGGGAATGTCGGGATCAAAACCAATGAATTTCTGCCCCGTGAGATCCTTCAAATCGATCTCGGTCTTTTGGGCCAAGGGGTGGTTGGGATGGGCAATCAGAACCAAACGGTCAGCCCGGAAGGGCAGCATCTCTATCTGCCGGGTTTTGACGGGAAAAGCCACGAGTCCAAAGTCCACCGAATTATGCAGAATGTCCTCATAGACCAGATTGGAGCGGCGGTATTCCACCCGGACATTAACCGAGGGAAAGTCTTGTAGAAATTTTTTAATGTAGGGTGGCAACTCGTGCAGCCCGATGGAATAAATCGTGGAAATGCGGATCGTGCCGCTGACCACTTTCTTTAACTCCTGTAAATCGCTGAGCAGTTTATCGTAATTATGCAGCATGTCCTTGGCCGAATCATACACCTGCTGCCCCTCGCGCGTGAGTTGAAACTGCTTCTGGCTGCGATCAATCAGGAGGCTCTTAAAATGCCGCTCCATGGCGCGAGCTTGTTGGCTGACCGCCGATTGGGTAATACTGTTAAGTTTCGCGGCTTTGGAAAAACTCTTGGTTTCGACGAGATCGGCAAAGATTTTGAAGTTTTCAATTTGCATAGCAATCGTGGTTGGAAAGCAGCATAAATTGATCTAATCCACTGGCAACTCTATAAGCCAATCAAATGATGCCACTCTCCTACGACGAATTTAAAGCCAGAACTGATACTGTGCAGGAGCAAATCGCAGCGGCCTGCAGGCAGGCGGGACGTAATCCTACTGAAGTGGAATTATTGGCCGTCACCAAGACTCACCCTGCAACCGCGGTGGAGTATGCGGCGCGCTACGGACTTCGGGCCGTGGGGGAAAATCGTGTGCAGGAAGCAGTTGAGAAACGGGCTGGGTGCTATGCAACCATCGCCTGGGAACTCATCGGCCATTTGCAATCAAACAAAGCGAAACTCGCCGTGGATAATTTTGCCCGGGTGCAAAGCGTGGATAGCGAAAAGCTACTCACCCATCTCAACCGTGCGGCCGAAAATGCCGGCATGATATTACCAATTCTACTACAAATTAATTCTGGAAACGATCCGGCTAAATTCGGGGCAGAACCCACCGAAGCCGCCCATTTATTGGAAGCCGCCTTGGGAAAATCTTACCTGCAAGTAGACGGGCTGATGACTATCGCCCCGCTTAGTGACGATCCAGATGTAGCCGTGCGCACATTCACAAATTTGCGCACCATCAGAGATGAGCTCGCGGCAACATTCTCTGTGCCCCTGCGCGAGTTATCCATGGGCATGAGTGGAGACATGTCGGTTGCCATCGCGGCAGGCAGCACCCAAGTGCGGGTCGGCACCGCACTCTTTGGTGCCAGGGATTGAAGGGGAAACCCTTCCTAACGGCAGGTGGCGTGGCAATGAAAGTTCGAAGATCACTTTCAATAATGCGCCGCGGCCTTCTTTCCGGGTTGCCACCGGTTAAAAACCCGCTTCGTTTCGCAGCGTGGAAACCGGTAAACTCAGCCCGCGCGAGCGAGAATCTTATCTGGGCTTGCTCGACGACCCGAGTGCCACTGTGCGGCAGGCTCTGCTATCTCGATTCTCGCGACTAGGACTGCCTGCACAGGAATTTTTGCAGGAAACCGTGCGAAAATCAGCCCACTCTCTGGCCCGACACGCGGAGTGGTATTTAAGTAAATTGGTATTTTCCGACCCCGTGCAAGAATATCGCGCGTTTATCCATTCAATGAATTATGAATTGGAGTCCGGCGCATTGCTTATGGCGCGAACCGTCAATCCCGATCTGGATGTCGGGGCCTGCTGCAAAGCACTCGATGACATGGCGCGCCGTTGTCGGGAGTTAATCGTCGAACCATCCAGCCCTCGTGAAAAATGCCGCACCATCAACCGGGTGCTCTTTCATGAATGGGGCTTTCGGGGTAATCAGGACAATTACTCGGATCCGCAGAACAGCCTGATTGATCAAGTGCTGAGAACCAGGAAGGGGATCCCCATTTCGTTGGGCATAGTCTATCTTTTGGTGGCGGAACGGATCGGCCTCGAGCTGGAACCTGTGGGCATCCCGGGCCATTTTTTGGTCGGCTGTTTTGCGGGAGAATCACTCTTCTTTATCGATACGTTTGATCGTGGGATCTTTCGGGAACCAGAGGAAATTTTCGACCTGCTACGGGAAAACAACCTGGATCCACAACCTCAAGATCTGGCCCCGTCCTCCGTGCGCGAAGTGCTTTGTCGGTGCTGCCGCAATCTCGTAAATCACTATCACGCTGCCGGCGACGATGCCAATGCACGTCTTTTTGCCGGATTCGTCGAAGAATTTGATGCGGTTTACGAACGAAACTCGACGTAGCAATCCGAGCGTCGATAGTTGATTTTCACTTTTGCGCGTTGCACGCACAACTGCCTCACTCGGTCCACTGAAAGCGAAACTCGAAAATTCCGAAGTATTAACTCTGGCTGATCTTGACGCATGGGCGTTTACCGGCACGGCTCTGGCCGTGCTGGGCCATCCCATCAAACATTCCCTGAGCCCGCTCATGCACAACACTGCCCTGGCCGAAATGGCGAGGGAGGACGGGCAATACACCGATTGGAAATATTTCCGCTTCGATGTGCCCCCGGCTGATCTGCCTCAAGCCTTGGTAGCCCTGCATAGCCGGGGATTTCATGGCATCAACCTGACCGTGCCCCACAAAATTTTAGCGGTGAAAGAAGTCGCCCACATCGACCAAGCGGCGCAACCCGTAGGGGCTATCAACACTTTGCAACGCACCACTGCCAGTTGGACGGGATACAACACGGATGGCTATGGACTCGCCGCCGCCGTGCAGGAAAGTCTCGGGCTCGAGTTGCAGGATCGGCATGTGATATTAATCGGCGCCGGGGGGGCTGCCCGCGGGGCTGCCGTTGAATGCCTCCAACGGCGTTGCGCCTCACTCTGGATTGCCAATCGCACCGTAGACAACCTCGAGCGATTGCTCACCATCCTTCATCCCATCACGAATGGAGTGCCCCTGCATGGTTTCTCATCCGGTAAAATTCCCGTCAACCTGCCGTCACATGCCTTGGTGATCAATGCGACATCGGCCGGTCTGCGCGCCGAAGATCCCACTCCCATCGCGCTTGCCTCCCTGCCCCAGCCATCTGGGGTGTTTGATATGATTTATAATCCACCCGTCACCCCTTTGCTGGCTCTGGCCAAGCAACTCGGCATTCCCGGGGCCAACGGTCTGTCGATGCTCGTTCACCAAGGGGCCAAGGCCTTGGAAATATGGAGTGGAGTCCCCGCCGGACGCACGGCCCCATTGATGGCCGTTGCGCTCTCTCAATCCACGGGCACAACATCCTGACATGTTTGATTTCGCCGAAATAAATACCCTGCTGCCGTGGTTCTTCCCCTTCGCAGCATTTGTATTCGGCGCGTGTATCGGGAGTTTTCTCAACGTGGTCATTTATCGGGTGCCGGCCGGCAAATCGATTGTCACGCCCGGTTCTCATTGCGGATGCGGTCAACCGATCGCTTGGTATGACAATATCCCCATCCTCGGCTGGTTCATCCTGCGGGGTCGCGCGCGCTGCTGCGGCCGGAGTTACTCAATCCGTTATGCCTTCGTGGAATTGCTGACCGCCTTGTTGTTTCTCGCCTGTTGGTTGCTCTTTCCACCGGCCAAAGCCGTGATCGGCATGGTGTATTTAAGCATTCTCCTAAGTGCCACTTTCATCGATTTGGATCATATGATCATTCCCGATGTGTTCACCATCGGTGGTGGCGTGTTGGGATTATTGCTCTCGCTGTTTGTCCCGGCACTGCATGGGCAAACCGGTGAATTCTTTGTCATGGAAAGCCTGCGTTCAGTCGTAATCAGTGCCCAAGGACTGCTGGTTGGATCGGGGCTGGTGCTCTGGATCGCCCTGATCGCCGAGGCGATTCTGCGCAAAGAAGCAATGGGGTTTGGTGACGTGAAATTCGTCGGCGCCATCGGGGCATTCTGTGGCTGGCAGGGTGCGGTATTCGCCGTATTTGGTGGGGCCATCGTGGGCACCGTTTGGTTCGGTCTGGCCCTGGGGTGGCAGAAGATCATGGGCAAACCGACGGCCGCCGCTCCTCCCGCCGAGACTCCGGACGGTGAACCCACTGAACTTGGATTCGGCGTGCACGTGCCTTTTGGCCCGATGCTAGCTATCGCCGGTGCATTGTATTTTCTTTGTTTTGAACCTTTGGTGACTGCTTACTTCGCCCAGATTAGTGAACTGCTCTGACCTTCCCTTTCAATCATGACCGAATCGAAATACATTGTCGTAGGAAATTCCTCGGACGATCCGTTCGCCATCGACGTCGCCTTTTCCATGGGCCAGAGCGAGGACATCGCGGATCAGATCAGTCTGAAACATTTTGCCAACTCAGAGTTTTGCCCCCGCTTCATCTCCGATGAGCAGGACTTCAATCAAATCGGCAACAAGCTGCAGGGCAAAAGCGTTATCATCGTCAGCACCAGCAGCTTGGTGATGAGTCGCCAAAGCCTGACCATGCGCACGCTCATGATTGCCCGCGCGGCCAAGGAAAACGGCGCTTCGGAAGTCATCTTGGTCGAACCCGATCTTTACTACAGCGCTCAGGATCGCGGTCCCCGAAACGAGCTCGGAGAAACTGACTTTGCGCGCGATCAAAAGGACTTGAAGAAATTCGACGGCCAATTGTTTACGGCCAAACTATATGCCGAAATGCTAAAGTTGTCCGGCGTCGATCGTGTGCTCACCGTGCACAATCACTCCCACTCGGTGCAACAAATGTTCGACGATGTCTTTGGGGGGAAATTCTACAACATCATCCCCTACGATATCTACGTGGATTATCTGTTGAACTCCAACATCGTCAAATACGGCGATGACGGAGAGGGGCTCGCCCTGTGTGCGCCCGACAAAGGGGCCCGTGATTTTGTGAAAGAGATGTGCGTTCGGCTTAAGCTGAACAAAGCGAAGTTCCTGCTGCTGGACAAAGAAAGGACGAGTGAACGTGAAGTGAGTATTACGATGCACCCCGAAAGCGAATCGAGTTTGGAGGATGTCCGTGGACATGACATCGTGTTGTTCGACGACATGGTGCGAACCGGATCAACCGTTGTTCAAACCTGCAAGTTATTGAAGGAAATCAAACCGGGTAAAACCGTGTTCGCCCTGACACATTTCTACGCGAGCGAGGAAGGCCGGATCAAGATGGCCCACCCCGCCATCGACGAGATCCTTACCCTGAACACGATTCCCACCGTCCTCAATCGGGATATCCAAGGCCGTCTGCGCAAAAAGATGGTCGTGCTGAAAATCGAAAAATGGCTCGCCCTCAATTTGTGCCGCATCCTTGAGCTTCCGCAGCTAAATACGAACGACAGCTTTTACTCCATCGACATGTCTTCCAAGAATCTACGCTGGAAACATAAAATTTGGCTCAGCGAACAACTGAAGGCTTTGAATCAGAGATGATCAATCAAGCCGGCACCATCGCCGGTCTGCGTGTGCAGGACATCGAGTTTGGCGCTGAATTTCTCGCGATAACTCTTGGCTACGGTGGCGGCCTCGGTTTCCCCAAAATTCGCGTCGGTCAGCGCCATCACTGCGCCGCCGAATCCACCGCCGGTTAGGCGCGCGCCGTAAACTCCGGGGATTGTGATCAGTAGATCGACCAGAAAATCCAGTTCGGCCGTGCTGTTTTCAAATAGGTGCTGAGAACTGCGGTGCGACGCGGTCAACAATTCGCCCACCGTCGTGAGGTCGCTTTTGCGCAACGCCTCCACGGTGGTCTCAACTCGCGCGATTTCCTCGACGATGTGCCGGGCCCGCCTCCGCTCG